>NZ_JAUSYD010000001.1:6575319-6890076 GCF_030816615.1 Streptomyces sp. B1I3
CCGAGCAGCACGGCGGCCACCACCGGCAGCGCCCACAGCACCGCGCCCGACACGACGGCGGCCGACGCCCCCAGGACGCCCCGGGCCACCGGCTGCGGGACCCGGAACCGCACCACCGCGGCGAGCGCCGCCCCGCACAGCAGGTACGCCGGGACCGACCAGCCCCACGGCAGCCCCGCACGCACCACACCGCCCACGGCAGCCACCGCGGCCAGACCCGCCACCGCACCCGCGACCGCCGCCGCCTCCTTCGGCGCGCGCCACGCCCCGACCAGCGCCACCAGTGCGCCCGCCAGCAGCAGAGCCCCCGGACCCACGGCCGCGGACGGCCCCTGCGCCGACAGCGACTGCTCCAGACCCAGCAGCAGAGCGGTCAGCCCGGTCGCCGTCGCCCCGGCGCACGCCGTGATCCGCACCGCGAGCCCCCGGCCCCGCAGCGCCACCGCCACATCTGCCGCGGCCGTCACCAGCAGCGCCCAGCCGAACACCGGCGCGGACGCTCCCGCCGCCCAGGCCCCCAGTACCAGAGGCAGCTGTCCCGCCACCACGGCCGCGGGCAGAGGTAGCCGCAGCCGCCCCAGGCCCAGCCCGTACGCCGTCCACACCGCGGCGAGCACCGCCGAGGCGACCGCCGAGAACCGGAGCCCGTCCGTGCCCGGCGCCGCCACCGCGTGCAGGGCGTACGCGTCCAGGACCGTCAGCACCAGCGCCAGCGCGGCCAGCGACTCCGCCGTCGCGGACAGCCCGCGGCGCAGCAGCAGGGCAGGCGCCACGAGCGCACCGGCCGTCACCGCCGCCAGCACCACCGAGCGGCCCGCGATGCCCATCTCGCCCCAGCTGAACAGGGTGAACGCGATCGCCGCGACGGTCAGCAGGAGACCGCCGAGGACCAGCAGCACGTTCTGGGCGCCGCGCGACGCGGCGGCGGGGGCGGCGGGCGTGGCCGGGCCCCAGGGAGGCGGGCCGGCCGTGGGCGGCGTGGGAGGCGCGGGAAAGCCCGCAGGCGCGGCCGGGGGCCGGAGTACGGTCAGGAGCCAGGCACGACGGTGCAGCAGCTGCAGCCGGCGGGCGTCCAGCCGGACCAGTTCGCGGTCGAGGAGCGCCAATTCCTCGGCGGGTGGCGGCACATGTTCCATGTACGGGAGTGTGGCGCCGCCCACATGTTCGTACATGCGCTCGGGTACTCACTTCCACGCCTGAGTAGGCACCCCGGCACACTGGAGCCATGGACTGGAATCACTACCGCTTCACGAGCATCTGGGACATCCCCGTCCCGCCCGACGCCGTGTACGACGCCCTCGAACGTCCCGAGGACTACCCACGCTGGTGGCCGCAGGTCCGCGAGATCAGCCGGATCGACGACGCCACCGCCACGGCACGCTTCCGTTCCTCGCTCCCCTACGACCTCGTCCTGACGCTCCGGCAGCGCCGCAGCGACCCCGCCGCGCGGACACTCGAAGCCACGATGAGCGGCGACCTGGAGGGCTGGGCACGCTGGACCGTCGCCCCGCACGAGGGCGGCAGCCGGGTCACGTACGAGCAGGAGGCCGAGGTCCGCAAAGGGCTGCTGCGCCGGCTCGCCGTGCCCGGACGTCTCCTCTTCCGCGTCAACCACACGCTGATGATGCGCTCCGGACGCCGCGGACTGCGGGCATGGCTCGAAGCGGTTTGAACGGAGACCGCCGAGCCCTGTATGGTTCAACCCGTTCCCGGGCGATTAGCTCAGTGGGAGAGCGCTTCGTTCACACCGAAGAGGTCACTGGTTCGAACCCAGTATCGCCCACCCGGGAAAAGCCGGTCCGTCAGTACCACCGACGGACCGGCTTTCGCGTCCCCGGCCCCGGGCGGGGCCTTGCGCGGGCCCGGCCCGTCAGGCCGCGGCAGGGAGCTCCGGACGCAACGGCCACGCCGGGTCCACCGCCTCCGGCGTACCGCTCTTCTCGAACCACGCCTGCAGCCCCCGCGCCTGAGCCGCATGCCACACGGCCTGCAGCGAATGCAGTTCCGCCGGAGTCAGCCGCTCCAGCCGGGCGGCGAACCGCCGCCCCACCGCGCGCACCAGCTCCAGTGAGGCCACCGCGTCGGCCGCCGCGTCGTGCGCCCCGTCCAGCGCCACCCCGTACAGCTCGCACAGGTCCGTCAGCGTGCGACGGCCCTTGCGGTAGCGGTCCAGATGCTTGTCCAGGACCCGGGGGTCCAGCACGCACAGCGGCGCGTTCCGCAGGTACCCCGCCAGCGACGACGCCCGGTGCCGCCTCAGCTCCCGGTCCAGCAGCGTCAGGTCGAACGGCGCGTTCATCACGACGATCGGCCGCCCCGCCGCGCACTGCTCCGCCAGCGCCCGGCCTATCTCCTCCACCACGGGGGCGGGCCACCGCCCGTTGCGCTGCAGATGGTCATCCGTCAGCCCGTGGATCTCGGTGGCCCCGGCGGGCACCGGAATCCCCGGATTGACCAGCCAGCGGGTCACGCGGGGACGCCCGCCCGCCATGTCCTGGACGACGAGTGCGGCCGAAACGATCCGGTCCTCCTCGACGTCCACGCCTGTCGTCTCGGTGTCAAAAGCGGCCAGTGGGCCATCGAACCAGTGCATCATCCCCGAACTCCTCGCACCTGCTTGGCAGATGGCGGGATTCCTCTGCCCGATTCGGTGATACCCGGGCCCTTTGCCTGATACGCCGTTTGCGGCACGTCTCCTGCGGTGACAACAGAGATGACGGGCAAGGAAGTTGACCGGTCCGTCAGCGGAGACCGGGCAACCGGTCGGCACAGCCCGGAAGGCACACGGAGCCATGGCGCTCGCGCAGCCGAATCCAGCAGGTCCCGCCCACGCCGAGGAGTACGGGGCAGGGCCGCCGCCGCAGAGGACCGCACCACCCCTTCGCGGCACACTCGCCACCACCGCCTGCATGGAGACCCTTCAGGTGGGCTACCTGCACGCGGTGGCCGCCGCCGCGGGATGCTCCCTGTCGCAGCCCTTTCCCGACAACGGCATCGACTGGCACGTCAGCCACGGCGCCCCCGTCCACACCGTCGACGACGAAGTGACCGTCAAGGTGCAGCTCAAGTGCACCTACCAGATCGCCCCGCGCCCGCCGGGCGCCGCGTTCTCCTTCACCCTCGACAACGCCCACCTGGTGAAGCTGGCACGGACCCCCGTGTCGGTGCACAAGATCCTGGTCGTGATGCTCGTGCCCCGCAGCCAGGACGACTGGCTGCGGGCCGGACACGACCGGCTCGACCTGCGGCACTGCTGTTACTGGACCAACCTGGCCGGCCACGCGGTGACGGGACGTCACAGGACCACCGTGCGGATCCCGACCTCCCGGATCTTCGACGACCGAGCACTCTGCGAGATCATGGCCCGGGTCGGGGCCGGAGGGAGACCCTGATGCACCGGTCGACGGACGAACCCGGCGGAGCGGTTCCGGCGGGCCCCCGCGCACATCCGTACGCCCCCGAAGGGCCGGGCCCCGGCCCCGATCCCGCGCGCGTCGACCCCGCCGTCCTCGGCGCACTCCTGCGCAGGCACGGATGGTGCCGCCGCGGAGGCGCCGCCGGGCGCTACAGCCGGTGGACCCCGCCCGGCCCCGACGAGCCGGGTACCAGCCTGCTCGTCCCAGACAGCACCACCTTCCCCGACAGCGAGGACCTGCTCGCCGAAGCCCTCACCGCACTCGCCCGCGCCGCGGCCCCGTCCGCCCGCGACGTCCTCGTCGCCCTCACCGTGCCCAGCGACGAGATCCGCTGGTGGCGCGATGTCCCCGAAGGCGCCGCAGGTGCCGCCGGGTGGACCGAGGTGGACACGCTGCGCACGGCGGCCCGGCAGATCCTGCTCGCCGGCGCGCTCGCCGTACGCGGCCGGGCCGGCCACCACGGCGCACGCCACCGCAGGAAGGCCCGCGCCGCACTGGACGGCACCCTCGTGGGACCCGCACCCGACGGACGCACACTGACCGCGTTCGTTCCCGTCGCCTCCGGGCGGGCCGTCGCCGTACAGCTCCACCAGGCCCTGCACGCCACTCGGGAGGCCGTCGACTTCCAGCGCGCCACCGGAGGCCTGGACGCCTTCGACGGTGCCGTCGCCGCCGGGGTCAGCAGGGAGCTGACCGAGGCGGTCGTCGCCCTGGTCCGCGGCACGGAAGGCACCACGATCACGCTGGCCTGGGCGCCCGCCGCCGGGACGCCCCTCGGCTGCCCGGAGAATCCCGAGCCGGTGGAGTTCTCCCCGGGCGACCTGCCCGCCCTGCGCCTGGCCGGGGCGCGCTACCTCAGGGACGAGCCCGCCGTCCCGGTCCGCATCACCGGCGCCGTCGTACGGCTGCGCCGCTCGGGCCCGCGCGGCCCCGGCGTCGTACGGCTGCGGGTCCTCGCGGGTGCCGAGGTCGGGCATGTACGGATGGAGCTCGACGAGGAGGCGTACCGCATCGCCGGCCACGCCCATCTGGTCGGGCTCCCGCTGCGGGTGGAGGGCAGGCTGGAGAACCGCGGGGGCTTCCGGCGGCTCACCGGCGCCTCACAGGTCGCGCCGGTCCAGGTCGACGAGGCGGAACGGGACCGGCTGATGAAGTCGCTCCAGGAGAACCTCGACTTCTTCGAGGAGGCCTGCACGGGGGACGAGCGGTAGGGCCCCGCGTCCGGACAGGCCGCGCGGGGGCGCGGTGCCGGGGCACGCGGGCCCGGCACGATCCGGGCGAGAGGCCCCGCGCCCCGGCATCCCTTTGGCGCCGGGAGGCTCCGGCTCGGTACGATTCCTCTTGCGTACGCCACAGACAGGCGTCGCATCCCCTCAGTCAGGAGAGACCGGTGTCAGACGTCCGTGTGATCATCCAACGCGATTCCGAGCGGGAAGAGCACGTGGTGACGACGGGCACGACGGCCGCCGAGCTCTTCCCCGGGCAGCGCACCGTCGTCGCCGCCCGGGTCGACGGCGAGCTGCGGGACCTCGCGTACGCGCTCCAGGACGGCGAACTCGTCGAGCCCGTGGAGATCTCCTCCGAGGACGGCCTGAACATCCTGCGGCACTCCACCGCCCACGTGATGGCGCAGGCCGTGCAGGAGCTGCACCCCGAGGCCAAGCTGGGCATCGGCCCGCCGGTCAAGGACGGCTTCTACTACGACTTCGACGTCGAGAAGCCGTTCACGCCCGAGGACCTCAAGGCCATCGAGAAGAAGATGCAGGAGATCCAGAAGCGGGGCCAGCGGTTCTCCCGCCGGGTCGTGACCGACGAGGCGGCCCGCGAGGAGCTCGCCGACGAGCCCTACAAGCTCGAGCTCATCGGCATCAAGGGTTCGGCCTCCAGCGACGACGGCGCGGACGTCGAGGTGGGCGGCGGCGAGCTGACCATCTACGACAACCTCGACCCCAAGACCGGCGAGCTGTGCTGGAAGGACCTCTGCCGGGGGCCGCACCTGCCCACCACCCGGTTCATCCCGGCGTTCAAGCTCATGCGGAACGCGGCGGCGTACTGGCGGGGCAGCGAGAAGAACCCGATGCTCCAGCGCATCTACGGCACCGCGTGGCCCACCAAGGACGAGCTCAAGGCGCACCTGGAGTTCCTTGAGGAGGCCGCCAAGCGCGACCACCGCAAGCTCGGCAACGAGCTGGACCTCTTCTCCTTCCCCGACGAGATCGGGCCCGGCCTCGCCGTCTTCCACCCCAAGGGTGGCGTCATCCGCCGGGCCATGGAGGACTACTCGCGGCGCCGCCACGAGGAGGAGGGCTACGAGTTCGTCTACAGCCCCCACGCCACCAAGGGCAAGCTCTTCGAGAAGTCCGGCCACCTGGACTGGTACGCCGACGGCATGTACCCGCCCATGCAGCTCGACGACGGGGTGGACTACTACCTCAAGCCGATGAACTGCCCGATGCACAACCTGATCTTCGACGCGCGCGGCCGCTCGTACCGTGAACTGCCGCTGCGCCTCTTCGAGTTCGGCACCGTGTACCGGTACGAGAAGTCGGGTGTCGTCCACGGCCTGACCCGCTCGCGCGGTTTCACGCAGGACGACGCGCACATCTACTGCACCCGGGAGCAGATGGCCGAGGAGCTGGACCGGACGCTCACCTTCGTCCTGAACCTGCTCCGCGACTACGGTCTGACCGACTTCTACCTGGAGCTGTCCACCAAGGACCCGGAGAAGTTCGTCGGCTCGGACGAGGCCTGGGACGAGGCCACCGAGACGCTGCGCCAGGTCGCCGAGAAGCAGGGCCTCCCGCTGGTCCCGGACCCGGGCGGCGCCGCCTTCTACGGCCCGAAGATCTCGGTGCAGTGCAAGGACGCCATCGGCCGTACGTGGCAGATGTCGACCGTGCAGCTCGACTTCAACCTGCCCGAGCGCTTCGACCTGGAGTACACCGGCCCCGACGGCACCAAGCAGCGCCCGGTCATGATCCACCGCGCGCTGTTCGGTTCCATCGAGCGCTTCTTCGCGGTGCTCCTCGAGCACTACGCGGGTGCGTTCCCCGTGTGGCTGGCCCCGGTGCAGGCGGTCGGCATCCCGATCGGCGACACCCACATCCCCTACCTCCAGGAGTTCGCCGCCAAGGCGCGCAAGCAGGGGCTGCGGGTCGATGTGGACGCCTCCTCGGACCGGATGCAGAAGAAGATCCGCAACCAGCAGAAGCAGAAGGTGCCCTTCATGATCATCGCGGGCGACGAGGACATGGCCAACGGCGCCGTCTCCTTCCGCTACCGCGACGGTTCGCAGGAGAACGGCATCCCGCTCGACGACGCCATCGCCAAGATCGCGAAGGCCGTCGAGGACCGCGTCCAGGTCTGACCCGTACGACGGAGGAGGCCCCCGGAGAGCTACCCGCTCCCCGGGGGCCTCCTCTCGTCCTCCCTGGCGAACACCTGCAGCAGCCACGACGAGAACGACCCCGTCACCGCACCCAGCAGGGCGAGGCCGCAGGCCATCAGCACCGCCGCGATCAGCCGCCCCAGCGGCGTCACCGGTACGGCGTCCCCGTACCCCACGGTCGTGAGCGTCGCGCACGCCCACCACACCGCGTCGCCGAACGTGCGGATCGAGGCGTCCGGCGCTCCGTGCTCCTGGTGGTACACGGCGAGTGCGGCGGAGAAGCCCAGGAGCACGGCCGTGAGGCCCGCGTACGACATCACCCGGGCGTACAGGCTCAGCCGTGGCTCCTGGCGGCGCTTCTGGACCGCCGTGTAGAGCTGGACCATGCGCAGCGGACGCAGCAGGGGCAGCAGGAGGACCAGCGTGTCCAGCCAGTGGGTGCGCACGAAGCGCCGGCCGAGGCCGCTGAGGCGGAGCCGTACGCCGTAGTCCACGACGAAGACCGCCCAGGTGGTGGCGACCAGGCCGAGGGCGATGTCCCGCCAGGGCTGGGTGTCGTGGGGGGCGAGGACGCGGACCGCGTAGCCGATGAGGAAGAGGAGTGCCGCGGCGAGGAGCGGCACCTGGGTGCGCTGGTCCCATTCCTTGAACCGGCGGGGCACGGGGTCGGCGGGGCGGTCGCTCATGGCGTCAGCATCGCGGTGCGCCCGCGGGGGCGGCCCCGGCGACACGCGCGGCGGGAGTGAAGCAATATGCTGGCCGGCATGACGAGTGAGCCGGAGCAGCAGATCGGAGTGGGGTCGCCCGACGCGTTCCAGCGCCTGTGGACGCCCCACCGGATGGCGTACATCCAGGGCGAGAACAAGCCGAGCGGCCCGGGGTCCGGGGACGGGTGTCCCTTCTGCGTGATCCCGTCGAAGTCGGACGAGGACGGGCTGGTCGTCGCGCGCGGCGAGCGCGTCTACGCGGTGCTGAACCTGTATCCGTACAACGGGGGGCACCTGATGGTGGTGCCGTACCGGCACGTCGCCGACTACACGGAGCTGACCGTGCCGGAGACGGCCGAGCTTGCCGATTTCACCAAGCGGGCCATGGTCGCGCTGCGGGCGGCCTCAGGGGCGCACGGATTCAACATCGGGCTCAACCAGGGTGCCGCGGCCGGCGCGGGCATCGCCGCCCATCTGCACCAGCATGTGGTCCCGCGCTGGGGTGGGGACACCAACTTCATGCCGGTGGTGGGGAACACGAAGGTCCTGCCGCAGCTGCTGGGGGACACCCGGACGATGCTCGCCGGCGTGTGGCCCGCCGAGCTGCCGGCGGTCTGAGCGGCTCGTACACGACGTGAGGGGTGCGCTTCCCGGCCGGGAAGCGCACCCCTCACGCCGTCAGGCGTCGTAGACGTCGGCCTTCCGCGGGGCGGCGTCCTGCACCATCCCGCTGAGGACCATGGAGCGGTTGTCGAAGCGTTCGGTGTCGACGCCGTGCTCCTTGAGGACCCGCATGGCCGCCGCGTGCACGACGCGCAGGACGGGGGTGGCCGCCCGCATGGCGTCGTCCGCCATGAAGCGGTGGCCCCACGGCTTGGCCGCCCAGGCGTGACGCAGGCCGAAGGGCTCGGGCAGGACGATCTTGCCGCCGAGGTAGTCGAGCAGCGGCGGATACCAGGTGAACGGGGCCCGCAGGGCGAGCCTGACGACCTCGTTCGCCTTGACGACGGGGAGAGTGACCGTGCGTGTCTCCCAGAAGCGGACGGCCTTCTTGACGGTCTTGGTCTCGGCTGCGGGCTTGGTCAGGAACAGCGGGTGGACCGGGCCCAGGGCGTGTCCGGTGACCTCGATGCGCAGCGTCTCGTGGAGCACGGTGACCGTGATCAGCATCGTGACCACGAGCTGGCCGTCCCAGAGGGTGAACTGGACGCCGAGGTAGTGCCGGTCTCCACTGCCGAACTGCTGGTGGTTGCAGATGCGCTGTATCTCGTGCGGCTTGATCTGGAAGGTGGCGACGTCCTCGCCCTCGGGGCGGGTGACGGAGTCGGCGTTCTCGCCGATGGGCGAGACGATCCAGTGCTTGACGGACGGGGTGGGGAAGCCGCCGGTGTTCAGCGGGCCGCGCTCGAGCATCTTCAGCTGGTCGTGGATGGCCCGGACGACGTCCCAGCTGCGGAACTGGTGGATCTCCTTGGCCGGGTCAGCGGGGGTGAGCTCCTCGGCGAGCTGCCAGCTGCCCCAGCGGGTGCCCATGCCGAGGATGCCCTTGGGACCGGCGTAGAAGACGGCGTTGGACTGCTGCTCGGCGGAGAGCTTCTCCAGACCCTGGCGCAGGGCCTCCCGGGCGGTCTCGCTGGGATTCTTCGGCACGGCCTCGGGGATCTTGGCGCTCACGGCGGCGCCGGACAGGAGCCCCTCCCAGCGTGCGCGCATGTCCTTGGCCGAGGCTTCGGCGATGCGCTTGGCGAGCAGCCAGCCGATCAGCGGTGCGATCGCCATGAGGCGCAGGTAGAGGGCCAGGAATCCGGTGAGCGGCATGGCGATCAGGCCGACGGCGGCGGCCGCGCCGAACACGAGGAGGAGGAGGCCGCCGAGTGCCTGGAACGCCTTGTCCTTGGACTTGTTGAGCGAGTCGCGCAGCCGGAAGGCCAGGACCCAGAAAAGCAGCCCCGGCAGGAAGGCGAAGCCGAAGACGGCGGTGACCAGCGTCAGCCGGGTGTCGCGTGCCTTGCGCAGCCGGGTGGCGGACAGACAGTGCTCGACGACGGTCTGCGGGTCGGTGCCGAAGGACTGGATGAGCGCCTTGCGGGCGCCGCCGAGCATGCGTTCCTGTACGGCCCGGGAGAAGGCCTCGCCCAGATTCGGCTTGAAGTAGTCGGACTTGAGTAGCTTGGCGTCGCCCGGCTTCACCTCGGACTTGTGCCACTCGCTGTTGGCCTTGAGGATCTCCGTCACATCGCTGTCGCGGTACGCGGCGGAGGCGAGGGCGTTGGTCGCCACCGCCTGCCCGGCCGAACCCTGGAGCGGGATCTGAGCTCCGGGAGAGAAATCGAATCCGTCGTTGGCCACTGCCGCCCCCACTCGCCGCACGGTCTGCTCCTGCGGCTTTTCCCAACTAACGTACGTCGCACACCTTCTGAGCTGGGACCACAGCGTATCGTCCGGAACGTGCCGCCGCCCGCCGGCGGGGCCGGGTGCGGGCGGCAGACACCATTTCCGGTCACCTAGCTTCTGCTTGTGGTGTTTTCCTGCGATGCGCGGACGCGTTCGGCGAGCTGGGGAGGCATGGCTTCGTGCCGGGCGTACGCCCGGTCGAACCGGCCCGTGCCGTGCGTCAGGGAGCGCAGGTCGACGGCGTATCTGCCGATCTCGATCTCGGGCACCTCGGCGCGTACGAGCGTGCGTTCTCCGGCCGCCTGCTCGGTGCCGACCACTCGGCCCCGCCGTCCCGCGAGGTCGCTCATGACGGCGCCCACGTAGTCGTCCGGGATCAGGATCCGCACGTCGGCGACCGGTTCGAGGAGCTGGATCCTGGTGTCGGCCGCGGCCTCGCGCAGGGCCAGCGCGCCCGCTGTCTGGAAGGCGGCGTCGGAGGAGTCCACCGCGTGCGACTTGCCGTCGAGCAGGGTGACGCGCACGTCGACGAGCGGGTGTCCCGCCGCCACACCGCGGGCGGCCTGGGTGCGCACGCCCTTCTCGACGGACGGGACGAACTGCCGGGGCACCGAGCCGCCGACCACCCTGTCGACGAATTCGAGGCCCGTACCGGGCGGCAGCGGCTCCACCTCGATCTCGCAGACGGCGTACTGGCCGTGGCCGCCGGACTGTTTCACGTGCCGGCCGCGGCCGACGGTGCGGGAGGCGAACGTCTCGCGCAGGGGGACCCGGTGGGGTACGGCGTCCACCTGCACGCCGTACCGGCTGCGCAGGCGTTCCAGCGCCACCTCGGCGTGGGCCTCGCCCATGCACCACAGGACGACCTGATGCGTGTCCTGGTTCTGTTCCAGCCGCATCGTCGGGTCCTCGGCGACCAGCCGGGCCAGCCCCTGGGACAGCTTCTCCTCGTCGGCCTTGCCGTGGGCGCGTACCGCCAGCGGCAGCAGCGGGTCCGGCATGGCCCACGGCTCCATCAGCAGGGGGCCACCGGGGTCCGAGAGGGTGTCGCCGGTCTCCGCCCCTCCCAGCTTCGACACGCATGCCAGGTCACCGGCGATGCAGCGGTCCAGAGGGCGCTGCTGCCGGCCGAACGGGGCGAAGAGCGCGCCGACACGCACATCGGCGTCATGGCTGGGACGCGCTTCGTGCCCGGGGCCGGTGAGACCGTGGCCGCACACGTGGACGGGGTCGTCGGGGCGCAGTGTGCCGGAGAAGACGCGGACGAGGGAGACCCGCCCGACGTAGGGGTCGGACGCCGTCCTCACGACCTCGGCGACCAGCGGGCCCCCGGGATCGCAGGCCGGGGCGGGGCGTGGGGAGCCGTCGGGGGTGGTGACGGCGGGGAGCGCGCGCTCCAGGGGGGAGGGGAAGCCCCGGGTGATCAGTTCGAGGAGCTCGACCGTGCCGATGCCCTGACGGGCGCCCTCGGCGGCCGGCGCCGCCGTGAGGACGGGGTGGAAGGAGCCGCGTGCGACGGCACGTTCCAGATCCTCCACGAGTGTCCCGGCGTCGATGTCCCCGCCGCCGAGGTAGTGGTCCATCAGCGTCTCGTCCTCGCTCTCGGCGATGATCCCCTCGATGAGCCGGTCACGGGCGCGTGACAGTGGTTCGCGCTGGTCACCGGCGGGCGGGAGCTCGCGGCGCTCCCCGGTGGAGTAGTCGAGGATCCGCTGGGTGAGCAGGCCGGTGAGCCCGGTGAGCGGGGCGTGCCCGTCCGGGCCCTCGGGCCCCTGCACGGGCAGGTGGAGCGGCAGTACGGCGTCGGGGTCCTCACCCCCGAAGATCCGCCCGCAGATCCGCGTCATCTCGTCGAACGACGTGCGCGCGGTGTCCAGGTGGGTGACGACGACGGCACGTGGCATCCCCACGGCCGCGCACTCCTCCCACACCGCACGGGTGGTTCCCGCCACGGCGCCGGCCTCCTGCGCCGCCGACACGACGAAGAGGGCCGCGTCCGCGGCTCGCAGACCGGCCCTGAGCTCCCCGACGAAGTCCGCGTAGCCGGGGGTGTCCAGCAAGTTGATCTTGTAGCCCTCCCACTCGACGGGGACGAGCGAGAGCTGTACGGAGCGGTGGCGACGCCGTTCGATCTCGTCATGGTCCGAGACGGTCCCGCCGTCCTCGACCCGGCCCGCCCGGTTGATCGCTCCCGCCGTCAGCGCGAGAGCCTCGACGAGGGTGGTCTTGCCGGAGCCGCTGTGGCCGACCAGCACCACGTTCCGTACGGAAGCGGGCCGCTCGGCCGCCGCCGCCCTGCCGGCGGCTCCGGTGTGCGTATGTGTCCTGTCGCCCATGATGCGTGCCTCCCGGTGGGTGGCGCGGTGCCGGCGGCACCGGCGCGGTGAGGGGAGATGCCGCACGGGCGTGGACGCCTCACCGACGGCTTCGGCGACGCCCGCGGTACTTCGAGCTTTCCACTCACCCCGGGCCGCGTCCATATGTCGGGCCGCGGCCCCGCCGCGGTGGCACGGCGGCCCGTGTCCGTGCGGCCGGGCGGAGACGGCCGCCGCGGGCGCCGGATCCCCCGGACGGGGTGCCCCGCCGTGGGCAGGCCCGGCTCGTGACTACGATGGGCCCGCCGGTGGCCGAAGGGGCCGCGCGGCCCACCGAACCTCGGGAAGGCCATGCTGAACAAGTACGCGCGTGCATTTTTTACGCGTGTCCTCACACCGTTCGCCGCTCTGCTGCTCCGTCTCGGGGTCAGTCCCGACGCGGTCACGCTCGTCGGTACGGCCGGAGTGATGGCGGGTGCGCTGGTCTTCTTCCCCATGGGGGAGTTCTTCTGGGGCACGATCGTCATCACCGTCTTCGTCTTCTCGGACCTGGTCGACGGCAACATGGCCCGGCAGGCCGGGATCTCCAGCCGGTGGGGCGCGTTCCTGGACTCGACGCTCGACCGGGTGGCGGACGGGGCGATCTTCGCCGGGTTCGCGCTCTGGTACGCGGGCGACGGCGACGACACCATGCTGTGCGCGGTCGCGATCTTCTGTCTGGCCAGCGGCCAGGTGGTCTCGTACACGAAGGCGCGCGGTGAGTCGATCGGCCTGCCGGTCGCGGTGAACGGGCTGGTGGAGCGTGCCGAGCGGCTGGTGATCTCGTTGGTCGCGGCCGGCCTCGCCGGGCTGCACGGCTTCGGCGTACCCGGAATCCAGGTCCTGCTGCCGATCGCGCTGTGGATCGTCGCGGTGGGCAGTCTGGTGACGCTGGTCCAGCGGGTGGTGACCGTGCGCAGGGAGTCGGCCGAGGCCGACGCCGCTGCCGCCACCGCGGGCGGGACGGCGGACCAGGGGAGCGAGGCCGCGCAGTGAGCGGCACGGGATCCGACCTGAAGGGGCGGCTGACCGACGGGCTGTACGGGCTCGGCTGGGGCGCGGTCAAGAAGCTTCCCGAGCCGGTCGCGGCGGCGCTCTTCCGCACCCTGGCCGACCAGGTGTGGAAGCGGCGCGGGAAGTCCGTGCTGCGCCTGGAGTCGAACCTCGCCAGGGTGGTGCCCGACGCGGACGCCGCCCGGCTCGCCGAGCTGTCGAAGGCCGGCATGCGCTCGTACATGCGCTACTGGATGGAGTCCTTCCGGCTGCCGACCTGGAGTCCGCAGCGGATCAAGGCGTCCATACACGTCCGTGACATCCACCGCATCACCGACGCTCTCGACTCGGGCCAGGGGGTCGTCGTCGCGCTGCCGCACCTGGGGAACTGGGACCTGGCGGGAGCATGGGCCACCACGGACCTGAAGGTGCCCTTCACGACGGTCGCCGAGCGGCTCAAGCCGGAAAGCCTCTACGACCGGTTCGTGGCCTACCGCCAGGGCCTGGGCATGGAGGTCCTGCCGCACAACGGAGGGGCCGCGTTCGGGACCCTGGCCCGGCGGCTGCGTGCGGGCGGGCTGGTCTGCCTCGTCGCCGACCGCGATCTGTCCGCCTCCGGCGTCGAGGTGAACTTCTTCGGCGACACCGCCCGCATGCCCGCCGGCCCGGCTCTGCTGGCCCAGCAGACCGGTGCGCTGCTGCTGCCCGTCACCCTCTGGTACGACGGCACGTCCGTGATGCAGGGGCAGATCCATCCGCCTGTCGCCGTACCGGAGACAGGCACCCGGATCGAGAAGACGTCCTCCATGACACAGGCGATGGCCGATGCCTTCGCCACCGGGATCGCCGAGCATCCGGAGGACTGGCACATGCTGCAGCGGCTCTGGCTCTCCGATCTGGATCCCCAGGGGGAAGCTCCGTGAAGATCGGCATCGTCTGCCCGTACTCCTGGGACGTCCCGGGCGGCGTGCAGTTCCACATCCGTGACCTGGCGGAGCACCTGATCCGCCTGGGCCACCAGGTCTCGGTGCTGGCGCCCGCCGACGACGAGACACCCCTGCCCCCGTACGTGGTGTCCGCGGGCCGGGCCGTGCCCGTCCCGTACAACGGCTCCGTGGCCCGGCTGAACTTCGGCTTCCTGTCCGCCGCGCGGGTGCGGCGCTGGCTGCACGACGGCACCTTCGACGTCATCCACATCCACGAGCCGGCCTCGCCGTCGCTGGGGCTGCTCGCCTGCTGGGCGGCGCAGGGGCCGATCGTCGCCACGTTCCACACGTCGAATCCGCGCTCCCGGGCCATGATCGCGGCCTACCCGATCCTCCAGCCGGCACTCGAGAAGATCAGCGCGCGCATCGCGGTCAGCGAGTACGCCCGCCGCACCCTGGTCGAGCACCTCGGCGGGGACGCCGTGCTCATCCCCAACGGCGTGGACGTCGGTTTCTTCGCCGGGGCCGAGCCGAAGGCCGAATGGCAGGGCGGGACGCTCGGGTTCATAGGGCGCATCGACGAACCGCGCAAGGGGCTGCCCGTCCTGATGAAGGCACTCCCCGCGATCCTCGCCGCCCGGCCGGGTACCCGGCTGCTCGTCGCGGGCCGCGGTGACGAGGAGGAGGCGGTCGCCTCACTCCCCGAGGAGATGCGCGGCCGCGTCGAGTTCCTCGGCATGGTGAGCGACGAGGACAAGGCACGGCTGCTGCGCAGCGTCGACGTGTACGTCGCGCCGAACACCGGCGGTGAGAGCTTCGGCATCATCCTGGTCGAGGCTCTGTCGGCGGGCGCGCCCGTGCTCGCCAGCGACCTGGAAGCGTTCGCGCAGGTACTCGACCAGGGCGCCGCGGGTGACCTCTTCGCCAACGAGGACGCCGACGCGCTGGCCTCGGCGGCGATCCGGCTGCTCGCCGATCCGGAGCGGCGGGCGGGACTGCGGAAGCGCGGCAGCGCGCATGTGCGCCGCTTCGACTGGTCGACTGTGGGGGCGGACATCCTCGCGGTGTACGAGACGGTGGCGGACGGGGCGGCGGCGGTGGACACGGACGAACGTACGGGGCTGCGCGCACGGTTCGGGCTGGCCGCCCGGGACTGAGGGCTCGGGGGTCGGGTCCGGGTCCGGGTCCGGGTCCGGTCCCGGCTCGGGGGTTTGTCCTCAATCGCCGGACGGGCTTGGTGGTGGCCGTCCCACGTGGGGTGGGCCGGTCGGGGGCGGGTGCCGCCCCGCGTCGGTGGGTGGGCCCGGGGGCCCTCCGGAGTGTCTCCTCGGGTGACGAACGTTTCCAGTCGTACGTGGGGTGGGCCTGAATTGTGTTCGTCACCCTGCGGGGACCCTCCTGCACGCCCCCGGGCCGGTCGTCGTGCGTCGTGAGCCCGGGGCCGGGTGCCGCCCCGCGTCGGTGGGTGGGGCCCGGGGGCCCTCCGGAGTGTCTCCTCGGGTGACGAACGTTTCCAGTCGTACGTGGGGTGGGCCTGGATTGTGTTCGTCACCCTGCGGGGACCCTCCTGCACGCCCCCGGGCCGGTCGTCGTGCGTCGTGAGCCCGGGTGCCGCCCGGCGTTGGTGGTGGGGGCCGTCATACGTTGTGCGCCTGGGGGACGGTGCGGCTGTCGTGTGCCCGCGGGTTGCGGGCTTGGCGTACTGGGAGCCGAGGAAGGGGTGCGTGCCCGGGGGGTCCCGGCACCGCCGGTAACCTCGGTGGGTGATCGAAACCTTCATCTGGATCGCCGTCGCGCTCTTCGCGATCGGCCTGTACCTCAGCTGGACCGCCGGTCGGCTCGACCGGCTCCACTCCCGTATGGACGCGGCCCGCGCGGCCCTGGACGCCCAGTTGCTGCGCCGCGCCTCGGTCACCCAGGAACTGGCCACGTCCGGCGTCCTGGATCCCGCCGCGTCGATCGTCCTGTACGAGGCGGCGCACGCGGCCCGGCAGGCCGCGGAGGAGCAGCGGGAGGTCGCCGAGAGCGAGCTGAGCACCGCCCTGCGGGCCGTGTTCGGTGAGCCGGTGCAGGTGGAGGCGGTCAAGGAGATCCCCGGCGGGGAGGAGGCGGCGCGGGAACTGGCCGCGGCGGTGCGCCGGGTACCGATGGCACGGCGCTTCCACAACGACGCCGTGCGGGCCGCCCGGGCGCTGCGTACGCACCGGACGGTGCGGTTGTTCCGGCTCGCCGGGCACGCGCCGTTCCCGCTCGCGTTCGAGATGGACGACGAGCCGCCGGTCGCCCTCGCGGACCGGCCCGGTACCTGAGGGCGCGCGGCGCAGGCCGGAGGGGCCGTCCGGTGCGAAGCGGTCCACGGGGTGTTCATTGGCCCTTGCAGTGGACCGGTCGCCGGGCGTTTGCTCGGGGCTGCAGCATTCCGCTCTTTTCACCCCAGTGAGGTCGATCCGTGTCCACGCTTCCCCGTACCCCGCAGTCAACCGAGGCCCCGGCCACCGGCACCGCCCGCGTCAAGCGCGGCATGGCCGAACAGCTCAAGGGCGGCGTGATCATGGACGTCGTCGACGCCGAGCAGGCGAAGATCGCCGAGGACGCGGGAGCCGTGGCCGTCATGGCGCTGGAGCGGGTCCCCGCCGACATCCGCAAGGACGGCGGCGTGGCCCGGATGTCGGACCCCAACATGATCGAAGAGATCATCCAGGCCGTCTCCATCCCCGTCATGGCCAAGTCCCGCATCGGCCACTTCGTCGAGGCCCAGGTGCTGCAGTCCCTCGGCGTCGACTACATCGACGAGTCGGAGGTCCTGACCCCGGCCGACGAGGTCAACCACAGCGACAAGTTCGCCTTCACCACGCCGTTCGTCTGCGGCGCCACCAACCTGGGCGAGGCGCTGCGCCGCATCGCCGAGGGTGCCGCGATGATCCGCTCGAAGGGCGAGGCAGGCACCGGCAACGTCGTCGAGGCCGTCCGCCACCTGCGCCAGATCAAGAACGAGATCGCCCGGCTGCGCGGCTACGACAACAACGAGCTGTACGCCGCCGCCAAGGACCTCCGCGCCCCCTACGAGCTGGTCAAGGAGGTCGCCGAGCTCGGCAAGCTGCCCGTCGTCCTCTTCTCGGCCGGTGGCGTGGCCACGCCGGCGGACGCGGCCCTGATGCGCCAGCTCGGCGCCGAGGGCGTCTTCGTGGGCTCCGGCATCTTCAAGTCCGGCGACCCCGCCAAGCGTGCCGCCGCCATCGTCAAGGCCACCACCTTCTACGACGACCCGAAGGTCATCGCGGACGCCTCCCGCAACCTGGGCGAGGCCATGGTCGGGATCAACTGCGACACCCTGCCCGAGGCCGAGCGCTACGCCAACCGCGGCTGGTAAGCACCGATGACCGACACCCCTGTCATCGGCGTCCTGGCACTCCAGGGCGACGTACGGGAACACCTGATCGCCCTGGCCTCGGCCGACGCCCTGGCCAGGCCGGTCCGGCGTCCCGAGGAGCTCGCCGAGGTCGACGGACTCGTCATACCCGGCGGCGAATCCACCACGATGTCCAAGCTGGCGGTCCTCTTCGGCATGCTGGAACCGCTGCGGGAGCGGGTCGCCGCCGGCATGCCGGTCTACGGCACCTGCGCCGGGATGATCCTGCTCGCCGACAAGATCCTGGACCCGCGCTCGGGTCAGGAGACGGTCGGCGGGATCGACATGATCGTGCGCCGTAACGCTTTCGGGCGGCAGAACGAGTCCTTCGAGGCGGCCGTCGACGTCGACGGAGTGCCCGGGGGGCCCGTCGAGGGCGTCTTCATCCGGGCTCCCTGGGTGGAATCGGTGGGCGCCCGCGCGGAGGTCGTCGCGGTGCACGGCGGGCACATCGTGGCCGTACGCCAGGGAAACGCCCTCGCCACGTCGTTCCACCCGGAGCTGACCGGGGACCACCGGGTGCACGCACTCTTCACCGACATGGTGCGCGCCGTGGGCTGATGCGATCCCGGTAGGATCTCTCGGGTTCGGATCGATTTTGGTGACGCGAAGGAGAAGGCAGATGTCCGGCCACTCTAAATGGGCTACGACGAAGCACAAGAAGGCCGTGATCGACGCCAAGCGCGGCAAGCTCTTCGCGAAGATGATCAAGAACATCGAGGTCGCGGCCCGCACGGGCGGCGCGGACGTGTCCGGCAACCCGACCCTCTTCGACGCCATCCAGAAGGCCAAGAAGAGCTCGGTCCCGAACAAGAACATCGACTCGGCGGTCAAGCGCGGTGCCGGCCTCGAGGCCGGCGGTGCCGACTACGAGACGATCATGTACGAGGGTTACGGCCCGAACGGCGTCGCGGTGCTCATCGAGTGCCTCACCGACAACCGCAACCGTGCCGCGTCCGACGTCCGTGTCGCCATGACCCGCAACGGCGGTTCGATGGCTGACCCGGGATCGGTCTCGTACCTGTTCAACCGCAAGGGCGTCGTGATCGTCCCCAAGGGTGAGCTGGGCGAGGACGACGTGCTCGGGGCCGTGCTCGACGCAGGCGCCGAGGAGGTCAACGACCTCGGTGACACCTACGAGGTGCTCAGCGAGGCCACCGACATGGTCGCGGTCCGCACCGCGCTGCAGGACGCCGGCATCGACTACGACTCGGCCGAGGCCAACTTCGTCCCGACCATGCAGGTCGAGCTGGACGAAGAGGGCGCGCGCAAGATCTTCAAGCTGATCGACGCGCTGGAGGACAGCGACGACGTGCAGAACGTCTTCGCCAACTTCGACGTCTCCGACGAGGTCATGGAGAAGGTCGACGCCTGAGGGCGGTACAGCCTGGGACGGGCCGACGGGACACACCCCGTCGGCCCGTCCCATTGTCGGTGGCAGCCGATAGCCTGCGGGAACAGATGACCGAGCGGCGGAGGGTCCTACATGCGGGTACTGGGCGTGGACCCGGGGCTGACCCGGTGCGGTGTCGGAGTCGTCGAGGGGGTCGCCGGCCGTCCGCTGACGATGGCCGGGGTCGGCGTGGTGCGCACGCCGGCGGACGCGGAGCTCGGCCACCGGCTGGTCGCCATCGAAGAGGGCATCGAGCGGTGGCTCGACGAGTACCGCCCCGAATTCGTCGCTGTGGAACGCGTGTTCAGCCAGCACAACGTACGTACGGTGATGGGCACCGCCCAGGCCAGCGCGGTCGCCATGCTGTGCGCCTCCCGCCGCGGGATTCCGGTCGCCCTGCACACCCCCAGTGAGGTCAAGGCCGCCGTCACCGGGTCAGGCCGTGCCGACAAGGCCCAGGTCGGGGCGATGGTGACCCGGCTGCTGCGGCTCGACGCGCCCCCGAAGCCCGCCGACGCGGCCGACGCCCTCGCCCTCGCCATCTGCCACATCTGGCGCGCACCCGCGCAGAACCGACTGCAGCAGGCTGTCGCCGCCCACCGCACGCTGAAAGGCCGTACCGCATGATCGCCTTCGTCTCCGGCCCGGTGGCCGCCCTCGCCCCCTCCACGGTCGTGGTCGAGGTCGGCGGCATCGGCATGGCCGTCCAGTGCACGCCCGGCACGCTCGCCGGCCTGCGCATCGGCAAGGAGGCCAGGCTGGCCACCTCCCTCGTCGTGCGGGAGGACTCGCTCACCCTGTACGGCTTCGCCGACGACGACGAGCGCCAGGTCTTCGAGCTCCTCCAGACCGCCAGCGGCGTCGGCCCGCGGCTCGCCCAGGCCATGCTCGCCACCCACAGCCCGGACGCGCTGCGCATCGCCGTCGCCACCGGCGACGAGAAGGCGCTCACCGCCGTGTCCGGCATCGGCAAGAAGGGCGCCCAGAAGCTCCTGCTGGAGCTCAAGGACCGGCTCGGCGAGCCCGTCGGCGCGCACATCGGCCAGCAGGGCATCGGCGCCGCCGTCACCTCCTCCTGGCGCGACCAGCTGCAGGCCGCCCTCATCGGCCTCGGTTACGCCACCCGCGAGGCCGACGAGGCCGTGGCCGCCGTGGCCCCGCAGGCGGAGGCGGCGATCGCCGGGGGTGGCCAGGCCCCCGTGCCCCAGCTGCTGCGGGCCGCCCTGCAGACACTCAACCGCGCACGCTGACCGCAGCGGCCCCCATGCCCCGCACGCCGGCCGGACACCGCACGTGCCGGCACCGAACCACCCGAGGCGGACTGACGAGATGAACTGGGACGAGACCGGGCCCGACACCGGCGAGTTGACGGACGAGCGGCCGGAGGACCGGCTGGTCGCCGCCGGCGCGGACGGCGAGGACACCGCGGTCGAGGCCGCCCTGCGCCCGAAGGACCTCGACGAGTTCGTCGGCCAGGAGAAGGTACGCGAACAGCTCGACCTGGTACTCAAGGCCGCCCGGGCCCGCGGCGCCACGGCCGACCACGTCCTGCTCTCCGGCGCCCCCGGCCTCGGCAAGACCACGCTCTCCATGATCATCGCGGCCGAGATGAACGCCCCGATCAGGATCACCTCCGGCCCGGCCATCCAGCACGCAGGCGACCTCGCGGCGATCCTCTCCTCCCTCCAGGAGGGCGAGGTCCTCTTCCTCGACGAGATCCACCGCATGTCGCGGCCCGCCGAGGAGATGCTCTACATGGCGATGGAGGACTTCCGCGTCGACGTCATCGTCGGCAAGGGCCCCGGCGCCACGGCCATCCCGCTCGAACTGCCGCCGTTCACCCTCGTCGGTGCCACCACCAGGGCCGGACTCCTGCCGCCCCCGCTGCGGGACCGCTTCGGTTTCACCGGCCACATGGAGTTCTACGAGCCCACGGAGCTGGAGCGCGTCATCCACCGCTCCGCCGGTCTCCTCGACGTGGCCATAGACACGGCGGGGGCCGCGGAGATCGCCGGCCGCTCCCGAGGCACGCCGCGGATCGCCAACCGGCTGCTGCGCCGGGTCCGGGACTACGCCCAGGTCAAGGCCGAGGGGCGGATCGACCGCGACATCGCCGCCGCGGCCCTGCGGGTGTACGAGGTCGACGCCCGCGGCCTGGACCGGCTGGACCGCGCCGTGCTCGTCGCCCTGCTGAAGCTGTTCGGCGGCGGGCCCGTCGGCCTGTCCACCCTCGCGGTCGCGGTGGGGGAGGAGCGCGAGACGGTCGAGGAGGTCGCCGAGCCCTTCCTCGTACGCGAAGGGCTGCTCGCCCGGACCCCTCGCGGGCGGGTCGCCACCCCCGCGGCGTGGGCCCATCTCGGGCTCGTACCGCCGCAGCACGGCGCAAAGGGACAACAGGGCCTGTTCGGGGCGTGATGCGTCACAGGTTTTCGCCGAGGGGAACCACGGTGCCATGCTGGGCGTTGTTCCAATGATGCGGACTCGCTTAGACTCCGCCGATGCCGCCCGTACAGGTCGGTGTACCCACCCCCGTAGATACAGGCCGTCTTTCAGCGCGGTCGTGCGAAGGAAGTTCCGTCCCGTGAGTCTCGTGACCCTCCTCCCCTTCATCGTGCTCATCGGGGCCATGTTCCTGATGACCCGGTCCGCCAAGAAGAAGCAGCAGGCGGCTGCGCAGATGCGCAACGACATGCAGCCCGGTACCGGCGTCCGGACGATCGGGGGCATGTACGCCACCGTCAAGGAGATCCTGGACGACACGGTCGTCCTCGAGGTCGCGCCCGGCGTTCACGCCGTCTACGCCAAGAACGCCATCGGCGCCGTCCTGGACGACGCGGAGTACAACCGCATCGTCCACGGTGACGACGACCTGGAGGTCGGCGGCGCGGTCGTGCCGGACGACGCCTCCTCGCTCACCGCCGGGCCGGCGGACGCGGAAGGCGACGCGGACGACGCGAAGACGGACCTGACCAAGAAGGCCGAGGTCGACACCCCCGCGCCGAAGGTCCCCGAGGTCAAGGACGCCGAGGCCGAGGACGGCAAGGGCGACGCGAAGTAGCTCCACGATTCCGGGACGCCGGGCGCCTGCGGGTGTCCGGCGTCTCTCGGGCCGTGGGGCCCTCTGCGGGGTCGGGTCCCCACAACACTTAGCGGCCGCTCGGGCGCGTACCCGGCGCGGGGCGGTTGGACAGGGAGAAACGAAAAGGTGGCAGCACCGAAGAAGGGCCGGGGACCAACCGGTGGACAGGGCAAGCCGGGCCGTGCCCTGGCTTTGATCCTCATCGCCATGGTCGCGCTCACCGGCGGGATGTTCCTGTCCGGTCACACCACGCCTCGGCTTGGTATCGACCTGGCAGGCGGCACCTCGATCACGCTCAAGGCGAAGAGCCAGCCGGGCAAGCCTGACGCG
This sequence comes from Streptomyces sp. B1I3, assembly GCF_030816615.1. NCBI lineage: Bacteria > Bacillati > Actinomycetota > Actinomycetes > Kitasatosporales > Streptomycetaceae > Streptomyces > Streptomyces sp. B1I3. Next base: position 6,597,709 of record NZ_JAUSYD010000001.1, read on the forward strand.
ATCAACGAGACCAACATGAACACCGCGGTCAGCATCATCGAACGCCGTGTCAATGGTCTGGGTGTCTCCGAGGCCGAGGTTCAGACCCAGGGCAAGTCGAACATCATCGTCAACATCCCCAAGGGGACGAATTCGAAGCAGGCCCGGGACCAGGTCGGTACGACCGCCCAGCTCTACTTCCGTCCCGTGCTCACCGTCGCCGGGGGCGAACCGACGCCCACCGGTTCGGCGAGCCCGTCCGCGAGCGGTACCGGGAAGCCGAACGCCACGCCCAGTGCGAAGGCGAGCGACCCGGAGACCGCCTCCGACGGCAAGGGCACGCCCTCGGCGAACGCCACCACCCAGGGCCGTGCCGTCACCGGCGCCCTGAAGCAGGACGCGACGCCGAGCGCAGGCGCCTCCGCCGATGCCAAGGCCACCGACAGCCCCGCGGCCACCGGTGCGCCCGACCCGGCCACCGCCGCGCTGGAGAAGAAGTTCACCGCGCTGGACTGCGGCGACGCCGCAGCCCGTGCCAAGGCCGGCGACGGCGTCAAGCCCGAGGACCCCACGGTCGCGTGCAGTTCCGAGGGTGACGCCAAGTACCTCCTCGGCCCGGCCGAGGTCTCCGGTACGGACGTCGACGACGCGAAGGCGCAGTTCGACCAGCAGCGCGGCATCTGGCTCGTCTCGATGGAGTTCACCGACAAGGGCTCCAAGAAGTTCCAGACGATCACGAAGAAGCTCTCGGCCCAGCAGTCGCCGCAGAACCAGTTCGCCATCTCCCTCGACGGCGAGGTCGTCTCGGCACCCCAGGTGAACGAGACGCTCAGCGGCAGCGCCGAGATCTCCGGCAGCTTCACCCAGCAGTCGGCCGAGGACCTGGCCAACGTCCTGTCCTACGGTGCGCTCCCGCTCTCCTTCAGCGAGGACACGGTCACCACCGTCACCGCCGCTCTCGGTGGCGAGCAGCTCAAGGCCGGCCTCATCGCCGGTGCCATCGGGCTGGCCCTGGTCGTGATCTACCTGGTGGCCTACTACCGCGGCCTGGCGCTCATCGCGCTCCTCAGCCTCCTGGTCTCCGGGGTCCTGACCTACACGATCATGGCGTTGCTCGGCCCGGCCATCGGCTTCGCGCTGAACCTCCCCGCCGTCTGCGGTGCCATCGTGGCGATCGGAATCACGGCGGACTCGTTCATCGTCTACTTCGAACGCATCCGGGACGAGATCAGGGAAGGCCGTACGCTCCGTCCGGCCGTCGAGCGCGCATGGCCCAGGGCCCGGCGCACCATCCTGGTCTCCGACTTCGTGTCGTTCCTCGCCGCCGCGGTGCTCTTCCTCGTCACGGTCGGCAAGGTCCAGGGTTTCGCGTTCACGCTCGGTCTCACGACCCTGCTCGACGTCGTCGTGGTGTTCCTCTTCACCAAGCCGGTCATGACGCTCATGGCCCGCACGAAGTTCTTCGCCAGCGGCAACTCGTGGTCCGGTCTGGACCCGAAGCGGCTGGGCGCCAAGCCTCCGCTGCGCCGCACGCGCCGTGTCAACGCCCGCACCGACCACCCGAAGGAGGCCTGAGATGTCGCGACTCGGCGATCTCGGCGCCCGGCTCTACCGAGGCGAGGTCGGTTACGACTTCATCGGCAAGCGCAAGATCTGGTACGGCGTCTCGATCCTGATCACCATCACGGCCATCGTCGGCCTGGCGGTCAGCGGCCTCAACATGGGCATCGAGTTCAAGGGCGGGGCGGTCTTCACGACCGACAGCAAGGCGAAGGTCTCCGTCTCGCAGGCCCACGAGGACGCGGTGACGGCCTCCGGCCACGAGGCGATCGTCCAGGAGCTCGGCAACGGCGGCCTCCGGATCCAGATCACCGAGGTCGACACCGACAAGGCCGACCAGATCAAGGCCCAGCTCTCCGACGACCTCGGCATCCCCGAGTCGAAGATCAACGCTGACCTCGTCGGCCCCAGCTGGGGTGAGCAGATCGCCAACAAGGCCTGGACCGGCCTCGGCATCTTCATGGTCCTGGTGGTGGTCTACCTGGCCATCGCCTTCGAGTGGCGGATGGCCATCGCCGCCCTCGTGGCGCTGATCCACGACATCACCATCACGGTCGGCATCTACGCCCTCGTGGGCTTCGAGGTCACCCCGGGCACCGTGATCGGCCTGCTGACGATCCTCGGTTACTCCCTCTACGACACGGTCGTCGTCTTCGACAGCCTGAAGGAGGGCTCGAAGGGGATCACCAAGCAGACCCGGTGGACCTACAGCGAGATCGCCAACCGCTCCATCAACGGCACGCTGGTGCGCTCCATCAACACCACCGTCGTCGCGCTGCTGCCGGTTGCCGGTCTGCTGTTCATCGGTGGCGGCGTCCTCGGCGCCGGCATGCTGAACGACATCTCGCTGTCGCTCTTCGTCGGCCTCGCCGCCGGTGCGTACTCCTCGATCTTCATCGCCACTCCGCTGGTCGCCGACCTCAAGGAACGCGAGCCGCAGATGAAGGCCCTGAAGAAGAGGATCCTCGCCAAGCGGGCCGCTGCCGCGGCCAAGGGTGAGTCCCCCGAGGACGACGGTGACGACCAGGCGCAGGACTTCGGCCCGGAGGCCGAGACCGCCGGGGCCGTCATCGGTCAGCGCCGCCAGCACGGCGGCCACGGCCGGACCCCGGGGAACCGCCGATGACGAGCACGGCCTCGACCCGCGACCTCCTGCTCAGCCGGATCCGTGACGTGCCGGACTACCCGAAGCCGGGAGTCCTCTTCAAGGACATCACCCCGCTCCTCGCGGATCCGGCCGCCTTCTCGGCGCTCACCGACTCCCTCGCCGAGCTCTGTGTACGGCACGGGGCCACCAAGATCGTCGGCCTCGAGGCGCGCGGGTTCATCCTGGCGGCGCCGGTCGCAGTCCGGGCCGGGCTCGGCTTCGTACCCGTGCGCAAGGCCGGAAAGCTGCCCGGGGCGACCCTCGCGCAGGCCTACGAGCTGGAGTACGGCACGGCGGAGATCGAGATCCACGCGGAGGACCTGGACTCCGACGACCGGATCATGGTCATCGACGACGTCCTGGCCACCGGCGGTACCGCGGAAGCCTCGCTGGAGCTGATCCGGCGGGCCGGCGCCCAGGTCGCGGGGGTGTCCGTCCTCATGGAGCTCGGATTCCTCGGCGGCCGGGCACGGCTCGAGGCGGGGCTGCGAGGCGCCCCGGTCGAGGCACTGATCACGCTCTGACCCCCGCGCTCCACGGCGGCGGCGGAGCACCGCACGGACGGGCACCCGGGAACACCCGGGTGCCCGTCCGCGTTGTGAGGGTTCCGCCGTCCCCGGGCGAGGACCGGCCGGGGGGTCGATACCATGGGGTTTCCGGGGAGCCCGGATCCGCACGAGGAGCGCTCTTGCCAGACGAGGCCCGTCCAGTCGCCGCCGCGCAGCCCGACAAGCCCGCGACGGCCCCCGCCACGCCCGCGAAGGCGCAGCCCGCCCACGCGGGCGACCCCGGGGCGCGCAAGCCCGCGGACGGCCGGGAGCAGAGCGGTGAGGCGGCGGCCCCCGCGAAGCCGGCTCTCCCCGCCGGGACGGAGTCCGCGGCGGCCCCCGAATCCGGGAGTCCCGCGCCGAAGCCTCCGGCACCGGACCCCGCAGGTCAGCCCGCCGCCCCGGCCCCCGCCGTCCAGCCCGCGGTGCCGGCGGCAGCGCCCCCCAAACCGCCCGCCCCCAAGCCCCCGGCCCCGGCTCCCACGCCGTCCGTGCGTTCCGGCGGCTCCTCCAACCGCGTCCGGGCCCGCCTCGCCCGTCTCGGCGTGCAGCGCTCCAGCCCGTACAACCCGGTCCTCGAACCGCTCCTGCGCACCGTCCGCGGCAACGACCCCAAGATCGAGTCCGCGACCCTGCGCCAGATCGAGCGCGCCTACCAGGTCGCCGAACGCTGGCACCGTGGGCAGAAGCGCAAGAGCGGCGACCCCTACATCACCCATCCGCTCGCCGTCACCACGATCCTCGCCGAGCTCGGCATGGATCCGGCGACGCTGATGGCCGGACTGCTGCACGACACGGTCGAGGACACCGAGTACGGCCTGGACACGCTGCGCAAGGACTTCGGCGAGCAGGTCGCACTCCTGGTCGACGGCGTCACCAAGCTCGACAAGGTCAAGTTCGGCGAGGCCGCCCAGGCCGAGACCGTGCGCAAGATGGTCGTCGCGATGGCCAAGGACCCCCGGGTCCTCGTCATCAAGCTCGCCGACCGGCTGCACAACATGCGCACCATGCGCTATCTCAAGCGGGAGAAGCAGGAGAAGAAGGCCCGCGAGACCCTCGAGATCTACGCGCCGCTGGCCCACCGGCTCGGCATGAACACCATCAAGTGGGAGCTGGAGGACCTCGCCTTCGCGATCCTCTACCCCAAGATGTACGACGAGATCGTCCGCCTCGTCGCCGAGCGCGCCCCCAAGCGCGACGAGTACCTCGCCATAGTGACCGACGAGGTCCAGTCCGACCTGCGCGCCGCCCGCATCAAGGCCACCGTCACCGGGCGGCCCAAGCACTACTACAGCGTCTACCAGAAGATGATCGTGCGAGGCCGCGACTTCGCGGAGATCTACGACCTGGTGGGAATTCGGGTCCTCGTCGACACGGTCCGCGACTGCTACGCGGCGCTCGGCACCGTCCACGCCCGGTGGAATCCGGTTCCGGGACGGTTCAAGGACTACATCGCGATGCCCAAGTTCAACATGTACCAGTCACTGCACACCACGGTGATCGGTCCCAGCGGCAAGCCCGTCGAGCTGCAGATCCGTACGTTCGACATGCACCGCCGGGCCGAGTACGGCATCGCCGCGCACTGGAAGTACAAGCAGGAGGCCGTCGCGGGCGCCTCGAAGGTGCGCACCGACGTCCCCAAGAACACCGGCGGCCGGGGCCAGGACACGGTCAACGACATGGCGTGGCTGCGCCAGCTCCTGGACTGGCAGAAGGAGACGGAGGACCCCAGTGAGTTCCTGGAGTCCCTGCGCTTCGACCTGTCGCGCAACGAGGTCTTCGTCTTCACACCGAAGGGCGACGTCATAGCGCTGCCCGCAGGGGCCACGCCGGTCGACTTCGCCTACGCCGTCCACACGGAGGTCGGCCACCGGACCATAGGGGCACGGGTCAACGGGCGGCTCGTCCCGCTGGAGTCGACGCTCGACAACGGCGACCTGGTGGAGGTCTTCACCTCGAAGGCGGCCGGCGCGGGGCCCTCCCGTGACTGGCTGCAGTTCGTCAAGTCGCCCCGGGCGCGCAACAAGATCCGCGCCTGGTTCTCCAAGGAGCGGCGCGACGAGGCGATCGAGCAGGGCAAGGACGCCATCGCGCGGGCCATGCGCAAGCAGAACCTGCCGATCCAGCGGATCCTGACCGGCGACTCCCTGGTCACCCTCGCCCACGAGATGCGCTACCCCGACATCTCGTCGCTGTACGCGGCGATCGGCGAAGGCCATGTCGCCGCGGCCGGTGTCGTCCAGAAGCTCGTCCAGGCGCTCGGTGGCGAGGACGCCGCCAACGAGGACCTGGCGGAGAGTTCGCCGCCCTCGCACGGCCGCAACAAGCGCCGCGCCAAGGCCGATCCGGGCGTGGTCGTCAAGGGCGTCGAGGACGTCTGGGTCAAGCTGGCCCGCTGCTGCACGCCCGTCCCCGGCGACCCGATCATCGGATTCGTGACCCGGGGCAGCGGGGTCTCCGTACACCGCGCGGACTGCGTCAACGTCGACTCGCTCTCCCAGCAGCCGGAGCGGATCCTCGACGTCGAATGGGCACCCACCCAGTCGTCGGTCTTCCTCGTCGCCATCCAGGTCGAGGCGCTGGACCGCTCGCGACTGCTCTCCGACGTCACCCGCGTCCTGTCCGACCAGCACGTCAACATCCTCTCGGCCGCCGTGCAGACGTCCCGCGACCGGGTGGCCACCTCGCGCTTCACCTTCGAGATGGGCGACCCGAAGCACCTGGGTCACGTCCTGAAGGCCGTGCGGGGCGTGGAGGGCGTCTACGACGTCTACCGGGTCACCTCGGCCCGCAGGCCGTAGCACGCGGACACACGAGAGGGGCTCCTGTACGTGACACGTACAGGAGCCCCTCTCGTACGGAACCGGCCGGCCTCAGCCGCCGAACTCCTCCAGGCCCTTCAGCGCCTGGTCCAGCAGCGCCTGGCGGCCCTCGAGCTCACGCGAGAGCTTGTCGGCCCGCGCGTTGTTGCCCGAGGCGCGCGCCGTGTCGATCTGCGTGCGCAGCTTGTCGACGGCCGCCTGCAGCTGACCGGTCAGACCCTCGGCGCGGGCCCGCGCCTCCGGGTTCGTCCGGCGCCACTCGGACTCCTCGGCCTCCTGGAGCGCCCGCTCCACGGCGTGCATCCGCCCCTCCACCTTCGGGCGGGCGTCGCGCGGTACATGGCCGATGGCCTCCCAGCGCTCGTTGAGGGCACGGAACGCGGCCCTGGCCGCCTTCAGGTCCGTCACGGGCACCAGCTTCTCGGCCTCGGCCGCGAGCTCCTCCTTGAGCTTGAGGTTCTCGCCCTGCTCCTCGTCGCGCTCGGCGAAGACACCGCTGCGGGCCGCGAAGAACACGTCCTGCGCGCCGCGGAAGCGGTTCCACAGCTCGTCCTCGGCCTCGCGCTGGGCGCGTCCCGCCGCCTTCCACTCGGTCATCAGGTCGCGGTAGCGCGCGGCCGTGGTGCCCCAGTCGGTCGAGCCGGAGAGCGACTCGGCCTCGGCGACCAGCTTCTCCTTGACCTTGCGGGCGTCCTCGCGCTGGGCGTCCAGGGCGGCGAAGTGGGCCTTGCGGCGCTTGGAGAAGGCGGACCGGGCGTGCGAGAAGCGGTGCCACAGCTCGTCGTCCGACTTGCGGTCGAGACGCGGCAGCCCCTTCCACGTGTCGACGAGCGCCCGCAGCCGCTCACCGGCGGACCGCCACTGCTCGCTCTGCGCCAGTTCCTCGGCCTCGACGACGAGCGCCTCCTTGGCGCCGCGCGCCTCGTCGGTCTGCTTCGCCTTCTGGATCCTGCGCTCCTCACGCCGGGAGTCGACCGTCGCGACGAGCGAGTCCAGCCGCTTGCCGAGCGCGGCGAGGTCGCCGACGGCGTGGTGCTCGTCGACCTGCTGACGCAGGTGCTCGATCGCCGCCGTGGCGTCCTTCGCCGACAGGTCGGTGGTCTTCACCCGCCGTTCGAGGAGGCCGATCTCGACCACCAGGCCCTCGTACTTGCGCTCGAAATAGGCCAGGGCCTCCTCGGGAGAACCGGCCTGCCACGATCCGACGACCTGCTCGCCCTCGGCTGTACGCACGTACACGGTGCCCGTCTCGTCGACACGGCCCCACGGGTCGCTGCTCACAGCGCCTCCTCCACCTGATGCCTGCGAGGGGGTTCGCCCCCCGTGCATCGTCCACAGTTTCCTGGGGCGGGCAGCGCCCGCCCTGCACAACGCCAATCTAGGCGACCGGCCGCCCGGCTGTCCGCACTCCGCGCGGCCGAAATTATCCGGTCCGCGCCCGGGCGCCGGGGCGGACCGGCCGCCCGGTCGCTCAGGCCTTCTCGACAGCCGCCTTCTCGACCGTGACGGTCTTCTTGGGAGCACCGTCGGCCGCCCCACCGGTGACGCCGGCTTCGGCGATCTTCTTGACGGCCTTCAGGCCGGCTTCGTCCATGGTGCCGAACGGCGTGTAGCTGGGCGGCAGTTTGGTGTCCTTGTAGACCAGGAAGAACTGGCTGCCCCCGGTCCCCGGCTGGCCGGTGTTCGCCATCGCGACCGTGCCCGCCGGATACGTCACCGAGCCGTCGTCGCCCGCCTTGCCCAGCGCGGTCAGGTTCTCGTCGGGGATCGTGTAGCCCGGACCGCCCGTTCCGTCGCCCTTCGGGTCGCCGCACTGCAGGACGAAGATGCCCTGGGTGGTCAGCCGGTGGCACTTGGTGCCGTCGAAGTACCCCTTGTCCGCGAGGGACTTGAACGAGTTCGTGGTGTGCGGGGTCTTCGCCGCGTCCATCGTGATCGCTATGTCGCCCTGGCTGGTCTTCAGCGACATCGAGTACTTCGCCTTTTTGTCGATCTTCATCGCAGGCTCGGGCACACTGCTCTCGCTCGCCGAGGGCGACGCGGAGGGGCTCGCGGCCGCGTCCGCGGTCTTCTTGTCGCCGCCGTCGTCGCCGTCGACGGAGACGTAGGCGCCCGCACCGATGGCCGCCACCACGGCCACCGAGGACGCGATGATCACCGCGAGACGCCTGGTCCTGCGGCGCGCCTCCTCCCGGCGCTGCTGCTGCCGCTCGAACTTCTCCCGGGCGAGCTGCCGCCGCCGCTGATCGCTGCTGACCACGGGTTGGTCTCCTTGTACGTCGTGTGATCGGGCCTGGGTTGCCCCGTACGGTATATGGGTTAGCTGTGGAATGAGGAGCGCCGGTAGGCTCTGATCTGCCGCATTCCTCTCCGCGGCCCTCCCGCTACGGACGAACACTAAGGACGATCGTGCTCATTGCCGGGTTCCCCGCCGGGGCCTGGGGGACCAATTGCTATCTGGTCGCCCCCGCCGCAGGCGAGGAGTGCGTGATCATCGACCCCGGCCACCAGGCCGCCCAGGGCGTCGAGGAAACGCTGAAGAAGCATCGGCTGAAGCCCGTGGCCGTCGTGCTCACCCACGGCCACATCGACCATGTCGCCTCCGTCGTCCCCGTGTGCGGCGCCCATGGCGTGCCCGCCTGGATCCACCCCGAGGACCGCTTCATGATGAGCGACCCGGAGAAGGCCCTCGGCCGCTCCATCGGGATGCCGCTGATGGGGGAGCTGACCGTGGGCGAGCCCGACGACGTCGAGGAACTGGCCGACGGCGCCCTGCTGAAGCTGGCCGGCATGGAGTTCGGTGTCGCGCACGCACCCGGGCATACCAAGGGGTCGGTGACGTTCAGGATGCCCGAGGCCGCGGATGTACCGCAGGTCCTCTTCTCGGGCGACCTGCTCTTCGCCGGCTCCGTCGGACGCACCGACCTGCCCGGCGGCGACCACGCCGAGCTGCTCGAGTCGCTGGCCCGCGTGTGCCTGCCGCTCGACGACTCGACCGTGGTGCTGTCCGGCCACGGCCCCCAGACGACCATCGGCCGCGAGCGTGCCTCCAATCCGTATCTGCACGGCCTGGACGCGCCCCGCCGAGGAATGTGACGAGAGAAAAACACCGTGAGCACCTTCCAGGCCCCCAAGGGCACGTACGACCTGACCCCGCCGCGCTCCGCGAAGTTCCTGGCGGTGCGCGAGGCCATCTCCGCGCCCCTGCGCAACTCCGGCTACGGCTACATCGAGACGCCCGGCTTCGAGGACGTCGCCCTGTTCTCGCGCGGAGTCGGTGAGTCCACCGACATCGTGTCCAAGGAGATGTACACCCTCACCACCAAGGGCGGCTCCCAGCTCGCCCTCAGGCCCGAGGGCACCGCGTCCGTGCTGCGCGCCGCGTTGGAAGCCAACCTGCACAAGGCGGGCAACCTCCCGGTCAAGCTCTGGTACTCCGGCTCGTACTACCGCTACGAGAAGCCGCAGGCGGGCCGTTACCGCCACTTCTCGCAGGTCGGCGCCGAGGCCATCGGCGCGGAGGACCCGGCTCTGGACGCCGAGTTGATCATCCTGGCGGATCAGGCCTACCGTTCGCTCGGCCTCGCGCAGTTCCGCATCCTGCTGAACTCGCTGGGCGACAAGGAGTGCCGCCCGGTCTACCGCGAGGCGCTCCAGGGCTTCCTGCGCGACCTCGACCTCGACGACGAGACCCGCCGCCGCATCGAGATCAACCCGCTGCGGGTGCTCGACGACAAGCGGCCCGGCGTCCAGAAGCAGCTGATCGGCGCCCCGATGCTCCGCGACTACCTCTGCGACGCCTGCAAGGCGTACCACGAGGAGGTCCGCGAGCTGCTGACGGCGGCCGGCGTGGTGTACGAGGACGACGAGAAGCTGGTCCGCGGCCTCGACTACTACACCCGCACCACCTTCGAGTTCGTGCACGACGGACTGGGCTCCCAGTCCGCGGTGGGCGGCGGTGGCCGCTACGACGGCCTCTCCGAGATGATCGGCGGCCCCGCGCTGCCGTCCGTCGGCTGGGCGCTCGGCGTGGACCGCACGGTGCTCGCCCTGGAGGCGGAGGGCATCGAGCTGGAGATCCCCGCCGCCACCAGTGTCTACGCGGTACCGCTCGGCGAGGAGGCGCGACGGGTGCTCTTCGCCCTGGTCACGGAGTTGCGCAAGGCCGGTGTCGCCACGGACTTCGCGTTCGGCGGCCGCGGGCTCAAGGGCGCGATGAAGAGCGCCAACCGCTCCGGCGCCCGCTACACCGTCGTCGCCGGTGAGCGGGACCTCGCCGAGGGCAACGTCCAGCTCAAGGACATGGAATCCGGGGAGCAGCAGCCGGTCGCGCTCGAGGACCTGGTGGCGGTCGTCCGGGGCAAGCTCGCCTGAACCCGCGCACGTGTGACTGTGCCCGCCCGGTGTTCCCGGGCGGGCACAGTGCGTTGCTGCGTGGGAGGGGCTGGAAGCGTCAACCCGGTGGCGAGGCGTTCATCCCCTGGGACGGTTCGAAACGGAACGGCCACCGGCGCTCCCGTTCCCGCCGGTCACGGGCGCGACGCGTCCGTCGTGGCACTCCCTCCTGCCCGTCCCGGCCGAGGCCGGGCAGCTCCACCGCGTGCCGCACCCGCAGGTCGCAGCCGTGCCCGGCGGGCGGACCGCCCGCCGGTGCGCGCCGGCCGGGTGCGTACGCCGCCGGCCCCGCCGCCACGGCGAGCGCCCGGCGGGGCCCCCGCCCCCGCACCTGCGGTACGTACACCTTTATGTCCATCGAACGGATGGGCGCGGTGCCCGTGCGGCAGAATGACCGTGCCCCGGCCGGCTACTCAGTGATGGAACGGCGATATGACGATGGCAGCGGTAGACCATTCCTCCTCCGAGCGGGACCCGGAGCAGGGCGCGGACAGCGGCAGGAGGACCGTCGGCGGCAGCCGCGCGTTCGCGCTGCTGCTGGTGATCACGGGAGCGGCCGGGCTGCTCGCCGCCTGGGTGATCACCATCGACAAGTTCAAGTTGCTCGAGGACCCCAGCTTCACCCCGGGCTGCAGCCTGAACCCGGTCGTCGCCTGCGGCAACATCATGAAGAGCGAGCAGGCGTCCGCCTTCGGCTTCCCCAACCCGATGCTCGGCATCGCCACCTACTCGGTGGTCATCGGCATCGGTATGGCGCTCCTGGCGGGAGCACGCTTCCGCAGCTGGTACTGGCTCGGCCTCAACGCGGGCACACTGTTCGGCGTGGGCTTCTGCACCTGGCTGCAGTACCAGTCGCTGTACAACATCAACTCGCTCTGCCTCTGGTGCTGCCTGGCCTGGGTCGCCACGATCCTCATGTTCTGCTACGTCACCACGCACAACGTCAAGCACCGCATCCTGCCCGCCCCCGCCTGGCTCAGGAACGGCCTCACCGAATTCCACTGGGTGCCGCCGGTGCTCTGGATCGGCATCATCGGCATGCTGATCCTGACGCGCTGGTGGGACTTCTGGACCAGCTGACGGAGCCGGCGGTCCTGTCGGTGGGGTGGCATAGGCTTCCTGCGTGGAGCCCGACCTCTTTACCGCAGCCGCCGAAGACCGCCAGGAGAAGGATCCGTCCGGCAGCCCCCTGGCTGTCCGGATGCGTCCTCGCACGCTGGACGAGGTGGTCGGCCAGCAGCACCTGCTCAAGCCGGGCTCGCCGCTGCGCCGACTCGTCGGGGAGGCCGGAGGAGGGCCCGCGGGCCCCTCCTCCGTGATCCTCTGGGGGCCGCCCGGTACGGGCAAGACGACCCTGGCGTACGTGGTCAGCAAGGCCACCGACAAGCGCTTCGTCGAGCTCTCCGCCATCACCGCGGGCGTGAAGGAGGTGCGGGCCGTCATCGAGGGCGCCCGCCGCGCCACCGGGGGGTTCGGCAAGGAGACGGTCCTCTTCCTCGACGAGATCCACCGCTTCTCCAAGGCCCAGCAGGACTCGCTGCTGCCCGCCGTGGAGAACCGCTGGGTGACCCTCATCGCGGCCACCACGGAGAATCCGTACTTCTCGATCATCTCACCGCTGCTCTCGCGCTCCCTGCTCCTCACCCTGGAACCGCTCACCGACGAGGATCTGCGCGCCCTGCTGCGCCGGGCCCTGACCGACGGGCGCGGCCTGGGCGGCGCGGTCACACTGCCCGAGGCCGCCGAGGCCCACCTGCTGCGGATCGCGGGCGGCGACGCCCGCCGTGCGCTGACCGCACTGGAGGCGGCGGCCGGCGCGGCCCTCGCCAAGCACGAGCCGGAGGTCACGCTGGCGACGCTCGAGGAGACCGTCGACCGCGCCGCGGTGAAGTACGACCGGGACGGCGACCAGCATTACGACGTGGCGAGCGCCCTGATCAAATCGATCCGGGGGTCGGACGTGGACGCCGCCCTGCACTATCTGGCCCGGATGATCGAGGCGGGGGAGGACCCGCGTTTCATCGCCCGGCGGCTGATGATCTCCGCCAGTGAGGACATCGGCCTCGCCGACCCGACCGCGCTGCCCACGGCGGTGGCCGCGGCCCAGGCGGTGGCGATGATCGGCTTTCCCGAGGCGGCGCTCACCCTCAGCCACGCCACCATCGCGCTGGCCCTGGCCCCGAAGTCCAACGCCGCCACCCTGGCGATCTCGGCCGCGCAGGACGATGTGCGCAGAGGGCTCGCGGGCCCGGTCCCGGCGCATCTGCGCGACGGCCACTACAAGGGTGCGGCGAAGCTGGGCCATGCCCAGGGCTACATCTACCCGCACGACGTGCCCGGCGGCATCGCCGCCCAGGAGTACGCCCCGGACGCCGTCCGCGGCAGGCGCTACTACGAACCCACGCGCTACGGCGCGGAGGCGCGGTACGCCGATGTGGCCGACCGGGTCCGCGAGCGGCTCGGCCGCGGCGAAGCGGGCGGTACGGCACCGTCCTGACCGCCCCCGCTCAGCAGGACGCCGCTTCGAAGAGCGCAGGGCCGACCTCTTCGGCGCCCCACAGATCCTCCACGGACACTTCGGCGATCTCCGGCCTCAGCACCGACCGGCCCGGCCCCGCCCAACCCGGGACGCGGGTGAGCCGGCCGGCGATGCGGGCCCGGCCACGGACCGTGCGGTACGGAGACGGGGGCGACATCGGTGATCTCCAGCACAGCGGCCCGGCCATCGCCCTGCGCGTGGCTCGCGGCCCGTACGAGCGGGGAATCGGCGGGGCAACCGAGGAGCAGATCGCCTTCGGACCCACTGTCCTGCTGTCCGGCATCGACCGGTCCTGGGGGCTCACCACCAGGCCTGGTACGAGCAGTGCGGCGGAGCAGGTACTCTGTACGAGAGTTCGTGTGCGTTCGGCTGCTGACGGCAACCGAACGTTTTCAAGCCCGCTGGGACGCGGCTGACCACGATCAGATCGGCCTTCCGTCGTAGCGGCGCCTTTTCAGATGCGCCGCCGCTGTCTGTGCTGTCCGTGACGTGTGTGGTGTTCCCAGGGCGAGACATGCGATCTCCTTGAGTAAGGTAAAAAACCTACAACGGAGGTCTGGAGAACGTGCCTAACCAGTCGCGTCCCAAGGTCAAGAAGTCGCGTGCCCTCGGCATCGCCCTGACGCCGAAGGCTGTCAAGTACTTCGAAGCCCGCCCCTACCCGCCGGGCGAGCACGGCCGTGGCCGCAAGCAGAACTCGGACTACAAGGTCCGTCTGCTCGAGAAGCAGCGTCTGCGTGCGCAGTACGACATCAGCGAGCGCCAGATGGCGCGTGCCTACGACCGAGCCAAGAAGGCCGGCGGCAAGACGGGCGAGGCGCTGGTCGTCGAGCTCGAGCGTCGTCTCGACGCCCTGGTCCTGCGTTCGGGCATCGCCCGCACCATCTACCAGGCCCGCCAGATGGTCGTCCACGGCCACATCGAGGTCAACGGTGGCAAGGTCGACAAGCCGTCGTTCCGCGTCCGTCCCGACGACGTCGTGATGGTCCGCGAGCGCAGCCGCTCCAAGGTCCCCTTCCAGGTGGCCCGCGAGGGTGGTTACGACACCGACGGTGAGACCCCGCGCTACCTCCAGGTGAACCTGAAGGCCCTGGCCTTCCGCCTGGACCGGGACCCCAACCGCAAGGAAATCCCGGTCATCTGCGACGAGCAGCTCGTCGTCGAGTACTACGCCCGCTGATCCAGGCGTAGCGCTCAGCCGAGCTCGGGCCCGCCCCTCCCTGTCGTCCGGGAGGCGGCGGGCCTTCGCGTCTTCCCGGCGGCCCCACCGTGCGGCTCCTCGGCGGCCGGCCTGCCGAGCGCCCGCGCCACCGCGGCCCTCATGTCCAGCAGGGCCCCCGAGCGCCGCTCCGCCTCGTACCGCGCATCGCCGAGATCCGCACGGGCCCGCTCCTCGCACCGGGCCCGGGGCCCGCCGTAGTGGGCCGAGCCGAAGACGGGCAGGCCCACCGAGGGCCAGATCCGCTCCGCGGCCCCCTGCAGGACCGCCGCCTCCGCCGCGTCGCCCTCGACCGACGTGAGCAGGGCCAGCAGTTCCAGCGAGAGCACCGTGCCGAGCAGGTCGTGGAAGGCGTGCGCGATGGACAGCGCCTCACCGAGCATGCGCCGGGCGTGCCCGTGCCGCCCGCGCGCCAGCGCCGCGTACGCCAGGACGTACAGGCAGTAGGCCAGAGCCCACCGCTCACCGTGGTCCTCGCAGACCCCGCGGACCTCCTCGCAGATCTCCGCCGCCCCGTCGAGGTCCCCGCGGAAGGCCACCGCCATCGCCAGCTCGACCTGCGCCATGAGCACGTTGCTGTTCAGCTCTCCGATCGCCCGGTAGCGGGCCAGGGCGTCGTGGAACAGATCCTCGGCGCGCGCCGGATCGTCCGTGACGAGCGCGAGGCAGCCCGTGCGGTGGACCGCGTAGGCGACGGCGGACGCGTCCCCGGAGAGTTCCCCCTCCTCCCGGCACTCCCGCAGGGCCGACATCGCACCGGCCGGGTCCCCCTGCAGCACGGCGACGTACCCGAGCACCCACAGGGCCTTGAGCCGCGACGGATCGTACGCGGACTCCTCCTCCAGTACATGGTCGAGCCAGTGGCGGCCCTCCGAGAGCCGGCCGCAGCCCACCCAGTAGAACCAGAGCGTGCCCGCCAGGTACTGGGCGAGATGGACCTCGTCGGCGCTCTCCATCGAGCACTCCATGGCCCGGCGCAGATTGGGCAGTTCGCTGTCGATACGCGCCGCGACCTCCGCCTGCCTCGGGCCGAACCAGTCGAGCTCGCACCAGGTGGCGAGCCCCAGGAACCAGTCGCGGTGCCTGCGCCGCAGCCGGCGGGTGTCCCCGGTGGCGTTCAGCCACTCGGCGCCGTACTCCCGCACGGTGTCCAGCAGCCGGTAGCGGCTGCCGGCGCCCGAGTCCTCGCGCTCCACGACCGACTGGGCGATCAGCTCGTCGAGCACGTCCAGCACCGAGTCCGCCGGCAGGTCAGGACCGCTGCAGATGTACTCGACGGCCTCCAGGTCGAACTGCCCGGCGAACACCGAGAGCCGGGCCCACAGCAGCCGCTGCCCGGGAGCGCACAGCTCATGGCTCCAGCCGACGGCCGTGCGCAGCGTCTGGTGGCGCGGCAGCGCCCCCCGGCTGCCGCCCGTCAGCAGCCGGAACCTGTCGTCGAGCCGGCTCAGCACCTGTTCCACCGACAGGGCCCGCATCCGCCCCGCGGCCAGCTCCAGGGCGAGCGGGATCCCGTCCAGGCGCCGGCACAGCTCCCGGGCGGCGTCCCGGTTGCCGTCGTGCAGCCGGAAACCCCGGCTGCACCGTGCGGGCCCGCTGCGCGAAGAGCTCCATCGCGTCGTCGTCCGCCATCGTCGCCAGGGTGAAGGCGAGCTCACCGTCCACCCGCAGGGGACGGCGCCCGGCGGCGAGGACCTGGAGACCGGGGGCCCGGCGCAGCAGTTCCCGGACGAGTCCGGCGCAGGCGTCGATCAGGTGCTCGAAGCCGTCGATCACCAGGAGGAGCCGGCGCCCGGCGCAGTGTTCGACCAACGCGTCGCGGGGCGGCCTGCCGGTGTGGTCGGTCAGGCCCAGCGCCTCGACGAGGGCGTGCTCCACGAGTGCCGCATCATGGACGGTCGAGAGCTCGGCCATCCAGACCCCGTCGCAGTACCGTTTCTCCACGCGGGCCGCGATCCGGGCGACGAAACGGGTCTTGCCCACCCCGGCAACCCCCGACACCGTCAGGAGCCGGGACTCCCTCAGGAGCGAATCGGCTTCGCGGAGCTCGTCGTCGCGGCCCACGAACACGTTCAGTTCGGCCGGGAGATTGCCGTGGACGGCGGGGGACGGGGGCTCCGGGGCGCCGGACGCGGGGGAGGGGCGCTGAGGGCGTCGCATGAAACACGCAGAGTACTGGCACGTAAGCTCTCCGTACAATCTTGCTGCTTCCGGGGCCGCCCCGCCCGCGCGTAATGCGGTACGGCGGGTGACGCCCGGCGCGATAGGCTCGAGGAACGACGATCGGCCTGGGTGGCAGGACGCGCACGGCCGGTCGGGCAGGCCGGGACACGCCCCGGCCGGAGCGAGCGACGAGCAGAGAGCGGTGCACTGTGTCCGGTGGAGAGGTGGCCGGGATCCTGGTGGCCGTCTTCTGGGCGATCCTGGTCTCCTTCCTGGCCGTGGTGCTGGTGAGGCTGGCCCAGACGCTCAGGGCGACCACCGCGCTGGTGGCGGACGTGACCGAGCAGGCCGTGCCGCTGCTCGCCGACGCCTCCGCGACCCTGCGGTCCGCGCAGACCCAGCTCGACAAGGTCGATGCCATCGCGAGCGACGTGCAGGAGGTCACCTCCAACGCCTCCGCGCTCTCCACCACCGTCGCCTCCACCTTCGGCGGCCCGCTCGTGAAGGTGGCCGCGTTCGGCTACGGGGTGCGCCAGGCACTCGGCCGGCGCACCGCGCCCGAGCCGGAGCCGGACCGCCGCACCCCCCGCCGCACGGTGATCGTCGGCCGTACCGTGCCGTCCGCCCGCAGGAAGCGGAACGGCCGTAGCTCCCGCGGACAGAAGGACTGACGCAGCGATGTTCCGCCGTACGTTCTGGTTCACCGCCGGCGCAGCCGCCGGTGTCTGGGCCACCACCAAGGTCAACCGCAAGATCAGGCAGCTGACTCCGGAGAGCCTCGCGGCGCAGGCCGCCGACAAGGCGATCGAGGCGGGTCACAGGCTCAAGGACTTCGCGCTCGACGTGCGCGAGGGCATGGTCAGGCGCGAGGCCGAACTGGGCGGTGCGCTGGGCCTGCAGGCGCCGGTCGATCCCGAACTCCCGGCCGTTTCCCCGGTCGCCGTCGAAGCGGCCGAGACGCGCCGCGCCGCCACGTACCGCACGCTCCCCTACAACTCGGACAACCGGAATGAGGACCACTGATGGAGTCGGCTGAAATTCGCCGCCGCTGGCTGAGCTTCTTCGAGGAGCGCGGCCACACCGCCGTGCCTTCGGCGTCGCTCATCGCGGACGACCCGACTCTGCTGCTGGTCCCCGCGGGCATGGTCCCCTTCAAGCCCTACTTCCTCGGCGAGGTCAAGCCGCCCGCCCCGCGCGTCACCAGCGTGCAGAAGTGCGTCCGCACGCCGGACATCGAAGAGGTCGGCAAGACCACCCGGCACGGCACGTTCTTCCAGATGTGCGGCAACTTCTCCTTCGGCGACTACTTCAAGGAAGGCGCCATCCAGTTCGCCTGGGAGGCCCTCACGACCCCCGTGGCGGACGGCGGCTTCGGCCTCGACCCCGAGCGTCTGTGGATCACGGTCTACCTGGACGACGACGAGGCCGAACAGATCTGGCGCGAGAAGATCGGCGTCCCGGCCGAGCGCATCCAGCGCCTGGGCAAGAAGGACAACTTCTGGTCCATGGGCGTCCCCGGCCCCTGCGGCCCGTGCTCGGAGATCAACTACGACCGCGGCCCCGAGTTCGGTGCCGAGGGCGGCCCCGCCGTCAACGACGAGCGCTACGTGGAGATCTGGAACCTGGTCTTCATGCAGTACGAGCGCGGTGCCGGCGACGGCAAGGAGGACTTCCCGATCCTCGGGGACCTGCCGTCGAAGAACATCGACACCGGTCTCGGCCTCGAGCGCCTCGCCATGATCCTGCAGGACGTGCAGAACATGTACGAGACCGACACCCTGCGCGTCGTCATGGACAAGGCCACCGAGCTCACCGGTGTGCGCTACGGCGCCGAGCACGGATCCGACGTCTCCCTCCGCGTCGTCGCCGACCACATCCGCACCTCGGTGATGCTCATCGGCGACGGGGTCACCCCCGGCAACGAGGGCCGTGGCTACGTCCTGCGCCGCATCATGCGCCGCGCCATCCGCAACATGCGGCTGATGGGCGCCACCGGACCGGTCGTCCGCGAACTGGTCGACGTCGTCGTCGACACGATGGGGCAGCAGTACCCCGAGCTGATCACCGACCGCAAGCGCATCGAGACCGTGGCCCTCGCCGAGGAAGCCGCCTTCCTCAAGGCCCTCAAGGGCGGCACGAACATCCTCGACACCGCCGTCACCGAGACCAAGGCCTCTGGCGGCAAGGTCCTGGCCGGGGACAAGGCGTTCCTGCTCCACGACACCTGGGGCTTCCCGATCGACCTCACGCTGGAGATGGCCGCCGAACAGGGCCTCTCCGTCGACGAGGACGGCTTCCGCCGCCTGATGAAGGAGCAGCGGGAGCGCGCCAAGGCCGACGCCAAGGCCAAGAAGACCGGGCACGCCGACCTGTCCGCCTACCGTGAGGTCGCCGACAACTCGGGCGTCACCGAGTTCACCGGCTACACCTCCGTCGAGGGCGAGTCGAAGATCGTCGGACTGCTCGTCGACGGCGTGCCCTCGCCCGCCGCCACCGAGGGCGACGAGGTCGAGGTCGTCCTCGACCGCACCCCCTTCTACGCCGAGGGCGGCGGCCAGCTCGCCGACCAGGGCCGGATCAGGCTCGAGACCGGCGCAGTCATCCAGGTCCGCGACGTGCAGCAGCCCGTCCCGGGCGTCTCCGTCCACAAGGGCTCGGTCCAGGTCGGCGAGGTGACGGTCGGCGCCTCCGCCTTCGCCGCCATCGACAACACCCGCCGCCGCGCCATCGCCCGCGCCCACAGCGCCACGCACCTCACGCACCAGGCCCTGCGCGACGCCCTCGGCCCGACGGCCGCCCAGGCCGGTTCGGAGAACTCGCCAGGACGCTTCCGCTTCGACTTCGGTTCGCCCGCCGCCGTACCCGGCACGGTCCTGACCGACGTGGAGCAGAAGATCAACGAGGTCCTCTCCCGGGAGCTCGACGTCCAGGCCGAGGTCATGTCCATCGACGACGCCAAGAAGCAGGGCGCCATCGCGGAGTTCGGCGAGAAGTACGGCGAGCGGGTCCGCGTCGTCACCATCGGCGACTTCTCCAAGGAGCTGTGCGGCGGTACGCACGTCCGCAACACCTCCCAGCTGGGCCTGGTGAAGCTGCTCGGCGAGTCGTCCATCGGCTCCGGCGTGCGCCGCATCGAGGCCCTCGTCGGGGTCGACGCGTACAACTTCCTCGCCAAGGAGCACACGGTCGTCGCCCAGCTCCAGGAGCTCCTCAAGGGCCGTCCCGAAGAGCTCCCGGAGAAGATCTCCGGCATGCTCGGCAAGCTCAAGGACGCCGAGAAGGAGATCGAGAAGTTCCGCGCGGAGAAGGTCCTCCAGGCCGCCGCCGGACTCGTGGAGTCGGCCCGGGACGTCCGGGGCGTCGCCCTGGTCACCGGGCAGGTGCCCGACGGCACGTCGGCCGACGACCTGCGCAAGCTGGTCCTCGACGTGCGCGGGCGCATCCAGGGCGGCCGCCCGGCCGTCGTGGCCCTGTTCACCACGGCCAACGGCCGCCCGCTGACCGTCATCGCCACCAACGAGGCCGCCCGCGAGCGCGGCCTCAAGGCCGGTGACCTGGTCCGCACCGCAGCCAAGACCCTCGGTGGCGGTGGCGGCGGCAAGCCGGACGTCGCCCAGGGCGGCGGTCAGAACCCGGAGGCCATCGGCGACGCCGTCGCCGCAGTCGAACGCCTCGTCACCGAGACGGCGTGACGCCGGACATGCCGCGGATGCGGCGTGGACGCCGACTCGCGATCGACGTCGGGGACGCCCGTATCGGGGTCGCCTCGTGCGACCCCGACGGGATCCTCGCCACGCCGGTGGAGACCGTGCCGGGACGCGACGTCCCGGCCGCCCACCGGCGGCTCGGCCGACTCGTCGAGGAGTACGAGCCGATCGAGGTCATCGTCGGCCTGCCTCGCTCCCTCGGCGGCGGCGAAGGTCCTGCCGCCGTCAAGGTCCGGGCCTTCGCCCAGGTCTTCGCCCGCGCGATCGCACCGGTCCCCGTGCGTCTCGTGGACGAGAGGATGACCACAGTGACGGCCAGTCAAGGGCTGCGGGCCTCGGGCGTGAAGTCCAAGAAGGGCCGTTCTGTCATCGACCAGGCTGCCGCTGTGGTGATCCTCCAGAACGCTCTGGAGTCCGAACGGGCGTCAGGCACTGCGCCGGGCGAGGGCGTCGAAGTGGTTGTCTGATCGCGATACGGTAACGTTCCGCGCGATGCGCCGGTGTTCGAACAGGCACCGCACAGCTAAGCGAAGAGACGGAACGCGTCTCGCGGCTTTAGGGGATCGATGACTGAGTATGGCCGGGGCCCCGGCTCCGAACCGTGGCATCCCGAGGACCCGCTTTACGGGGACCAGGGATGGGGAGGCCGGCAGGCCGCCCACGACCCCGGCCAGGGCCAGTACGAAGGTCAGCAGCAGCCCTCCGCGCAGGACCCGTACGCCCAGCAGGGCTACCAGCAGGACCCGTACGCGCACCAGCAGCAGCACCAGCAGGATCCTTACGCGCAGCAGCACCAGCAGGACGACCCGTACGGCGGCGGGCAGCACCAGCAGGATCCGTACGCCGCCCAGGGCCATCAGCAGTACGGCACCCCGCACGACCCGTACGCCCAGCAGCCCCCTCGCCCGCAGTACGACGGCGGCTGGGACACCGGTCAGCAGCAGGCGATGCCGTACGAGCCGCAGCCCCCCTACGACAGCACCCAGGGTGGCTACGGCCGGCAGGCCGACTACTACGGCACCGCCGAGGCCTACCCGCCGCCGCAGCCCCCCGGCCGCCGCGAGCAGGCGCCCCAGCAGCCCGAGCAGTCCCAGCGCCAGGAGCACCCGCAGCAGAACCCGGACTGGGACCCGGACGTGCCGCAGGAGGAGACGCATCCTTTCTTCACCGGTGCGGACGAACCGGCCGGCACCCGTGACGCGCGAGGCCCCCGCTCCCGCGACGACGAGGACGAGAGCGACGGCGACCCGCGCGAACCCCGCAGGGGCGGCGGCGAGCGCCGGGGCAAGGGCAAGAAGAAGAGCCGCAACGGCTGCGCCTGCCTGGGCGTGGCCGTGGTGCTCGTCGGCGGCCTCGGCGGCTTGGCCTACGTCGGCTACTCGTACTACCAGAACCAGTTCGGCGAGGCCCCCGACTACGCGGGTGACGGCACGGGCTCGGTCGAGGTGGAGATCCCCGAGGGCGCGCTCGGGAACGAGATCGCGAACATCCTGAAGAAGGCCGGCGTCGTCAAATCGGCGGACGCCTTCATCTCGGCCCAGAACGGAAACAGCAGGGGCAAGTCCCTGCAGGCCGGCGTCTATCTCCTGAAGAAGGAGATGTCCGCCGACAGCGCCATCCAATTGATGCTGAACCCGAAGAGCCAGAACGGTCTGATGGTTCGTCCCGGTGCACGCAACGCCACCGTGTACGAGGACATCGACAAAAGGCTGGGCCTCAAAATCGGGACGACCGCGGGGGTCGCCGAGACGAATGCGGGCAGCCTCGGTCTTCCCGACTGGGCGGACAACGACCCGGTCATAAAGGATCCGCTGGAAGGCTTCCTCTACCCGGCCACCTATCCGGTCTCCAAGGGCACGAAGCCCGAGGCCGTGCTGAAGAAGATGGTCGGCCGGGCCAGTGCCGAGTACGAGAAGCTCGATCTGCAAGCAGCTGCCGAGAAGTACGACCTGGACGGTCCCTGGCAGGTGCTCACCGTCGCGAGCCTCGTCCAGGCCGAGGGTAAGACGCACGATGACTTCCGGAAGATGAGTGAGGTCGTCTACAACCGTCTCAAGCCCACCAACACCGAGACGAATCAGTTGCTGCAGTTCGACTCGACGTTCAATTACCTCAAGAAGCAGAGCAAGATCAATATCAGCGTGTCCGAGATCCACAAGAACAAGGACCCGTACAACACCTATACGCAGCGTGGCCTCACGCCTGGCCCCATCGGCAACCCGGGCACCGAGGCGCTGACGGCCGCACTGAATCCGACGGCGGACGGCTGGATCTACTTCGTGGCCACCGACGGGCAGCACAAGACCGAGTTCGCCAAGACCTACGACGACTTCCTGAAACTCAAGGACAAGTTCGATGCCCTCGAATGAGGCTCACAGGGCGGCCGTCCTCGGCTCACCCATCGCCCACTCCCTCTCCCCGGTCCTGCACCGGGCCGCGTACGCGAAGCTCGGCCTCGACGCCTGGTCGTACGGTCGGTTCGAGGTGGACGAGGCGGCGCTCCCCGGCTTCGTCGAGGGCCTGGACGCCTCCTGGGCCGGGCTCTCCCTGACGATGCCGCTCAAGCGGGCGGTCATCCCGCTGCTGGACGAGATCACCGGGGCCGCGGCCTCGGTCGAAGCGGTCAACACCGTAGTCCTCACCGAGGACGGCCGGAGGCTGGGCGACAACACCGACATCCCCGGCATGATCGCGGCCCTGCGGGAACGCGGCCTCGGCACGGTGGAGTCCGCCGCGGTCCTCGGCGCCGGCGCCACGGCCTCCTCGGCCCTGGCCGCCCTCTCGCAGATCTGCACGGGGCCGGTGACGACCTACGTGCGCAGCGCGGCCCGCGCCGACGAGATGCGCGGCTGGGGCGAGCGCCTCGGCGTCGACGTCCGGATCGCGGACTGGGCCACGGCTGACGAGGCGCTGCTCGCCCCCCTGGTGATCGCCACGACACCGGCCGGTGCGACGGACGCGCTGGCGGAGTCCGTACCCGACGCACCCGGCACCCTGTTCGACGTGCTGTACGAACCCTGGCCGACCGTCCTGGCCTCCCGCTGGTCGGCGACCGGGGCGAACGTCGTCGGAGGCCTCGACCTCCTGGTGCACCAGGCCGTCTTCCAGGTGGAACAGATGACCGGGCGCGACGCACCGCTCGCCGTCATGCGCGCGGCCGGCGAGCAGGCCCTCGCCGCACGGGCGCACTGAGGGTTCCCCGTCCGGTCCACCCGCCGCCGGAACGTCCGTCTGCTGGACCGGCGGCCGGTCCGCGCCCCGGTCGTGGGAGGATCGGGGGTGGCGGGCCAGGGCCGCGCACCCGGTCGCGCCGTTGGATTTCCAGGCGCGAGCATAGGAGCACCGTTGAGCAGGTTGCGCTGGCTGACCGCGGGGGAGTCGCACGGCCCCGCACTGGTGGCGACGCTGGAGGGTCTTCCCGCCGGTATCCCCGTCACCACGGAGATGGTGGCGGACGCGCTCGCCCGGCGACGGCTCGGTTACGGGCGCGGCGCGCGGATGAAGTTCGAGCGGGACGAGGTGACCTTCCTCGGCGGCGTCCGGCACGGGCGCACCATGGGCTCGCCCGTCGCCGTCATGGTGGGCAACACCGAGTGGCCCAAGTGGGAGCAGGTCATGTCGGCCGATCCGGTCGACCCGGACGTGCTCGCCGCCCTGGCCCGCAACGCCCCGCTGACCCGCCCCCGGCCAGGTCACGCCGACCTCGCCGGGATGCAGAAGTACGGCTTCGACGAGGCCCGGCCGATCCTGGAGCGCGCCAGCGCCCGGGAGACCGCGGCCCGCGTCGCGCTCGGTGCCGTCGCCCGCTCCTACCTCAAGGAGACCGCGGGCATCGAGATCGTCTCCCACGTCGTCGAGCTGGCAGCGGCCAAGGCGCCCTACGGCGTCTACCCGAAGCCCTCCGACGTCGAGCGGCTCGACGCCGACCCCGTGCGCTGCCTGGACGCCGACGCGTCCAAGGCGATGGTCGCGGAGATCGACCAGGCCCACAAGGACGGCGACACCCTCGGCGGAGTCGTCGAGGTGCTCGCCTACGGTGTGCCCGTCGGCCTCGGCTCGCACGTGCACTGGGACCGCCGCCTCGACGCCCGCCTCGCCGCCGCCCTGATGGGCATCCAGGCCATCAAGGGCGTCGAAGTCGGCGACGGCTTCGACCTGGCCCGGGTGCCGGGTTCGAAGGCGCACGACGAGATCGTCGCCACCGAGAACGGCATCAAGCGCACCTCCGGCCGCTCCGGCGGCACGGAAGGCGGTCTGACCACCGGCGAGCTGCTCCGCGTGCGCGCGGCGATGAAGCCCATCGCCACCGTGCCCCGCGCACTCGCCACGATCGACGTCGTCACGGGTGAGGCGGCCAAGGCCCACCACCAGCGCTCCGACGTCTGCGCCGTGCCCGCGGCCGGGATCGTGGCGGAGGCGATGGTCGCCCTGGTGCTGGCCGACGCGGTCGCGGAGAAGTTCGGCGGCGACAGCGTCGCCGAGACCCACCGCAACGTGCAGTCCTACCTCTCCCACCTCCAGATCCGGTGAGCGGCCCGCTGATCGTCCTCGTCGGCCCCATGGGGGTCGGGAAGTCCACGGTGGGCGAGCTGCTCGCCGAGCAGCTCGGCACCACGTACCGCGACACCGACGCGGACGTCGTGGCCATGGCGGGCAAGCCGATCTCCGAAATCTTCTTCGACGAGGGCGAGGAGCACTTCCGGGCCCTGGAGCGGCAGGCCGTACAGGACGCGATCGCCGAGCACGCGGGCGTCCTCGCGCTCGGCGGCGGCGCCGTCCTCGACGAGGCGACCCGTACCCTGCTCGCCGGCCACCAGGTGGTCTACCTCTCGATGGAGGTGGACGAGGCCGTCAGGCGGGTCGGGCTGAACACCGCCCGCCCGCTGCTGGCCGTCAACCCGCGGCGTCAGTGGCGCGAGCTCATGGACGCCAGGCGCCACCTCTACGAAGAGGTGGCCCGCGCGGTCGTCGCCACCGACGACCGCACTGCCGAAGAGGTCGCCCGGGCGATCCTCGACGTTACGGAACTGCCGGAGCGCACGGGCGAGCCCGCGCCGTCCGGCCGGGAGACCACACGCATGACCGAGCAGGGCACCACGCGCATCCAGATCGCCGGCACGGCAGGAACCGACCCGTACGAGGTGCTCGTCGGCCGCCGCCTCCTCGGCGAGCTGCCCAACCTCATCGGCGACCGCGCCAAGCGGGTCGCCGTCCTGCACCCCGAGGCGCTCGCCGAGACCGGTGAGGCGGTCCGTCAGGACCTCGCCGACCAGGGCTACGAGGCCATCGCGATCCAGCTGCCCAACGCGGAGGAGGCCAAGACCGTCGAGGTCGCCGCCTACTGCTGGAAGGCGCTCGGACAGACCGGGTTCACCCGCACCGACGTCATCGTCGGCGTCGGCGGGGGCGCCACCACCGACGTCGCCGGCTTCGTCGCCGCCTCCTGGCTGCGCGGGGTCCGCTGGATCGCCGTACCGACGACCGTGCTCGCCATGGTCGACGCCGCGGTCGGCGGCAAGACCGGCATCAACACCGCCGAGGGCAAGAACCTCGTCGGCGCCTTCCACCCGCCGGCCGGGGTGCTCTGCGACCTCGCCGCGCTCGACTCGCTGCCGGTCCACGACTACGTCTCCGGCATGGCCGAGATCATCAAGGCCGGCTTCATCGCCGACCCCGTCATCCTCGACCTCGTCGAGGCCGACCCGGAAGGCGCCCGTACGCCCGCCGGGCCGCACACCGCGGAGCTGATCGAGCGGTCCATCCGGGTCAAGGCCGAGGTCGTCTCCAGCGACCTCAAGGAGTCCGGCCCGAGGGAGATCCTCAACTACGGGCACACCCTCGCCCACGCCATCGAGAAGAACGAGCGCTACAAGTGGCGCCACGGCGCAGCCGTCTCGGTCGGCATGGTCTTCGCCGCCGAGCTCGGCCGGCTCGCGGGACGCCTCGACGACGCCACCGCCGACCGGCACCGCGCCGTCCTGGAGTCGGTCGGACTGCCGCTCACCTACCGCGGCGACCAGTGGCCCAAGCTGCTGGAGAACATGAAGATCGACAAGAAGTCACGCGGCGACCTGCTGCGCTTCATCGTCCTGGACGGCATCGGGAAGCCGACCGTGCTCGAGGGGCCCGACCCGGCGGTCCTGCTGGCCGCCTTCGGGGAGGTCTCCGCGTGAGCACCCGCAGGGTCTTCGTGCTCAACGGCCCCAACCTCGGGCGCCTGGGCTCCCGTGAGCCCGATGTCTACGGGGCGACCTCGTACGCCGGTCTCGTCGACACCTGCCGGACCCTCGGCAAGGAGCTCGGCTTCGACGTCGACGTCCGGGAGACCAACGACGAGGGCGAGCTGATCCGCTGGCTGCACGAGGCGGCGGACGGGGCGATCCCGGTCGTCCTCAACCCCGGTGCGTTCACGCACTACTCGTACGGCATGCGGGACGCGGCAGCCCAGCGCACCGCCCCGCTGATCGAGGTGCACATCTCGAATCCGTACGCACGGGAGGAATTCCGCCACACCTCCGTGGTCGCTCCCGTGGCCACCGGCACCGTGGCAGGATTCGGCATCGGCTCCTACCGGCTCGCCCTGCGGGCGCTCGCCGGTGAACTGACGGACTGAGACCGGGCACTTCGCACCCTCCCCGGCCGTTCACCGCGTGGCGGCCGGGGAAGGTACGGTTGCCGTCGACCAGCGCCAGTTGCCTGCACGAGACGGAGTGGCACCGGATGCAGCACGCAGTGGGGGCCCCGCTGCCGCCGCCCCACGGTCCCGGTAACGGGCCGTGGACGCACCAGGCCCAGCACCCCGGCCCACCGGGGCCGCCGCCCCCGATACCGCCCGCGCCCCAGGGCCGGACCCGGCCCGGTCCGCCGCCGGCCCCGCCCGCGCCGCAGGGCCCCGGGCCGGTGCCCCTGCACGCCCCCGCCCCGCCTTCGCGGGAGACGACCGGGCACGTCCAGCTCCCGCCCGGTGGACCCGTACCGCTGCCCGCGCCGCTCGCCGAGCCGGGCACCGGCACCGCGACCCTCGCCGTGCTCCTGATCGGTCCCGCGGGCGCCGGCAAGACCACGGTCGCCAAACTCTGGGCGGGCCGCCGCCGCGTCCCCACCGCGCACGTCTCCCTCGACGACGTCCGCGAGTGGGTCTGCTCCGGCTTCGCCGACCCGCAGGCCGGGTGGAACGACCACTCCGAGGCCCAGTACCGCCTGGCCCGCCGCACCTGCGGCTTCGCCGCCCGCAACTTCCTGGCCAACGGCATCTCCTGCATCCTCGACGACGCGGTCTTCCCCGACCGGCCCGTCGTCGGCCTCGGCGGCTGGAAACGCCACGTCGGGCCGGGGCTGCTGCCCGTCGTCCTCCTGCCCGGCCTGGAGGTCGTCCTGGAGCGCAACGCGGCCCGCAGCGGCAACCGGCGCCTCGCCGACGAGGAAGTCGCCCGGATCCACGGCCGGATGGCCGGCTGGTACGGCTCGGGACTCCCGATCATCGACAACTCGACCTACGACGTCGAGACGACCGCCCGGGTCCTCGACGACGTCCTGGCCCGCTCCATGGCCAGCCCGCCGGCCTGGTAGCGGCACCGGCGGACGGGCGGGGTCCCCGGTCGGATGCGCTGACCGGGCGGGCCGGGACCCACGCTCGTAGGCTCGAGCACATGTCAGAGGTGTACGCCGTCCGACGCGGGCTGCTGCGTGACCGGTACGCCGCCGCCGGTTCTGCGGCCGCCCTGGTCTCCCGCCCCGCCAATGTCCGCTATCTCGCGGGCGCGGCCCCGCCCGGCGCCGTGCTGCTGCTCGGCCCGGGCGAGGACGTCCTGCTCTGCCCCCGGCTCCCGGCCGCCGACCCCGCCCCGGGGCACCCCGACGAGCAGCTCCGGCTGACCGTCCTGCCCGCCTCCGACGGCGATCCGGTCGTCGCGGCCGCCGGGCTCGCGGCCTCGCTGGACGTGGGCTCCCTCGCCGTGGAGGAACACGACCTGACGGTCGCCCGGCACCGCGCGATGCACTCCGTCGCCCCCCACCTGCGCCTGGCCGACCTCGGCTCCACGGTGGAGCAGCTGCGGATCGTCAAGGACGAGGAGGAGATCGCCTGTCTGCGGATCGCCGCGGAGATCACCGACCAGGCCCTCGGCGAGCTGCTGGAATCGATCCTGGTGGGCCGCACCGAGCGCCACCTGGCCCTGGAGCTCGAACGCCGCCTGGTGGACCACGGCGCCGACGGCCCGGCCTTCCCCACCTCCGTGGGGACGGGCCCCCACTCGGGCCAGGGCCGCCACAGACCCTCCGACCGAAGGGTCGAGGAAGGCGATTTCCTCTCCGTCTGCCTGGGTGCCAACTATCGCGGCTACCGGTGCGAGATCGGCCGGACGTTCGTCATCGGCACCGCTCCCGCGGACTGGCAGATCGAGCTCTACGACCTCGTTTTCGCCGCTCAGCGGGCCGGACGGGAAGCTCTCGTGCCGGGGGCGGCCTACCGTGACGTGGACCGCGCGGTCCGCCAGCTCCTGGACTCCGCGGGCCACGCGGACGGCCTCCAGCCCTGCACCGGGCACGGTGTCGGACTGGAAATCGACGAGGACCCGCAGTTGGCACCGACAGCCATGGGTAAACTGGACGCTTGTGTGCCGGTCACCGTCGAACCGGGGGTCCACCTCCCGGGCCGGGGCGGTGTCCGGATCGATGACACGCTCGTCGTACGCCCCGAGGCGGACGGCGGACCCGAGCTACTCACCATTACGACCAAGGAGCTGCTCGCGCTCTAGCGCGCATCCTCGGTCGTCCACCAGCTTCAGTCCAGGAGATTCCGCAACCGTGGCTTCCACGAACGACCTCAAGAACGGCCTGGTGCTCAAGCTCGACGGAGGCCAGCTCTGGTCCGTCGTCGAGTTCCAGCACGTCAAGCCCGGCAAGGGCCCGGCCTTCGTGCGCACCAAGCTCAAGAACGTGCTGTCCGGCAAGGTCGTCGACAAGACGTTCAACGCCGGCGTGAAGGTCGAAACGGCCACCATCGACCGCCGGGACATGCAGTTCTCGTACATGGACGGCGAGTACTTCGTCTTCATGGACATGGACACGTACGACCAGCTCATGGTCGACCGCAAGGCCGTCGGCGACGCCGCCAACTTCCTGATCGAGGGCTTCACCGCCTCCGTGGCCCAGCACGAGGGCGAGGTGCTCTACGTCGAGCTGCCGGCCGCCGTCGAGCTGACCGTCAAGCACACGGACCCGGGCGTGCAGGGCGACCGCTCCACCGGCGGCACTAAGCCCGCCACCCTGGAGACCGACTACGAGATCGGCGTCCCGCTCTTCATCACCACCGGTGAGAAGATCAAGGTCGACACCCGTACGGGCGATTACCTCGGCCGGGTGAACAGCTAACCGTGGCTGCCCGGAACAAGGCCCGCAAACGCGCCTTCCAGATCCTCTTCGAGGCCGACCAGCGCGGCGAGTCCGTGCAGACGGTCCTCGCGGACTGGGTACGGCTCTCGCGGACCGACGAGCGCCAGCCGCCGGTCGGCGAATTCACCATGGAACTCGTCGAGGGGTACGCGCAGTACGCGGACCGGATCGACGACCTCATCGTCACCTACGCCGTGGACTGGGAGATCGACCGCATGCCGGTCGTCGACCGGAGCATCCTGCGGCTCGGTGCGTACGAGCTGATCTGGGCGGACTCCACGCCCGACGCCGTGGTGATCGACGAGGCGGTCCAGCTCGCCAAGGAGTTCTCCACGGACGACTCCCCGTCCTTCGTGAACGGCCTGCTGGCCCGTTTCAAGGACCTCAAGCCGAATCTCCGCCGGGAGCAGTAGCCGACGGTGCGTTCAGCCGAACGAAGGGCCCACGGTCGCCATGACCGTGGGCCCTTCGGCGTGCCGGGGGAGGCGCCCCGGACGGCGGCGGAGGAGCGTCAGCCTCCGGCACGACGGAAAACGCCGGGTGGGCGGGGTCCTCAGGACCCCGCCCACCCGGCGGTACGTTTCTGCGGGGGCGGGTCAGCCCTCGTCGTGGGCCACCGCGCGACGCGCGTCCGCGTCCAGCACACCCCAGCTGATCAGTTGCTCCGTGAGCACCGAAGGCGACTGGTCGTAGATCACGGCCAGGGTGCGCAGGTCGTCCTGGCGGATCGACAGCACCTTGCCGTTGTAGTCGCCACGCTGGCTCTGGATCGTCGCCGCGTAACGCTGCAGCGGTCCGGCCTTCTCCGGCGGGACGTGGGCGAGCCGCTCCAGGTCCAGGACGAGCTTCGGCGGCGGCTCGGCGGCTCCGCCGGGCGTCGTGCCGGGCAGGAGTTCCTGCACGGGGACGCCGTAGAAGTCCGCCAGCTCGGCGAGGCGCTGCACGGTCACGGCGCGGTCGCCGCGCTCGTAGGAACCGACCACGACGGCCTTCCAGCGGCCCTGGGACTTCTCCTCCACGCCGTGGAGGGAAAGGCCCTGCTGGGTGCGGATGGCGCGGAGCTTGGCCCCGAGCTGTTTTGCGTATTCGCTGGACATGAGGCTCCCCGGACGCTGGAACATTTCTTGCGGCTCAACCGCGTGGCTGGTAACTCACTGTGAGGTTACGCAGCGTTACTTGGCTGCGTCAAGCCGAAAGGTCCGGACTGTGCCTCCCGGGGGCGCCGCCATGTGCCCGCACACGCCCTGGTACCGTGGATGACGCAAATCCGACGTCCTTTAACGTCCGTCCAGTGAGGCGGAGAAGGAGGTCCGTTTCTTATGGACGCACAGCACGACCGCACCGGCAACGCGGCACGCCCCGTACTCGAGGCTCCCGACGTCGCCCGTGTCCTGACCCGCATCGCCCACGAGATCGTCGAACGCGCCAAGGGCGCCGACGACGTGGTGCTGCTCGGCATCCCGACGCGCGGGGTCTACCTCGCACGCCGGCTCGCCGGGAAGCTGGAGGAGATCACCGGACGCAGTACGCCGGTCGGCTCACTCGACATCACCATGTACCGCGACGACCTGCGGATGCGCCCGGCGCGTGCTCTGGCCCGCACGGAGATCCCCGGCGAGGGGATCGAGGGCAGGCTGGTCGTCCTGGTCGACGACGTGCTCTTCTCCGGCCGCACGATCCGCGCCGCACTCGACGCGCTCGGCGACATCGGCCGGCCCCGTGCCGTGCAGCTCGCGGTCCTCGTCGACCGCGGCCACCGCGAACTCCCGATCCGCGCCGACTACGTCGGCAAGAACCTCCCCACGTCGCTGCGGGAGACGGTCAAGGTCCAGCTCGCCGAGGAGGACGGCCGCGACGCCGTGCTGCTCGGCGTCGAGCAGACCGTCCCGGCAGGCGAGCAGTAGCTTCCGTCCGTACGCCGCACCGGCCGTACGGCAGCTTCCGCACGCCCGTATGCCTGCTTCCTCCACCATCCACGGAGACCCCAGATGCTGCGCCCTCCCGGCGGAAACCCCCGGACCCCCCGTCACCTCATCTCGGCCGCAGACCTCACCCGCGACGACGCCGTCCTGATCCTCGACACCGCCGAGGAGATGGCCCGGGTCGCGGACCGGCCGATCAAGAAGCTTCCCACCCTGCGTGGACGTACCGTCGTCAACCTCTTCTTCGAGGACTCGACCCGGACCCGCATCTCGTTCGAGGCCGCCGCCAAGCGCCTCTCCGCCGACGTCATCAACTTCTCGGCGAAGGGTTCGTCCGTCTCCAAGGGCGAGTCGCTCAAGGACACGGCCCTGACCCTGGAGGCCATGGGCGCCGACGCCGTCGTCATCCGGCACGGGGCCTCCGGAGCCCCCTACCGCCTGGCGACCTCCGGGTGGATCGACAGCGCCGTCGTCAACGCCGGTGACGGCACGCACGAGCACCCGACCCAGGCGCTGCTGGACGCGTTCACGATGCGCCGCAGGCTCGTCGGGGCCGACGCCGGACTCGGCCGGGACCTCGAAGGCCGCCGCATCACGATCGTCGGCGACATCCTGCACAGCCGGGTGGCCCGCTCCAACGTCCACCTGCTGGCCACGCTCGGCGCGCAGGTCACCCTCGTGGCCCCGCCGACCCTCGTGCCCGTCGGCGTCGGGCAGTGGCCCTGCGAGGTCAGCTACCACCTCGACGACGTGCTGCCGAAGTCCGACGCCGTGATGATGCTGCGTGTGCAGCGCGAACGGATGAACGCCGCGTACTTCCCGACCGAGCGCGAGTACTCCCGCCGCTACGGCCTGGACGGCGAGCGCATGGCGAAGATGCCGGAGCACGCCATCGTGATGCACCCCGGGCCCATGGTCCGCGGGATGGAGATCACGGCCCAGGTCGCCGACTCCGACCGCTGCACCGCCGTCGAGCAGGTCGCGAACGGAGTCTCCACCCGCATGGCCGTCCTGTACCTGCTGCTGGGCGGATCAGAGACCGCCCTGCCGTCCGCCGCCGCCCGTACCGAGGAGAACAACGCATGAGCAAGACCCTGATCCGCGGCGCGAAGGTCCTCGGCGGAGAGCCGGCGGACGTCCTCATCGACGGGGAGACCATCGCCCGCGTCGCGCCGTCCATCGAGGCCGGCGACGCCACCGTCATCGAGGCGGACGGCCGGATCCTGCTGCCCGGCCTCGTCGACCTGCACACGCACCTGCGCGAGCCCGGCCGTGAGGACTCCGAGACCGTCCTCACCGGCACCAGGGCCGCGGCGATCGGCGGCTTCACGGCCGTGCACGCCATGGCCAACACCTTCCCCGTCGCCGACACCGCCGGCGTCGTCGAGCAGGTCTGGCGGCTCGGCAAGGAGTCCGGCTACTGCGACGTGCAGCCCGTCGGCGCCGTCACCGTCGGCCTGGAGGGCAAACAGCTCGCCGAGCTCGGCGCCATGCACGACTCCGCCGCCGGGGTGAAGGTCTTCTCCGACGACGGCAAGTGCGTCGACGACGCCGTGATCATGCGCCGCGCACTGGAGTACGTGAAGGCGTTCGACGGCGTCGTCGCGCAGCACGCCCAGGAGCCCCGGCTCACCGAGGGCGCCCAGATGAACGAGGGCGTCGTCTCGGCCGAGCTCGGCCTCGGCGGCTGGCCCGCCGTCGCGGAGGAGTCGATCATCGCCCGCGACGTGCTCCTCGCCGCCCACGTCGGCTCCCGGGTGCACATCTGCCACCTGTCGACCGCCGGGTCCGTGGAGATCGTCCGCTGGGCCAAGTCCAAGGGCTGGAACGTCACCGCCGAGGTCACCCCGCACCACCTGCTGCTCACCGACGAGCTCGTACGGTCCTACAACCCCGTCTACAAGGTGAACCCGCCGCTGCGCACCGAGGCCGACGTCATGGCCCTGCGCGAGGCGCTCGCCGACGGCACGATCGACTGCGTCGCCACCGACCACGCCCCGCACCCGCACGAGGACAAGGACTGCGAGTGGGCCGCCGCCGCCATGGGCATGGTGGGCCTGGAAACCGCGCTCTCCGTGGTCCAGCAGACGATGGTGGACACCGGCCTCCTCGACTGGGCCGGGGTCGCCGACCGGATGTCGCTGCGTCCCGCGGCCATCGGCAGGCTCGAGGGACACGGCCGGCCCGTCTCGGCGGGTGAGCCTGCCAACCTCACCCTGGTCGATCCGGCATACCGTGGAAGCGTGGACCCCGCGGGCTTCGCCTCCCGCAGCCGCAACACTCCCTACGAGGGTCGCGAGCTGCCGGGCCGAGTGACGCACACCTTCCTGCGGGGCCGTGCCACGGTCGTCGACGGGAAGCTCGCGTGACAACACTCACCCCCCTGTACCAACTGGCCGCCGAACAGAAGTCGGCCGATGTGACGGACTGGTCCGCCCGCATCAGCTGGGTCGTCGCCCTGCTCGTCCTCATCGCCTTCGTCTACTGGCTGATGCGCCAGGGATGGAAGTGGCGGGGGAGCCTCCAGTCCGACGTACCCGAGCTCGCGACCACCCCGCCCGGATTCGCGGACGGCCCGGTGCTGCTGACCCTGTCGGGCCGCTACCACGCCTCGACGACCGCGGGGCAGTGGCTCGACCGCATCGTCGCCCACGGCCTCGGCACCCGCAGCCGGGTCGAGCTGACCCTCACCGCGCAGGGCCTGGACGTCGTACGCCCCGGAGCCGCCGGCTTCTTCGTACCGGCCGCCGCACTGCGCGAGGCCCGGCACGACAAGGCGATCGCCGGGAAGGTTCTCCCCGAGGGCGGCCTCCTGGTCATCACCTGGGCACACGGCGACAAGCTGATCGACTCCGGCTTCCGCTCCGACCACGCGGCCGAACACCAGGCCTGGGTCGACACCGTCAACCACCTCACCAGCACTACGGAAGGCACCGCACGATGACGATCTCCAATCCGGGGCATGCCTCGAAGAGGAAAAAGGTGTCTCCCGCCGTACTCGTCCTGGAGGACGGCCGCTCCTTCCGCGGCCGCGCCTACGGGGCCGTGGGGGAGACCTTCGGCGAGGCGGTGTTCTCCACCGGCATGACCGGTTACCAGGAGACACTGACCGATCCCTCCTACCACCGCCAGGTCGTCGTGATGACCGCACCGCACGTCGGCAACACCGGCGTGAACGACGAGGACGCCGAGTCCCGGCGGATCTGGGTCTCCGGATACGTCGTACGCGACCCCGCCCGCCTCCCCTCCAACTGGCGCTCCCGGCGCTCGCTGGACGAGGAGCTCGCCGCCCAGGGTGTCGTCGGCATCAGCGGCGTCGACACCCGCGCGCTCACCCGCCACCTGCGCGAGCGCGGCGCCATGCGCGTCGGCATCTTCTCCGGCGACACGATCCAGGACGAGGGCGTGCTGCTCGCCAAGGTGCGCCAGGCCCCCGAGATGAGCGGCGCCGACCTCTCCGCGGAGGTCGCCACCAAGGAGGCGTACGTCGTCCCCGCGGCCGGCACCAAGAAGTTCACCGTCGCCGCGATCGACCTCGGCATCAAGGGCATGACCCCCCACCGCATGGCCGAGCGCGGCATCGAGGTGCACGTCCTGCCCGCCACCGCCACCCTCGACGAGGTGTACGCGGTGGAGCCCGACGGGGTCTTCTTCTCCAACGGCCCCGGCGACCCGTCAACCGCCGACCACCCGGTCTCCCTGATGCAGGGCGTCCTGGAGCGGAAGACCCCGCTCTTCGGCATCTGCTTCGGCAACCAGATCCTCGGCCGTGCCCTCGGCTTCGGCACCTACAAGCTGAAGTACGGCCACCGCGGCATCAACCAGCCCGTGCAGGACCGCACGACCGGCAAGGTCGAGGTCACCGCGCACAACCACGGCTTCGCCGTCGACGCCCCCCTCGACAAGGTCTCCGACACGCGGTACGGCCGCGCCGAGGTCTCCCACGTCTGCCTGAACGACCAGGTCGTCGAGGGACTCCAGCTCCTGGACCGGCCCGCCTTCAGCGTCCAGTACCACCCCGAAGCGGCCGCCGGCCCGCACGACGCCGCCTACCTCTTCGACCGTTTCGTCTCCCTGATGGAGGGCCCGCGTGCCTAAGCGCTCCGATATCCAGTCCGTCCTGGTCATCGGCTCCGGCCCGATCGTCATCGGGCAGGCCGCCGAGTTCGACTACTCCGGCACCCAGGCCTGCCGCGTCCTCAAGGCCGAGGGCCTGCGCGTCATCCTGGTGAACTCCAACCCGGCGACGATCATGACCGACCCGGAGATCGCCGACGCCACCTACGTCGAGCCGATCACCCCCGAGTTCGTCGAGAAGATCATCGCCAAGGAGCGCCCCGACGCGCTGCTCCCCACCCTGGGCGGCCAGACCGCGCTCAACACGGCGATCTCCATGCACGAGAACGGTGTCCTGGAGAAGTACAACGTCGAGCTCATCGGCGCCAACGTCGAGGCCATCAACAAGGGCGAGGACCGCGAGCTCTTCAAGGGCGTCGTCGAGGCCGTCAAGGCGAAGATCGGTTACGGCGAGTCCGCCCGCTCGGTCATCTGCCACTCCATGGACGACGTCATCAAGGGCGTCGACACGCTCGGCGGCTACCCCGTCGTCGTCCGCCCGTCCTTCACCATGGGCGGCGCCGGCTCCGGCTTCGCGCACGACGAGGAGGAGCTGCGCCGCATCGCCGGACAGGGCCTCACCCTCTCGCCGACCACCGAGGTGCTCCTGGAGGAGTCCATCCTCGGCTGGAAGGAGTACGAGCTGGAGCTGATGCGCGACCGCAACGACAACGTCGTGGTCGTCTGCTCCATCGAGAACTTCGACCCGATGGGCGTCCACACCGGTGACTCCATCACCGTCGCCCCGGCGATGACGCTCACCGACCGCGAGTACCAGCGGCTGCGCGACATCGGCATCGCGATCATCCGCGAGGTCGGCGTCGACACCGGCGGCTGCAACATCCAGTTCGCGATCGACCCCGCCGACGGCCGGATCATCGTCATCGAGATGAACCCGCGCGTCTCCCGCTCCTCGGCGCTGGCCTCCAAGGCCACCGGCTTCCCGATCGCCAAGATCGCCGCCAAGCTGGCCGTCGGCTACACGCTCGACGAGATCCCCAACGACATCACCGAGAAGACGCCGGCCTCCTTCGAGCCGACCCTCGACTACGTCGTCGTGAAGGCCCCGCGCTTCGCCTTCGAGAAGTTCCCGTCCGCCGACTCCACCCTCACCACCACCATGAAGTCGGTGGGCGAGGCCATGGCGATCGGCCGCAACTTCACCGAGGCGCTGCAGAAGGCCCTGCGCTCCCTGGAGAAGAAGGGCTCGCAGTTCGCGTTCACCGGGGAGCCCGGTGACAAGGCCGCGCTGCTGACCGAAGCGGGTCGTCCGACCGACGGTCGGATCAACACCGTGATGCAGGCGATCAGGGCCGGCGCCACCCAGGAGGAGGTCTTCGACGCCACGAAGATCGACCCCTGGTTCGTCGACCAGCTCTTCCTGATCAAGGAGATCGCCGACGAGCTGGCCGCCGCCGACAAGCTTGTCCCCGAGCTGCTGGCCGAGGCCAAGCGGCACGGCTTCTCGGACGTGCAGATCGCCGAGATCCGCGGCCTGCGCGAGGACGTCGTCCGCGAGGTCCGGCACGCCCTCGGCATCCGACCGGTCTACAAGACGGTCGACACCTGCGCCGCCGAGTTCGCCGCGAAGACGCCGTACTTCTACTCCAGTTACGACGAGGAGAGCGAGGTCGCCTCCCGTGCCAAGCCCGCGGTGATCATCCTCGGCTCCGGTCCGAACCGCATCGGCCAGGGCATCGAGTTCGACTACTCGTGCGTCCACGCCTCCTTCGCCCTGCACGACGCGGGCTACGAGACCGTGATGGTCAACTGCAACCCGGAGACCGTCTCCACGGACTACGACACCTCCGACCGCCTGTACTTCGAGCCGCTCACGCTCGAGGACGTCCTGGAGATCGTGCACGCCGAGTCGCTGGCAGGCCCGATCGCCGGTGTCATCGTCCAGCTCGGCGGCCAGACGCCGCTCGGCCTCGCGCAGGCGCTCAAGGACAATGGCGTGCCGGTCGTGGGGACGTCCCCCGAGGCCATCCACGCCGCCGAGGACCGCGGAGCCTTCGGCCGGGTGCTCGCCGAGGCCGGACTGCCGGCGCCGAAGCACGGCACCGCCACCACCTTCTCCGAGGCCAAGGCCATCGCCGACGAGATCGGCTACCCGGTCCTCGTACGCCCGTCGTACGTGCTCGGCGGCCGTGGCATGGAGATCGTCTACGACGAGACCCGCCTCTCCTCGTACATCGCGGAGTCCACCGAGATCAGCCCCACCCGGCCGGTCCTGGTCGACCGCTTCCTCGACGACGCGATCGAGATCGACGTCGACGCGCTCTACGACGGCACCGAGCTCTACCTCGGCGGCGTCATGGAGCACATCGAGGAGGCCGGCATCCACTCCGGCGACTCCGCCTGCGCCCTGCCCCCCATCACGCTGGGCGGCTTCGACATCAAGCGCCTGCGGGCCTCCACCGAGGGCATCGCCAAGGGCGTCGGCGTGCGCGGACTGATCAACATCCAGTTCGCGCTGTCCGGCGACATCCTCTACGTCCTCGAGGCCAACCCGCGCGCCTCGCGCACCGTCCCCTTCACCTCGAAGGCGACCGCGGTCCCGCTCGCGAAGGCCGCCGCCCGCATCTCGCTGGGCGCGACCATCGCCGAACTCCGCGCCGAGGGCCTGCTGCCGAAGCACGGCGACGGCGGCACCCTGCCGCTCGACGCCCCCATCTCCGTCAAGGAGGCCGTCATGCCGTGGTCGCGCTTCCGCGACATCCACGGCCGCGGCGTCGACACGGTCCTCGGGCCGGAGATGCGCTCCACCGGTGAAGTCATGGGCATCGACTCGGTGTTCGGGACGGCGTACGCCAAGTCGCAGGCCGGTGCCTACGGCCCGCTGCCGACCAAGGGACGCGCCTTCATCTCCGTCGCCAACCGCGACAAGCGCTCGATGATCTTCCCGGCGCGTGAACTCGTCGCCCACGGCTTCGAACTGATGGCCACGTCCGGCACCGCCGAGGTGCTCAAGCGCAACGGCATCAACGCCACCGTCGTGCGCAAGCAGTCCGAGGGCGAGGGCCCCGACGGTGAGAAGACCATCGTCCAGCTGATCCACGACGGCGAGGTCGACCTCATCGTCAACACCCCGTACGGCACGGGCGGCAGGCTCGACGGCTACGAGATCCGCACCGCGGCCGTGGCCCGGTCCGTGCCGTGCCTCACCACGGTCCAGGCGCTCGCCGCCGCCGTCCAGGGGATCGACGCGCTCAACCACGGTGACGTCGGCGTACGTTCCCTCCAGGAACACGCGGAACATCTGACCGCGGCCCGCGACTAGCAGCCAGGCCCAGCAGGGGGACACCGGAAACGGTGTCCCCCTCTTCATGAGGACACCGAGATGTACAAACTCTTCTTCCAGCTGGTCTTCAAGCGGATGGACCCGGAGCAGGCCCACCACCTGGCCTTCCGGTGGATCCGCCTCGCCGCCCGCACCCCGGTGCTGCGCACCTTCGCCGCCGCCGCGCTCGCGCCCCGCCACAAGGAGCTGCGCACCGAGGCGCTCGGCCTGCGGATGCACGGCCCCTTCGGGCTCGCCGCCGGCTTCGACAAGAACGCCGTCGCCATCGACGGCATGTCCATGCTCGGCTTCGACCACATCGAGATCGGCACCGTCACCGGCGAGCCCCAGCCCGGTAACCCGAAGAAGCGGCTCTTCCGCCTCGTCGCGGACCGGGCGCTCATCAACCGCATGGGCTTCAACAACGAGGGCTCGGCGGCCGTGGCGGAACGCCTCGCCGCCCGCAAGGCGGTCTTCCGCACGACCGTCGGCGTCAACATCGGCAAGACCAAGGCCGTCCCCGAGGACGAGGCCGTGGGGGACTACGTGAAGTCCACCGAGCGGCTCGCCGCCCACGCCGACTACCTCGTGGTGAACGTCTCCTCGCCGAACACCCCGGGACTGCGCGACCTCCAGGCCACCGAGGCGCTCCGGCCGCTGCTCACCGCGGTGCGCGAGGCCGCCGACCGTACCGTCACGGACCGGCGGGTCCCGCTGCTCGTCAAGATCGCCCCGGACCTCGCGGACGAGGACGTCGACGCGGTGGCCGACCTCGCCGTGGAACTCGGCCTGGACGGCATCATCGCCACCAACACCACGATCGCCCGCGACGGCCTCGGCCTGAAGTCCTCGGCGTCCCTGGTCAAGGAGACCGGTGGCCTCTCCGGCGCACCCCTCAAGGAGCGCTCCCTGGAGGTGCTGAGCCGCCTGTACGCCCGCGTGGGGACCCGGATCACCCTGGTGGGCGTCGGGGGCGTCGAGAACGCCGAGGACGCCTGGCAGCGCATCCTGGCCGGTGCCACGCTCGTCCAGGGCTACAGCGCCTTCATCTACGAGGGCCCGTTCTACGCCCGCGCGATCCACAAGGGGCTGGCCGCCCGCCTGGCCGCCTCCCCGTACGCCACCCTCGCCGAGGCCGTCGGCGCCGAGACACGGAAGGCCACGCAGTGACCCCTGAGCCCTTCGGCGCCCGCCTGCGCCACGCCATGGACACCCGCGGACCGCTCTGCGTCGGCATCGACCCGCACGCCTCGCTGCTCACCTCCTGGGGCCTGGACGACGACATCGCAGGCCTGGAGCGCTTCACGCGCACGGTCGTCGAGGCGCTGGCCGACCGGGTCGCCGTCCTCAAGCCGCAGTCGGCCTTCTTCGAGCGGTTCGGCTCGCGTGGCATCGCCGTCCTGGAGAAGGCCGTCGAGGAGGCCCGCGCGGCCGGGGCGCTGGTCCTCATGGACGCCAAGCGCGGAGACATCGGCTCCACCATGGGCGCGTACGCCGCCACGTACCTCGACAAGGACTCACCGCTGTTCTCCGACGCGGTCACCGTCTCGCCCTACCTCGGCTTCGGCTCGCTGCGTCCCGCGCTCGACGCGGCCGCGGTCTCCGGCTCCGGGGTCTTCGTGCTCGCCCTCACCTCCAACCCGGAGGGCGCCGAGGTGCAGCGCGCCACGGCCGCCGACGGGCGCTCGCTGGCCCAGCTCATGCTCGACCACATGGCCGCCGAGAACGCGGGGGCCACGCCGCTCGGCTCCGTCGGCGCGGTGGTCGGGGCCACGCTCGGGGACGCGGGAGTGGATCTGGCGGTCAACGGCCCGCTGCTCGCTCCGGGCATCGGCGCCCAGGGGGCGACCCCGGCGGACCTGCCGGGCGTGTTCGGGGCCTCGGTGCGCAACGTCGTGCCGAGCGTGAGCCGGGGTGTCCTGCGTCACGGACCGGACGTTTCCGGGCTGCGCGAAGCCGCCGGGCGGCTCGCGGAAGAGGTCCGCGAGGCCGTCTCGGAAAGCTGACCATGCCACGTAACAGCGTGTTGACGGAATCCTGACCAAAAAACCGGGTTGTTTTGACTGGAATGTCCTGGTCGGCTCAGGCTGACCAGGACTTTTCGTCTGTTCTCGCTGACTCAGGCGGCCTTGGCCGCTAGTCTCCGTCGAGGGCCAACGGATACACGTTGTCCGTTGCTCACCAGGTGTGGAGCCACCAGGTTCCCCACCGGTCCGTATCCGACAGATCGACATCCGAGGTGACGTAGGCGTGGCTCTTCCGCCCCTTACCCCTGAACAGCGCGCAGCCGCGCTCGAAAAGGCCGCCGCGGCTCGCCGGGAGCGGGCCGAGGTCAAGAATCGACTCAAGCACTCCGGCGCCTCCCTCCATGAGGTCATCAAGCAGGGCCAGGAGAACGACGTCATCGGCAAGATGAAGGTCTCCGCCCTTCTCGAGTCCCTGCCGGGCGTGGGCAAGGTCCGCGCCAAGCAGATCATGGAACGGCTCGGCATCTCCGAGAGCCGCCGGGTCCGGGGTCTCGGCTCCAACCAGATCGCATCCCTGGAGCGTGAGTTCGGCGGCAGCGCCGCCTGACGTTCTCAGGCACCCCTGAGAACCTGGATAATCGCCCCATGGCTGCAACATCCCGGGGGACGTCCCCCGTACCCCCGGACGTACGTCCGCGGCTGACCGTGCTCTCCGGCCCCTCCGGGGTCGGCAAGAGCACGGTCGTCGCTCATATGCGCAAGGTTCACCCCGAGGTCTGGCTCTCGGTGTCGGCCACGACCCGCAGGCCGCGCCCCGGCGAACGCAACGGTGTCCACTACTTCTTCGTGGACGACGAGGAGTTCGACAAGCTGATCGCCAACGGCGAGCTGCTGGAGTGGGCGGAGTTCGCGGGCAACCGGTACGGCACGCCGCGCCGGGCCGTGCTCGACCGCCTGGAGGCGGGCGAGCCGGTGCTGCTGGAGATCGATCTGCAGGGCGCCCGGCTGGTCCGCCAGTCGATGCCCGAGGCGCAGCTGGTCTTCCTGGCGCCGCCCAGCTGGGACGAACTCGTGCGCCGGCTCACCGGCCGCGGGACGGAGTCGGCGGAGGTGATCGAGCGCAGGCTCACCGCGGCGAAGACCGAACTGGCCGCCGAGGCGGAGTTCGACACGACGCTGGTCAACACCTCCGTCGAGGACGTCGCCCGCGAGCTGCTAACGTTGATGCTGCAGGCTTCCGGCCTCCACGGCACCGACGACTGACCCACCGACTCCGGTCGGCGGCATGGCCGACGGCATGGTCGACGGCACAATCAGCGCGATCAGCAGCCATGGACGCAGAACAGCACCACTGCGGAACCAGCACGATCAAAGATCTCTTTGATCTCTATCCCCTTCGGAAGGCAGAGAGTGTCCTCTTCCATCACCACGCCCGAGGGCATCATCAACCCGCCGATTGATGAGCTCCTCGAGGCCACCGACTCGAAGTACAGCCTTGTGATCTACGCCGCCAAGCGCGCGCGCCAGATCAACGCGTACTACTCGCAGCTCGGTGAAGGCCTCCTCGAGTACGTCGGTCCGCTCGTCGACACGCACGTGCACGAGAAGCCGCTCTCGATCGCGCTCCGCGAGATCAACGCGGGCCTGCTGACCTCCGAGGCCATCGAGGGCCCCGCGCAGTAAGCAGGAGAACGCACCTTCACCACAGGCCCGGCGGTCGACACCGCCGGGCCTGTGGTGTGCCGGGCCACCCGGGCCCCCGGAGGCCGTCCGGTGCGGTGAGGCAGCATGGAGTGCGTACGTCATGAGGCTGTACGGGGCCGAGTGCGCAGAGACACGAGTGCGGGGAGATGCAGTGGACAAGCCGAAGGTCGTCCTGGGGGTCAGCGGAGGCATCGCCGCCTACAAGGCGTGCGAGCTGCTGCGCCGGCTGACCGAGTCGGGCCACGACGTGCGGGTCGTCCCGACCGACGCGTCGCTGAACTTCGTCGGGGCGGCCACCTGGTCGGCGCTCTCCGGCAACCCCGTCTCGACCGAGGTCTGGGAGAGCGTCCACGAGGTGCCGCACGTACGGATCGGCCAGGCGGCCGACCTCGTCGTGGTCGCCCCGGCCACCGCGGACATGCTCGCCAAGGCCGCCCACGGGCTCGCCGACGACCTCCTGACCAATACCCTCCTCACCGCCCGCTGTCCGGTCGTCTTCGCGCCGGCGATGCACACCGAGATGTGGGAGCACCCCGCCACCCAGGAGAACGTCGCCACACTGCGCCGCCGCGGCGCCGTGGTCATCGAGCCCGCCGTCGGCCGGCTCACCGGGGTGGACACGGGCAAGGGGCGGCTCCCGGACCCCGGGGAGATCTTCGAGGTCTGCCGCCGCGTGCTGGCGCGCGGGCCCGTCGCCCCCGACCTCGTGGGCCGCCACGTGGTGATCAGTGCGGGCGGTACCCGCGAGCCGCTCGACCCAGTCCGCTACCTGGGCAACCGCTCCTCCGGCAAGCAGGGATACGCGCTGGCCCGCACCGCCGTCGCCCGCGGCGCCCGGGTCACGCTGATCGAGGCGAACACGCAACTGCCCGACCCGGCCGGTGCAGACGTCCTGCGCGTCGGCACCGCCGTGCAGCTGCGCGAGGCCGTGCTGAAGGCAGCGGCGGATGCCGACGTGGTGGTGATGGCGGCGGCCGTCGCCGACTTCCGTCCCGCCGACTACGTCACGGGGAAGATCAAGAAGAAGGACGGCCAGGAGCCGGCGCCCCTGACGCTGGTGCGCAACCCCGACATCCTCGCCGAGGTCGCCGCGGACCGGGCACGCCCCGGGCAGCTCGTCGTCGGCTTCGCCGCCGAGACCGACGACGTCCTCGCCAACGGCCGGCAGAAGCTGCGCCGCAAGGCGTGCGATCTCCTCGTCGTCAACGAGGTCGGTGAACGCAAGACCTTCGGCTCGGAGGAGAACGAAGCCGTCGTGCTCGGGGCCGACGGCAGCGAGACCGCTGTGCCGTTCGGGCCCAAGGAAGTGCTCGCCGACATGGTTTGGGACCTTGTGGCGGCACGATTCGGCTAGATTGCGTAATTACCGCTCCGGCGGGAAGGAAACGCGACGTGAACGGCCCCGTCACCCGCTCCTGAGGAGGGATTGTCGTACCGCAGTCAACCGTGCCGCAGGTCACAGACCTCCCAAGGGGCGAGACGCGTGGCCCGACCGCCGGATGCGACCGATAAACTGGTCGACGGAATGTGCCGGGCGCAGCTCCCGGAAGTCCACCCATGATCAGCCAGCAGCCGCTGCAACCCCAGGGAGCGATGTGTCCCGCCGTCTCTTCACCTCGGAGTCTGTCACCGAGGGTCACCCCGACAAGATCGCTGACCAGATCAGCGACACGATCCTCGACGCGCTCCTGCGTGAGGACCCTTCCTCGCGCGTCGCCGTCGAGACCCTGATCACCACCGGTCTGGTACATGTCGCGGGTGAGGTCACGACCAAGGCCTACGCCGACATCCCCAACCTCGTGCGCAACAAGGTGCTGGAGATCGGCTACGACTCGTCCAAGAAGGGCTTCGACGGAGCCTCCTGCGGCGTTTCGGTCTCCATCGGCTCGCAGTCCCCGGACATCGCCCAGGGCGTCGACACGGCGTACGAGAAGCGGGTCGAGGGTGCCACCCGTGGTGAGGAGGACGAGCT
Organism: Streptomyces sp. B1I3; assembly: GCF_030816615.1. Lineage (NCBI taxonomy): Bacteria > Bacillati > Actinomycetota > Actinomycetes > Kitasatosporales > Streptomycetaceae > Streptomyces > Streptomyces sp. B1I3. Next base: position 6,642,145 of record NZ_JAUSYD010000001.1, read on the forward strand.
CGACAAGCAGGGCGCCGGCGACCAGGGGCTGATGTTCGGCTACGCCTGCGACGAGACGCCCGAGCTCATGCCGCTCCCGATCCACCTGGCGCACCGGCTGTCGCGCCGGCTCTCCGAGGTCCGCAAGAACGGCACCATCCCGTACCTGCGCCCCGACGGCAAGACCCAGGTCACCATCGAGTACGACGGCGACAAGGCCGTCCGCCTCGACACGGTCGTCGTCTCCTCGCAGCACGCCTCCGACATCGACCTGGACTCGCTGCTCGCCCCCGACATCCGTGAGTTCGTCGTCGAGCACGTCCTGAACCAGCTCATCGAGGACGGCATCAAGCTCGACACCGAGGGTTACCGCCTCCTGGTCAACCCGACGGGCCGCTTCGAGATCGGTGGCCCCATGGGTGACGCCGGCCTCACCGGCCGCAAGATCATCATCGACACGTACGGCGGCATGGCCCGTCACGGCGGCGGCGCCTTCTCCGGCAAGGACCCGTCCAAGGTCGACCGCTCGGCCGCGTACGCGATGCGCTGGGTGGCCAAGAACGTCGTCGCGGCCGGTCTCGCGGCCCGCTGCGAGGTCCAGGTCGCCTACGCGATCGGCAAGGCCGAGCCCGTGGGCCTGTTCGTCGAGACCTTCGGCACGGCCACGGTCGAGACGGAGAAGATCGAGCACGCCATCGGCGAGGTCTTCGACCTCCGCCCGGCCGCGATCATCCGCGACCTCGACCTGCTCCGCCCGATCTACGCCCAGACCGCGGCGTACGGGCACTTCGGCCGTGAGCTCCCCGACTTCACCTGGGAGCGCACCGACCGCGTGGACGCGCTGCGCAGCGCCGCAGGCATCTAGAGCGCGCCGGTCCCCGAGACCGCCGCTCCTGCCGGGGCCCGGACACCGCACGAGGTGTCCGGGCCCCGGCACGTGCGGGCCGCGGGCCGCGGCGGCAGCCGCGTGCGGGAGCCGTCCGGCTCCGCTGTCGGTGGCGTCTGGTAGGTATGAGGCTGTGAGCAGCGACGACGAGCGGTCCGACGAGCCCGAGGCCGGGGCTCCGGAGCAGCTTGCGCTCATCCGGGAGACCGTACGCAGGGCCAAGGTGCCCCGTGCCAAGCCCCGGACATGGCGAGGCGCCGCGCTGGCCGAGGAGCTTCCGGTCGCCCGCGTCCTGGTCAACAAGGGCGCACTCCACCTCGACCAGTATTTCGACTACGCCGTCCCGGAGGAGCTGGACGCCGTGGCGCAGCCGGGCGTGCGGGTGCGGGTGCGGTTCGGCGCCGGGGGACGGCAGGTCCGCGGCGGCCGGCGCGAGGGCGGCGGGCTCATCGACGGTTTCCTCATCGAGCGCCGGGTCGAGTCGGACTACCAAGGTGCCCTGGCGGCCCTCGCCTACGTCGTCTCGCCCGAGCCGGTGCTCGGGCCCGACCTGCTCGCGCTCTCCCGGGCCGTCGCCGACCGTTACGCCGGCAGCCTCGCCGACGTGCTGCAGCTCGCCGTGCCGCCCAGGAACGGCCGGGCCGAGTCGAAGCCGTCCCCCGCCCCCCTTCCGCCCCCCGCCGCCCCGCCGCCCGGGACCTGGGAGAGGTACGGGCAGGGGCCGGCCTTCCTGACGGCGCTCGCCGAGGGCGGCGCGCCCCGGGCCGTCTGGACGGCGCTGCCAGGACCGCACTGGCCCGAGGAGATCGCCGCGGCCGTGACCGCCACCCTGGCCTCGGGCCGGGGTGCGCTCGTCGTCGTACCGGACGGGCGCAGCGCCGCCCGGGTGGACGGCGCTCTCACCGCGCTCATGGGGGCCGGGCGCCATGCCCTGCTGACCGCCGACTCGGGGCCGGAGAAGCGGTACCGGCAGTGGCTCGCGGTCCGGCGCGGCTCCGTGCGTGCGGTGGTCGGGACCAGGGCGGCGATGTTCGCCCCGGTCGCCGACCTGGGCCTGGTGGCCGTGTGGGACGACGGTGACTCCAGCCACAGCGACGACAACGCCCCGTTCCCGCACGTCAGGGAGGTCCTGGAGCTGCGCGCGGCGCACGGCCGGTGCGCTTTCCTGCTCGGCTCGACGAGCTGCACGGTGGAGGCCGCGCAGCTGGTGGAGACCGGCTGGGCGCTGCCGCTGCGCGCCGACCGGGAGCAGCTGCGTGCCGCGGCGCCCCTGGTGCGCACGGTGGGTGACGGCGAGCTCGCCCGGGACGGTGCGGCCCGTTCGGCCCGGCTGCCCAGCCTGGCCTGGCAGACCGTGCGGGACGGGCTGCGCAGCGGTCCGGTGCTGGTCCAGGTGCCGCGCCGCGGTTACGCGCCCCGGCTGGCCTGCGAGCGCTGCCGCGAGCCCGCGAGATGCCGGCACTGCGCGGGCCCTCTGCAGGCCCCGGACCAGCAGGACCTCGACTGCGCGTGGTGCGGGCGGGCCGAGACCGCCTGGCACTGTCTCGCCTGCGGAGGCCGGCGGCTGCGCGCGCAGATCGTCGGTGCGCGCCGGACAGCCGAGGAGCTGGGGCGTGCGTTCCCCGCCGTTCCGGTGCGGACGTCCGGCCGTGATCATGTGCTCGATTCCGTACCCGGCCAGCCCGCGCTGGTCGTCAGCACCCCCGGGGCGGAACCCGTGGCCGAGGGGGGCTATGCGGCCGCTCTGCTGCTGGACGGCTGGGCGATGGTCGGCCGGCCCGACCTGCGGGCGGGCGAGGAGGCACTGCGGCGCTGGACGGCAGCGGCGGCGTTGGTGCGGGGGCAGCCGGAGGGAGGCACGGTGGTGGTCGTGGCCGAGCCGACGCTGCGGCCCGTCCAGGCGCTGGTGCGCTGGGACCCGGTCGGCCATGCCCGGCGCGAGCTGGCGGAGCGGGCCGAGCTCGGCTTCCCCCCGGTGTCCCGGATGGCTTCGGTGACCGGGCCGCCGGAGGCGGTCGCCGCGTACCTCGCCGGCGCGGAGCTGCCGCCCGAAGCGGAAGTGCTCGGCCCCGTCCCGGTGCGGGGAGCCGTGCCGGGCAGACCCCGCAGGCAGGGCGACGCCCCACCCGGCGAGACCTGGGACCGGGCACTGATCAGGGTGCCGCCCGGGCGCGGCGCCGCGCTCGCGGCCGCCCTGAAGTCGGCGCAGGCGGCGCGGACCGCCCGCGGGAGCGGCGATCCCGTACGGATCAGGGTCGATCCGCCGGACATCGGCTGACGCGGGGCCGGTCAGCCGTTGCGCGGGCCGGGGAAGGCACCGGGGCGCAGTTCGTCACGGACCGGGGGAGTCCGGTCGGCCGACGGCTGCGGCGGCATGGAACGTGCCGCGGGGACGGCCGGTACCGGGGACGACGCCGCGGCCGGCGGGTGGGCCGCGGTCTCGGCGGCGGCGTCGGTGGTCCCCGGCTGCGGGGCGGCCCGGCGGGCGCCGTAACGGCGGTGCACCGCCTGCTTGGTGACCCCGAGCGCCGAGCCCACGGCGTCCCACGAGAAGCCCAGCGAGCGGTCGAAGTCCACCGCCGCCGTGACCAGCGTCTCGACGCTGTCCCGCAACTCCTGGGCCAGCCGGACCGTCGGGGCCGGCGCCCTGCCGTAGACGACGAAGCCCGCTGAGGGCCCGGAGCGGCGCGGACGGTAGACGTTGCCCAACTGCGCAGTGAGGGTGCGCAGCGCGTCAACCTGCCGCCGGACCCGCTCGATGTCCCGCACCAACAGGTGCAGACTGGCACGCGCTTGGGCGTCGTGGGTTGCGTGGTCGGCCATGAACAAGCCTCTCGAACCGGCGTTGAAAGGGATCGGACCGCACGATGGCGGCCCCCTTCGGTCAATCTCACTTGACCAACGCCTCACCCGCCGATGTGGTCACGCTATCGGGGCGTATGTGAATATGCGCGGGGCGCGCGGGTCCGCTCACGCCCCGGGGGCGGCGCCCGGAGCCTCTCGCGGCCCCACCGGCGCTGCCGCGATCCCGGCTCCGCACGAGCTGGGGGACTTCGATCGCCCCGCGTCACTCCGTCCTCCGCCTGGCAGGACGCACGCACCGGGCCCCGCTCCCCGGTCCGGCATGATCCGGAGACACGACCTAGACTGGTGTGCTGCTCGCCACCGTACGTTCCGGCCCGAGAGGCAGTCCGCCACCCATGAAGCTCGTCTTCGCAGGCACCCCCGAGGTCGCCGTCCCCGCCTTGGACGCCCTGATCGCCTCCGGCCGCCACGAGGTGGCCGCCGTGGTCACCCGTCCCGACGCACCGGCCGGGCGGGGGCGCAGGCTGGTGGCCAGCCCGGTGGCGGAGCGTGCCGAGGAGGCGGGGATCGAGGTGCTCAAGCCGGCCAGGCCGCGGGACGAGGAGTTCCTGGCACGGCTGCGCGAGATCGGGCCCGACTGCTGTCCCGTCGTCGCCTACGGCGCGCTGCTGCCCAAGATCGCGCTCGACGTGCCCGCCCGGGGCTGGGTCAACCTGCACTTCTCCCTGCTGCCCGCCTGGCGCGGGGCCGCCCCCGTCCAGCACGCCGTGATGGCCGGGGACGAGGTGACCGGCGCCTCGACCTTCCTGATCGAGGAGGGGCTGGACTCCGGACCGGTCTACGGGGTCCTGACCGAGCGGGTACGGCCCACCGACACCAGCGGCGACCTGCTCACCCGGCTGGCCTTCGCCGGCGCCGGGCTGCTCGCCGCCACCATGGACGGCATCGAGGACGGCACCCTGCACGCCGTCCCGCAGCCCGCCGAAGGCATCACCCTCGCCCCCAAGATCACCGTCGAGGACGCCCAGGTGCAGTGGTCCGCGCCCGCGCTGCGGGTCGACCGCGTGGTGCGCGGCTGCACCCCCGCCCCCGGCGCCTGGACCCTGTTCCGCGGGGAGCGCCTCAAGCTGGTCCAGGCCGCACCCGTCGTCGACCGCACGGACCTGGCGCCGGGCGAACTGTCCGCGGGGAAGAACAACGTGTACGTGGGCACGGGCTCGCACGCCGTGGAGCTCCACTGGGTCCAGCCCCAGGGCAAGAAGCCGATGCGGGCCGCCGACTGGGCCAGGGGCGTCCGCATCGCCCACGGCGAGGCGCTGGGCGTCTGAGCCCTCCCGGGGCCGGTGCGGGGCCGGACCCGGACCCGCACCACGCGGGACTGCCGACCTCAGGCTCCTGCCCGGCCGCCGCTGCCCCCTGCCCCTGCCCTGCCGCCCCTCCCGGCACGGGCCGCGGACGCGGCCGACGTACGCTGGAGAGGTTCGCCCCCTCACCATCAGCGGAGCACCTTTCACGTGAACGACCAGCAGCGTCGCCGTCCGGCCAAGCAGCACCGCCGTCCGCAGAAGGACCCGGTCCGGTTCCTCGCCTTCGAAGCGCTCAGGGCGGTCGACGAACGCGACGCGTACGCCAACCTCGTCCTGCCGCCGCTGCTGAAGAAGGCACGCGCCAAGGGGGACTTCGACGGCAGGGACGCGGCGCTGGCGACCGAGCTCGTCTACGGGACCCTGCGCCGGCAGGGCACGTACGACGCGATCGTCGCCGCCTGCATCGACCGGCCGCTGCGCGAGGTCGATCCGCCGGTGCTCGACGTGCTGAACATGGGTGTGCACCAACTGCTCGGCACCCGCATCCCCACCCACGCGGCCGTCTCCGCCAGCGTGGAGCTGGCCCGGGTCGTGCTGGGCGAGGGCCGTGCCAAATTCGTCAACGCGGTGCTGCGCAAGGTCGCCGCCGACGACCTGGACGGCTGGGTGGAGCGCGTCGCCCCGCCCTACGACGAGGACGCCGAGGCGCACCTCTCCCTCGTCCACTCGCACCCGCGGTGGGTCGTCTCCTCCCTCTGGGACGCCCTCGGCGGCGGGCGCGCCGGGATCGAGGACCTGCTGGAGGCCGACAACGAGCGGCCCGAGGTGACGCTGGTGGCCCGGCCCGGCCGCTCCACCCCCGAGGAACTGCTGTCCGCCCTCGGTGAGGAGAGCGGTCTGCCGGGCCGCTGGTCGCCCTACGCCGTACGGATGGCCGAGGGCGGCGAGCCCGGCGCCCTGGCTGCCGTACGGGACGGCAGGGCCGGCGTGCAGGACGAGGGGAGCCAGCTCGTCGCGGCAGCCCTGGCCGCCGCGCCCGTCGAGGGCCGTGACACCCGGTGGCTCGACGGCTGCGCCGGCCCGGGAGGCAAGGCCGCGCTGCTCGCCGCCCTCGCCTCCGGGCGAGGCGCGTCGCTCCTCGCCGCCGAGAAGCAGCCGCACCGGGCCCGGCTCGTCGAACGTACCCTCGCCGGCAACCCCGGGCCGTACCAGGTGATCACGGCGGACGGCACCCGGCCGCCGTGGCGGCCCGGCTCCTTCGACCGGGTCCTGATGGACGTACCGTGCTCCGGGCTCGGCGCGCTGCGCAGGCGGCCGGAGTCGCGCTGGCGGCGCCGCCCCGAGGACCTCGAAGGCTTCGCCCCCCTGCAACGCGGCCTGCTGCGCGAGGCGTTCAAGGCCGTGCGGATCGGCGGGGTCGTCGGCTACGCGACCTGTTCGCCCCACCTCGCGGAGACCAGGGTCGTCGTCGAGGACGTGCTCAAGGGGCGCGGGGGAGAGCCCGTCGAGGCGGAGTGGGTCGACGCCCGGCCGCTGCTGCCGGGAGTGTCCGCCCTGGGTGACGGTCCCGACATCCAGCTGTGGCCGCACCTGCACGGCACGGACGCGATGTACCTCGCCCTGCTGCGCCGCACGGGCTGACCACGCAGGGGCAGGGTCCCGGACAGAGCCGCGGACCGGTCGAAAAGCCGGGAATGCGCGAACCGTAATGATCCCGTGAGGCTTTGGGGCACACCGAGGCGGGGAAGTGGCGCGGAGCATGGCAGGCTTGGTGCATGGCCCAGATCAACCCCAGCATCCTGTCCGCCGACTTCGCGCGCCTCGCCGAGGAGGCGAAGGCCGTCGAAGGCGCCGACTGGCTCCATGTCGATGTCATGGACAACCACTTCGTGCCCAACCTGACGCTCGGTGTGCCCATCGTGGAGGCGCTGAGCAAGGCCACGGACACCCCGCTGGACTGCCACCTGATGATCGAGGACGCCGACCGCTGGGCTCCGCAGTACGTCGAGGCCGGCGCCGGCTCCGTCACCTTCCACGCGGAGGCCGCCGCGGCGCCCGTCCGGCTGGCACGGGAGATCAGGGCGAAGGGCGCGCGCGCCTCCATGGCGCTCAAGCCGGCGACCCCCGTCGAGCCGTACGAGGACCTGCTCCCCGAGCTCGACATGCTGCTGATCATGACGGTGGAGCCGGGATTCGGCGGCCAGGCGTTCCTGGACATCATGCTGCCGAAGATCCGGCGTACCCGTGAGCTGATCTCCAAGCACGGTCTGGAGCTTTGGCTCCAGGTCGACGGTGGCGTCTCCGCCACCACCATCGAGCGGTGCGCGGAGGCGGGCGCGGACGTGTTCGTCGCCGGCTCCGCGGTGTACGGGGCGAAGGATCCGGCCGAGGCCGTGCGCGCGCTGCGTGAGCAGGCGGACACGGTGACGGCCACCGCGCCCTGGGCATGCGCACACTGAACGAAGGGCGGATGAACGCGGCCCGACGGGCCGGATCGAGGATCGCAGGATCTGACAGGATGAACGGCGTATCGGGCGCGTGAACAGCAGTGAGGAGATCGCGGTGTCTGGCATCTCGGCGGGTCGGTCAGCCATGCGGATGGGACCCGCGGAGCTGGTGCAGGCGGCGGCCATGGCCCGCCGGTTCTATCTCGAGGGAAAGTCGAAGATCCAGATCGCCGAGGAGTTCGGCGTGAGCCGCTTCAAGGTGGCCCGGGTCCTGGAGACGGCCCTCGAGCGTGATCTCGTACGGATCGAGATCCGGGTTCCGGCGGAGCTGGACGCGGAGCGTTCCGACGCACTCCGCGCGCGTTACGGTCTGCGGCACGCGGTCGTGGTCGAGTCCCCGGCCGAGGAGCAGGACGACGCCGCCGATCCGGAGAACCTGGGCGAGGTGGCGGCCGAGCTCCTGGGCGAGCTGGTGAACGAGGGCGACGTCCTGGGCCTGGCCTGGGGCCGCTCCACCATCCACATGGCGGCCGCCCTCGACCGGCTGCCGCCCTGCACGGTGGTCCAGCTCACGGGGGTCTACGACGCAGGGACGGCCGAGCGCGGCTCGGTCGAGGCGGTCCGCCGCGCGGCGCAGGTCTCGGGCGGCGAGGCCCATCCGATCTACGCCCCCATGCTGCTGCCGGATCCGGCGACGGCGGCGGCCCTGAGGCACCAGACGGGTATCGCCCGCGCATTCGAGTACTTCGACAAGGTGACGGTCGCCGCGGTCTCCATCGGGTCCTGGGAGCCGGGCATCTCCACCGTCCACGACATGCTCTCGGACGAGGAACGCGCGCACTACGCCTCACTGGGCGTGGCCGCGGAGATGTCCGCGCACCTCTTCGACTCCGACGGCCGGCGGGTCGGCCGGGACCTGGGCGAGCGGTGCATCACCGTGGAGGCGGACCGGCTGCGCCGGATCCCCGAGGTGGTGGCCATCGCCGGCGGCCAGCGCAAGGCGGCGGCGATCGGCGCGGTCCTGCGCTCCGGTCTGGTCACCAGCCTCGTGACGGACACCGCGGCCGCCGACTACCTGCTCACGGAGTCCGCGGCCGGACAGCGCCCCGCGCTGGAGCGCACCGACCCCGACGACTGACGCCAGGGGCGGCCGGCACCGCACACGGCTCGGGCCGGGCACCCCGCGGGTGCCCGGCCCGAGCCGCGCTCAGCTCCGGGGGCCGCCGGACGCGCCGTGGCCCGCACGGTCCGCGGCCACACCGAGGACGGTCTCCTCCAGATACGCCCCGGGCTCCTCGTACTGGCTGACGTCCGCCGGGTTGTAGCGCGGGGTCAGGCGCGACCAGTCGAGGTTGCCGCGCATCCAGCTCCGCATTCCGTCGAGGTACGGGACGAGCATCCCCGACAGCTGGGGGTACATGTCGATCAGCTCGTCCTCTGCCGTGAGGAACCGCTCGGTCTCGGTCGCTATCTCCGCGCACACGTGGTCGAGCGCCTGCTGCTCCCCGTAGCCGCGGTGGTGACGGACCAGGTGGACGAGATTGTGGATCTCCCCGAGCACCTGTTCCTTCTCGTAGGAGTACACGTCGTTGGCCCAGCACACGACGTTGCAGGAGGCTTCGAGCGCCGTGATGAACCGGGGGTCGTTGTGCACCGACTCGGGTGCCTCTATACCGGCCACGATCTCGATCAGGTCCATGCACACGTGGATCGCCCCGGTGTGCCGGCGGTTGGTCATGTACGCCGCCTCGGACGGCACCACACCGTCGGCCCGGTTGCCCGCCTCCCAGGTGGTGGCGGTCGTGAGGTAGGTCATGAGGTGCCACGCGAAACGGGTGCGCCAGTGCGGGGCGGCCCGCACGGTCGTACGTTCCCACAGGTCCACGAGGGCGACGACGGCGGCGGGGAGCTCCTCGCCCGGCAGCGGGGCGGGGCCCGAGCCCTCCACCACCGCCCGCATCCGGGCCACCACGTCGCGTACCCGGTCGGGGCTGCGGCCGAGGTGCCCGTCGTCCAGCTGGTCGTCGACGAGGAAGAGCCAGACGAACCAGTCGGCGACCAGATCCAGGTGCTCCGCGCTCGCCGTCGGATAGACCATGCCGACGAACGCGCCGAAGTCGGCCTGCTCGAAGCGCTCCCTGGCGGACTGCCGGTGCACCAGACCGGTGCGGCGCGTCCAGGCGTCGAGGTGCTCGCGGGTGTGTTCTACGTGCGGATTGCTCCGCTGCGGGAACGGGCAGTAGATATCCGGCAGTTCGCTCTCCACGGGCGGATCCGAGTCCTTTCCGGTCTGACGCGTGACAGGCCTTCCGGGCGCTTCCGCGCAGCTCTGCGGCCACCCGGGGCCTGCGCTTGTGAAGCTACCTGAGCCCCCGTCACCCGGTCCAGGGATCGTGATCACGAATGCTCGAATCCTGTTCGGGTAAGGTCCCTGGGTAAGGCAGGTTCCACTTGCCCGGCGCCCCCGGGACGCCTCTTCGGAGGAATCGACGAACGCGGGGGTGCATTGCTGTGTCTTCGTGGAAACGACCTGCACCGTTTCGTATGAAAAAATGAGTGTTATGCGTTTTCTTGAGCCCGGCACGGGTCGTTACACGGCCTCCCCCTCGGTCCCCTACGACCTCACGTACGACGACGTCTTCATGGTCCCCGGCCGCTCCGCGGTCGGGTCCCGGCAGGCCGTGGACCTCTCCTCGCCCGACGGCACCGGCACGACCATCCCCCTCGTCGTCGCCAACATGACCGCCATCGCGGGCCGCCGGATGGCCGAGACGATCGCCCGCCGCGGCGGACTGGCCGTCATTCCCCAGGACATCCCGATCGAGGTCGTCACCGAGGTCATCGGCTGGGTCAAGACGCGCCACCTCGTCCTCGACACGCCGATCGTGCTGGCCCCGGGCCAGACCGTCGCCGACGCCCTCTCCCTGCTGCACAAGCGGGCCCACGGGGCGGGTGTCGTCGTCGACGCCGAGTACCGCCCCGTCGGAGTCGTCACCGACCACGACCTCACCGGGGTGGACCGCTTCACCCAGCTGTCCGAGGTCATGTCCCGGGACCTGGTCGTGCTGGACGCGGACATCGACCCGCGCGACGCCTTCCACAAGCTCGACGGCGCCAACCGCAAGCTCGCCCCCGCGGTCGACGCGGACGGCAGGCTCGTCGGCATCCTCACCCGTAAGGCCGCGCTGCGCGCGACGCTCTACACCCCCGCCACCGACGCGGACGGCAAGCTGCGCATCGCCGCCGCCGTCGGCATCAACGGCGACGTCGCCGGCAAGGCCAAGCAGCTTCTCGACGCGGGCGTGGACACCCTCGTGGTGGACACCGCGCACGGCCACCAGGAATCCATGATCAGCGCGGTCGCCGCGGTCCGGGCGCTCGACCCGCGCGTACCGATCGTCGCGGGCAACGTGGTGGCCGCGGAGGGCGTCCGCGACCTGATCGAGGCCGGAGCCGACATCATCAAGGTGGGTGTCGGTCCCGGTGCCATGTGCACCACCCGGATGATGACCGGCGTGGGCCGGCCGCAGTTCTCCGCCGTCCTGGAGTGCGCCGCCGAGGCGCGCAGGCACGGCAAGCACGTCTGGGCCGACGGTGGTGTCCGGCACCCGCGCGACGTGGCCATGGCGCTCGCCGCCGGCGCGTCCAACGTGATGATCGGCTCCTGGTTCGCGGGGACGTACGAGTCGCCCGGTGATCTCCAGCAGTCCGCCGACGGCCGGTACTACAAGGAGTCCTACGGCATGGCCTCGGCGCGCGCGGTGAAGAACCGCACGTCCGAGGAGTCCGCGTACGACCGTGCCCGCAAGGGCCTGTTCGAGGAGGGCATCTCCACGTCGCGGATGTTCCTGGACCCGGTGCGCCCCGGTGTGGAGGACCTGATCGACTCGATCATCGCCGGGGTCCGCTCCTCCTGCACCTACGCGGGGGCCGCCTCGCTCGAGGAGTTCGCCGAGAAGGCGATCGTCGGTGTGCAGAGCGCCGCCGGTTACGCCGAGGGCAAGCCGCTGCACGCCAGCTGGAGCTGACGGATTCCGCAGCCCTGCGGCCTCGTCGCCCCTCCCGGACCTGTGTCCGGGAGGGGTTTGCGTTGTGTGCGCCCGATGGCCACCCGTGACCGTTCGCTTTCGGTCGTCGACCTTTCCTGGGCGGCTCCAACTCGATTGCTGTCTAAGTAATATGATCCGCTATCAGCTGCCCGCCCCTCTGCGGTAAGGGAACTCATGTCCTCCTTCTTCACCGACCTGGCCCAGCAGTACATCGACGGCGAGTGGAGGCCGGGTAAGGGGTCCTGGGACATCATCGACTTCAACCCGTACGACGGGGAGAAGCTCGCCTCGATCACCGTGGCCACCGCCGCCGAGGTCGACCAGGCCTACCGTGCGGCCGAGCGCGCCCAGCAGGAATGGGCGGACACCAACCCGTACGCCCGCCGCGCGGTGCTGGAGAGGGCGCTACGCATCGTCGAGGAGCGCGAGCCCGAGATCAGCGAGGCGATCGTCGCCGAGCTCGGGGGCACCCGGCTGAAGGCCGGCTTCGAACTGCACCTGGCCAAGGAGTTCCTGCGCGAGGCGGTACACCTGGCGCTGCGGCCTGCCGGCCAGATCCTCCCCTCGCCGACCGAGGGCAAGGAGAACCGGGTCTACCGGATACCCGTCGGAGTCGTAGGGGTCATCAGCCCCTTCAACTTCCCCTTCCTGCTGTCGCTCAAGTCGGTCGCACCGGCCCTCGCGCTCGGGAACGCCGTGGTCCTCAAGCCGCACCAGAACACCCCCATCTGCGGCGGAACGCTGCTGGCGAAGGTGTTCGAGGAAGCCGGTCTGCCCGCCGGGCTGCTGAACGTCGTGGTCACCGACATCGCGGAGATCGGCGACGCCCTGCTGGAGCACCCGGTCCCGCAGGTCATATCCTTCACCGGCTCCGACAAGGTCGGCCGCCACGTCGCGACGGTCTGCGCGGCCAACTTCAAGCACGCGGTCCTCGAACTGGGTGGCAACAGCGCGCTGATCGTCCTGGACGACGCCGATGTGGACTACGCCGTCGACGCGGCCGTCTTCAGCCGCTACATCCACCAGGGCCAGGTGTGCATGGCGGCCAACCGGATCCTGGTCGACCGCGCCGTGGAGCAGGAGTTCACCGAGAAGTTCGTGGCCAAGGTCGCCTCCCTGCGGGTCGGGGACCCGGCCGACCCCGCGACCCACATCGGTCCGCTGATCAACTCCTCGCAGGCCGAGGCCGTCTCCAAGCTGGTCGACCAGACCGTGGAGGCCGGCGCCACGGCGCTGCTGCACGGCACGGTCGAGGGCAACGTGGTGAGCCCCTCCGTGCTGACCGGCATCGCCGCCGGATCCCCCGTGCTGCACCAGGAGATCTTCGGTCCGGTGGCCCTGCTCGTGCCCTTCGACGGAGAGGACGAGGCCGTCCGCATCGCCAACGACACCCCGTACGGCCTGAGCGGCGCGGTCCACACCGCCGACGTCGAGCGCGGCGTGCGGGTGGGCAAGCGCATCCGCACCGGCATGATCCACATCAATGACGGCACGGTCCACGACGAGCCCGTCGTCCCCTTCGGCGGGGAGAAGAGCTCGGGCCTGGGGCGGCTGAACGGCGACGCGATGATCGAGGCCTTCACCACCCAGAAGTGGATCTCCGTGCAGCACGGACGCTCGCGGTTCCCCTTCTGACCGGCCGTTCTCCACGGTGAACGCGCCCCCGAGGGGCACCCGTGGTCTACTTCGGGGGCGGCCTGTGCCGCCCCCGAACCGGTCTCCCGCAGAGAAGTGATCCGCCCGAAGTGCGCCTGAACGACCTCGACGAACGCATCGTCCACGCCCTCGCCGAAGACGCCCGCCGCTCCTACGCCGACATCGGTGCACTCATCGGCCTGTCCGCCCCCGCGGTGAAACGCCGGGTGGACCGACTGCGTGCCGAGGGCGCCATCACGGGCTTCACCGTGCGCGTCGACCCGGCGGCGCTCGGCTGGGAGACCGAGGGATACATCGAGATCTACTGCAGCCGCAACACCGGCCCCGAGGCGATCAAGAAGGGCCTCGCCCGCTATCCGGAGATCGCCTCCGCGTCCACGGTCACGGGTGACGCCGACGCGATCGTGCAGGTCTTCGCCGCCGACATGCGGCACTTCGAGCAGGTGCTCGAGCGGATCGCGGGCGAGCCGTACGTCGAGCGGACCAAGTCGGTACTCGTCCTGTCCCCGCTGCTGCGGCGGTACACCTCGGGCCCGCCCGCCTGAGACCCGGATCACCCGCCTGACCTGCGCGGAGACGGTGCGCAACGAATCGCCGGGCCGGCCCGGTGCGGCGCAACAGATCGACGGTGCACGCGCAACGGTCGCGTCTTGCCGGGCCTGTTCGCCGCACCGTACCGTCGATACGTCTCCCCACCCCGCCCGCACCGCCCGAGGTCAGCCATGCCGCCGTTGCGTACCGCCCTGCTCCAGAGCTCCGGACGACCCGGCTCCGTGGCGCGGAACATCGAGGTGCTCGACGAGGCCGCCGGACGGGCGGCGGAGGCGGGCGCCCGGCTCCTGGTCTGCCCGGAGCTGTTCCTCACCGGATACGCCGTCGGTGACGCGGTCCCCGAGCTCGCCGAACCCGCCGACGGCCCAGGCGCCAGGGCGGTCGCCGACATCTGCGCGCGGCACGGTCTGGCTGTCCTCTACGGCTACCCGGAGCGCGCGGGCGGGCTGCTCTTCAACGCGGCGCAGCTCATCGGCCCGGACGGTGCCGTGCTCGCCCACTACCGCAAGACCCACCTCTTCGGCGAGTTCGAGGAGAAGTGGTTCACCCCCGGCGAGCAGCCCGTGGTCCAGGCCGAGCTGGACGGCGTCCGGCTCGGGCTGCTGATCTGCTATGACGTCGAGTTCCCGGAGAACGTCCGGGCGCACGCCCTGGCCGGGACCGATCTGCTGCTGGTGCCGACCGCGCTGATGCACCCCTTCGCCTTCGTCGCGGAATCCGTCGTGCCGGTGCGCGCCTTCGAGAGCCAGATGTACGTCGCGTACGTGAACAGGACGGGCACGGAGGGCGAGTTCGAGTTCACCGGGCTGAGCTGCCTGGCCGGCCCCGACGGCACCGCCCGTACCCGCGCCGGGCGCGGGGAGGAGCTCGTCGTCGCCACCGTGGATCCCGCCATCCTCGATGCCTCGCGTGCGGCCAACCCCTATCTCGCCGGCCGTCGCCCCTCGCTGTACCGCTCCCTCGTCTGAGCCACCCGCACACGCTCCCTCGTCCGAGCCACCGCCCACCCCCGCGTTCCCCGCGTTCCTTCGCAAGGAGTCCGTACCCCATGACGTCCACGGTGCCCAACGCTGTCCAGCACACCGACGCGCAGCCGCCGATCACCATGTTCGGGCCGGACTTCCCCTACGCCTACGACGACTTCCTGGCCCACCCCGCGGGGATCGGCCAGATACCCGCGACCGAACACGGATCCGAGGTCGCCGTCATCGGCGGGGGACTCTCGGGCATCATCGCCGCCTACGAACTGATGAAGATGGGCCTGAAGCCCGTCGTCTACGAGGCGGACCGGATCGGCGGCCGGCTGCGGACGGTCGGCTTCGAGGGCTGCGACCCCTCGCTGACCGCCGAGATGGGCGCCATGCGCTTCCCGCCCTCCTCCACGGCGCTCCAGCACTACATCGACCTCGTGGGCCTGGAGACCGAACCGTTCCCCAACCCGCTCTCCCCGGCCACTCCGTCGACCGTCGTCGACCTCAAGGGCGAGTCCCACTACGCGAGGACGATCGACGACCTCCCGCAGGTCTACCGCGACGTCGCGGACGCGTGGAGCGCATGCCTGGAGGAGGGCGCCGACTTCTCCGACATGAACCGTGCGATGCGCGAGCGTGACGTACCCCGCATCCGGGAGATCTGGGCGAAGCTCGTCGAGAAGCTCGACAACCAGACCTTCTACGGCTTCCTCTGCGACTCCGAGGCCTTCAAGTCGTTCCGGCACCGGGAGATCTTCGGCCAGGTGGGCTTCGGTACCGGCGGCTGGGACACCGACTTCCCCAACTCCATCCTGGAGATCCTCCGGGTCGTCTACACCGAGGCCGACGACCACCACCGCGGGATCGTGGGCGGCAGCCAGCAGCTGCCGCTGCGGCTGTGGGACCGGGAGCCGCAGAAGATCGTGCACTGGCCGCTCGGTACGTCGCTGGCCTCGCTGCACGGCGGACAGCCGCGGCCCGCCGTGACCCGGCTCGACCGCACCGCCGGGAACCGGATCACGGTCACCGACTCCACCGGCGACATCCGCACCTACCGGGCAGCGGTCTTCACCGGTCAGTCCTGGCTGCTGCTCTCCAAGATCGCCTGCGACGACGCGCTCTTCCCGATCGACCACTGGACGGCGATGGAGCGCACCCACTACATGGAGTCGTCCAAGCTGTTCGTGCCCGTCGACCGGCCGTTCTGGCTGGACGCTGCCGTCGACGGCAGCGGGGCACCCACCGGCCGAGACACCATGTCGATGACGCTCACGGACCGGATGACCCGGGGCACGTACCTGCTGGACGACGGTCCCGACAAGCCGGCCGTCATCTGCCTCTCGTACACCTGGTGCGACGACAGTCTGAAGTGGCTGCCGCTCTCGCCGAACGAGCGCATGGACGTCATGCTCAAGTCACTCGGCGAGATCTACCCCGGGGTCGACATCCGGAAGCACATCATCGGCAACCCGGTCACCGTCTCCTGGGAGAACGAGCCCTGGTTCATGGGCGCGTTCAAGGCCAACCTGCCCGGCCACTACCGCTACCAGCGACGGCTGTTCACCCACTTCATGCAGGACCGCCTGCCCGCCGACAAGCGGGGCCTGTTCCTCGCCGGCGACGACATCTCGTGGACGGCCGGCTGGGCCGAGGGTGCCGTGCAGACCGCGCTGAACGCCGTGTGGGGCGTGATGGCGCAGTTCGGCGGTGCCACGGACCCGACGAACCCCGGCCCCGGCGACGTCTTCGACGAGATCGCCCCGGTCGAGCTGCCGGAGGACTGAGCGGGGCCGGGGGGCCGGTGGGACGGCGCCCGGGGCGTCAGCGGCAGGGAGTGAGCAGGAAGCGCCCCACCAGGCCGACGCCCGCGTCCGTCCAGGCCCTGACCTCCTCCGCCAGCAGCGGCAGCCCCCGCAGCCGCCACAGCACCCCGGCCGCGGTCCACGCCGCATCGCGGGCCCGCTCCAGGCTCCAGACGCCCGCCAGATGGGTGAGCGGGTCGGCGATCCCGAGCAGATCGGGGCCCGGCATCAGATCGTCGCGGATCCGCTCCTCCAGCACCGCGAGGAGGTCACCCACCCGTTCGAACTCCTCCTCCAGGTCACCGGGGACGCAGTCGAGCGCATGGCAGGTGTCCACGACGGCCAGGGCGAGATCGTGACCGATGTGGGCGTTGATACCGGCCAGGGCGAACTGGAGGGGGCGCACGCCGGGATGGCGCCGGTGCTCGAACAGGGGACGCCAGCAGTCGGGCGGCCGCCCGCCCGCTGCGGCCGTGTCGACCGCCGTCAGATAGCGCTCCGCGAAGCGCACGTCCAGTGCGGACACGGCCGCCCGGTCGCCGAAGGCGCCGTCGCCGATCCGCGCGCCGATGGTCTCGGTGACCGTCAGGTAGAGCTGGTTGAAGACCGCCACCCCGTCCCCGGGCGGCCAGCCGGAGCGGAAGTCGCGCATCCGCCGGATCACCACGTCGATGTCGGTCACCGGGTCGATGTCGGTCACCGTGCCGGCGTCGGTCACCGCGTCGGTGTCGGTCACCGTGCCGGCGTCGGCCGGCGTCCTGACATCGGCCATCGCGCCGACCGACTCGGCCGGACCCGCGCACTGCTCGAAGCGGTTCATGCGCGCAGCGTCCCAGCCGCGGGCCCGCCAGGGCGCCGACGGGCCGGAGCGTTCATCGGAACGGACGAACGTCCGGGCGCCGGGGGAGGGAACGGGGGCGGGAGACGAGGTCAGGCCGTCCCGGCCGGCGGCTCCTCGTCGTACGTGGAGGTGCCCGAGTCCAGCAACGGCTCCTGCGTCTTCAGGTGGGCGGGGGCGAAGGCCCGCAGGGCGTGGTAACCGGTGATCACGACGAGGGTGCCGAGGGCGATGCCGCTCAGCTCGAAGTTGTCGGTGATCTTCAGGCTGACTCCGCCGACGCCGATGATGATGCCGGCGGCGGCCGGCACGAGATTGAGCGGATTGCGCAGGTCGACCCCGGCGTTCAGCCAGATCTGGGCGCCCAGCAGGCCGATCATCCCGTACAGGATCACGGTGATGCCACCCAGCACCCCGCCCGGGATCGCGGCGACGACCGCGCCGAACTTGGGGCAGAGACCGAACAGCAGCGCGAAGAACGCGGCGGCCCAGTACGCGGCGGTGGAGTAGACCCGGGTCGCGGCCATCACCCCGATGTTCTCGGAGTACGTCGTGTTGGGCGGGCCGCCCACGGCGGTGGACAGCACCGAGGCGGCGCCGTCCGCCGCGATGGCGGTGCCCAGCTTGTCGTCCAGGGAGTCGCCGGTCATCTCACCGACGGCCTTCACGTGCCCGGCGTTCTCGGCGATCAGGGCGATCACGACCGGCAGCGCCACCAGGATCGCCGACCATTCGAAGCTCGGCGCGTGGAAGGACGGCAGCCCGAGCCAGTCGGCGTCCGCCACACCGGACAGGTCGAGGCGCCAGTGATCGACGGCCTCGGCGCCACCGGCCGGGGAGTGGATCTTGCCGAGGGCGAGGTCGAGCACCCAGGACAGGACGTACCCGAAGACGAGTCCGAGGAAGATCGCGATGCGGGAGAAGAACCCGCGCAGGCAGACGACGGCGAGCCCGGTGAAGAGCATGACCAGCAGGGCCGTCCACTGGTCCTGGGGCCAGTACGTCGACGCGGTGACCGGCGCCAGGTTGAAACCGATCAGCATCACGACGGCGCCGGTCACCACCGGCGGCATCGCCGCGTGGATGATCCGCGCGCCGAACCGCTGCACCGTGAGCCCCACCAGGAACAGCACGACACCGACCACGAGCACCGCGCCCGTCACGGTGGCACTGCTGCCGCCACTGGCCCGGATGGTCGCCGCGACGCCCACGAAGGAGAGCGAGCACCCCAGATAGCTGGGCACCCTGCCGCGCGTCGACAGCAGGAAGATGGCGGTCGCGACACCGGACATCATGATGGCGAGGTTGGGGTCCAGGCCCATCAGGACCGGCGCCACGAAGGACGCGCCGAACATGGCGACCACGTGCTGGGCGCCGAGTCCGAAGGTGCGGGGCCAGGAGAGCCGCTCGTCGGGGCGCACCACGGCCCCTGGTGCGGGAGTCTTCCCGTCGCCGTGCAAGGTCCAGCGCACGCCGAGGCCGCCCATGGTCGCTCCCTGTTGGTGTGTGCGGTGTGCCCACCCTGGTGTTCACCCGCGGAAAAGATCAGCGCAATGGTAGTGCCGCGGCGTCGTGACCTCGCGTCCGGCCCTGCCGCCTGCCGCCTGCCGCCTGCCGCCTGCCGCCCGCCGCCTGCCGCCCGCCCTCACCGCGCAGTCGGGCTGTTCTCAGTCCGCGGTCGGGCTGCCGGCCGCAGCCGACGCCCGTGCGCCGCTCTCCGCGACCTTCCGGTCGCCCGCCCGCAGCACCCCTGCGCCCAGCACCAGCCCCAGGGCCAGCACCGTCACCGGGGAGCTGAGGGGAGCTCGCCACCCCCCGTCCTGGGTGATGGCGGCTCGGACGGCCCGGCCGTCGAGACCGGGCTCGATCAGGGGCAGCGCCTCGGCGACCTCCTCGGGCAGGTCGTCCCCGGCACCGTGGACCAGGCGCACATCGTTGTGGACGGCGCGACGAACACGTGAGCCTCGGGTGCCTGCCCCTGGGCGAGCAGCAGCGTGCCGACGCCCCGGCGCAACTCGACCGCCTCTTAGAAGGGCAGCCACACCGTCGACGTCCAGCGTCAGTACACCGGCACGCAGGGCGGATCGAGGACTCCCGGGTTGCCCTCTCCCTTGTCCGTGCAGGTGCCGGGGCCATGCGGCGGTGGACGGGGGACTGTACGTGCCCCGTTCCTGGTCCCGCGACCCGATGTGGGCGGTGGGGGCTGAGCGAGGACATCGCCCTCGCAGCCGAGCCACAGCGGGCTCGCACGCTGATCGAATACAAAATGAGCTGCGTAACACCGACACGAAGGAAACCGGGTCGAATGAAAGGCCAAAGGGTGTCTTCACCAAGCTGAAATGGCGTTGTCGAACATGTGTGAAACTCGCGGTGTACCCGGAACCTTCTCGATGACCGGACTCATGTTTCGTGGTGTTCAATTCGGCCAGGATCGGGCAGGCGTCCATATCCGGGTAGGGCGCATGGTCAGGTGGTTCGGATTATGTGTGGGGGTCCTTGAGGTACGCAACTGGATGAGGGTCGGGTCGTAGCCCGAAAGGGTCGGGTGGCAGGCAGCGGGCGGTTTCCGAGTCGATGGGTCGGCGAACAGATCGGCGGTGCCGTGCGGGGCAGGGCTTTGGTGTCGCCTACGCCCCGCACGACCACGGGGAGCCCGTCGTTCTCAAGCTGCCCCAAGTCGGCGAAATTCGTGTGTGGCGCGGGGAAACATGGACGATAGAATGTTCGACGGAAGCTCTCCGTCTAAGGAAGATGCCAGAAATTGCGTACAGGTGACTGGAAAATGCTCCCATCGGTCACCGCGGGCCTCGTTCACCATGACGGTCCACTGATCCGGTTCAAGGCCTGGCCGAACAAGCCAGTAGAGGCATTCTCCGTTGTCCGTGGTTGCCCAGGGAATTACTCGGGAGCCCTCGATCTCCAGTTCCGCCGGCTTCTTCTCGAATTGCCATAGGTCTTCGAGGTCTTCGGCCTGGTTGGCCGCCCATTCGAGGAGGTTGTAGTTCTCATTCGGGCAGCCGGGCTCCAGGATGTAGAGATAGTCGTCCCAGTTGCTCCCTCCGTAGTCGTGGATGAGTTCCTTGTAGTCGGCGGGAAGCTCGACCCCAAGATCGCGCTCGACCGCCTGCCAATTCTTCTGGCGGGGCTCGATCGGCGCCGTGAAGATTTCGAGAAGGCGCGTCAGGGCGTTGGTCATCGGGGCCTTTCCTGGTGTCTGGAGATATTGATGAAAGGGCGAGTGATAGTGATTGCCTAGCCCTGTCGGTCATCCCCCCTCTTCTTGTTGGGTATCAATGCCGTATTCCTCGACTCGGTGATTCCGGTTCTTCTGCGCTGGGTGAACTCGAAACCGTCCGAGCCGTAAGCCTCGATGTACACCCCGGTGGGGATCATGTCGGTCCCACTGTATCGAGGGTTAACGCTGTACTGGATGGTCTCACCGGACTCGACAGCGGCTCTCACTTGGTTTTCGATGTGCCGCATGACGGGGGTATTCGCATACAAGCTCGTAACACGCTCTTGTCGATGTTGGCTGGTGGGGCGTAACCGGTGTGACGATTGGGCTGTTCGCGAGGGCGTGGAGGCTCTCCACTTCCGACGAAAAGTGAACGGCGCACCCGCGTACGTCCCGGACGGGGGCGCCCGCAAAAGCACTGCGGGATAGCACCACGATCAGGCGTACCGGGTTACGGCGTAGATCGCGCCCACGATACTGACGCACCACAAGACACTCAGCACGGTCACCCAGCCGCCGTGGAATCCCCGGTGTTCATCCGCTTCCGACCGCAGCATCGACCGACGGGGCCGACGAGGGTCGTACAGAACCGGCACTTGCGACCCCACGGGCGGGAGACCCACGCTGTACAGCTGCGATTTCCCTGTGTGCCGCGCACCCTGACCGGCTTCGTACTCGTACATCATTCCCACTTGGTTATTGGCATGGAACCAGGCGGAACACACGGCTGACGCCTCACTCCACGACGATCGCGCCACGCGCGCCCGCCGCAATGCGTACAACTGAGCCCAAATTCCGCAAGTCATCGTAAACACGGATACGAAGAAGAAAATTATCATCAATAGGCCCCAATCCGGACGTCGCGGCATAGCCACGTGAGTGCTCCGCTGCCCATCATTCCTTGAGGCACGATCAGGATCTGACCCTCTGCAAGCGCCGATAGCAGATGAGGCTGCAGGCGAGGGAGATGAAGGCGTCGTGGAGTTCGGTTCGGCGTTCCCAGCGGACGGCGAGGCGTTTGAAGTGGTGGAGCAGGGCGAAGGTCTGCTCCACCATGTAGCGGAGCGTGCCCAGGCCATTGATGCTCGGGGATCCTCTGCGGGGGATGACGGGCAGGATCCGTCGGCGACGCAGTTCGTCGCGGTGGGCTTTGGAGTCGTATCCCTTGTCACCGAGCAGGGCTTCGGGCCGTCTGCGGGGCCGGCCGGGGCGACCTGCGATGGGTGGGATGCCGTCGACCAGGGCGAGGATCTGGGTGACGTCGTTGACGTTGGCCGCGGTCGTGATGACCTTGAGCGGGGTGCCGCGTCCGTCGCAGATCAGGTGGTGTTTGCTGCCCGTTTTCAGCCGGTCGACCGGCGACGGACCGGTGTCGGCGCCCCCTTCTTAGCGCGGATGTGGGAACCGTCCACGCATGCTCGTGACCAGTCGAGTTCGCCGGCCGCGTTCAGCTTCGCGAGCAAGACCCGGTGGAGCCGGCCGAAGACTCCTTCCTTCTGCCACCGGTCCAGACGGCGCCAGCAGGTCTGTCCGGAGCCGAACCCGAGCTCCGCAGGCAGAAGTTGCCAGGATATGTCGTTGTAGAGAACGAACAGGATGCCCTGGAGGCAGAGCCGGTCCGGGACCGGCCTCGGCCCCGGCGACCGCTCCGGCCACGGCGGCAGCAACGGCTCGATCAGAGCCCACAACCCATCGTCCACGATCCACGGTCGAGTACCCACGCCCTCACGAACGGCCGAATCGTCACACCGGTTACGCCCCATCATTCAACGTCGACAAGATCGTGTTACGAGATTTAAGAGTGCATAGTGACGAAATTGTCAGGATTGTAGTTGGATCAGCCGAGCTGTGCGCCAAGGAGGTGAGCCCGGTTGTATCCCTGATCCTTCTGCCAGCCGGGGGATCACCGTGCGGGTCCGTGGGATTCTTCCCCGTCATGTCTTCTCCCAGCGTGGCGCTTCGTCGATGAGTTCCGTCGGAGCATCGACCAGGTCGGTGACGATGGCGAAGAAGCGTCCGTCGTCCGTGTGGGTGCGGCGTTCCGTCTGCGACAAGGGACGTAGGCCGGCGTAGTCCCAGGTCAGGACGACGTTCGCGCTCGACTGCTCGCAGAGGGTTGTGCCGTCCCACGTGAAGTGCACCGTCTCGAAGGAGGACTGCTTGGATATGCGTCGGCCCAAAGGGTCGTATGCGTAGCGCCAGACGGTGCCGTCCGGTGTTGTTACCGCGATGAGGCGGTCCTCGGTGTCCCACTCGTAGCGCCAGGTGTCGGGCCTTCGGGAGAGCCGGGTTCTCCGGCTCATGGTGATCCGGCCTTGACCGTCGTGTTCGTAGCGGACGGCACCGGCGCTGGTTGTCCGAGTGCCCTCGTAGGCGCGTGCGCCCGTTGCGAAATGGGGCGGGTGAGTCGTGGGCCATGAGGCCTCTGTCTGGTTTCCGGCTTCGTCGTAGGCGTACTGCTCCTTCCAGCCCTGCGCATGAACGGCTGTGACACGACCGGCCGAGTCCACATCGAAGCCACGGGGTTCGGACGGAGTCCGCCATGTGTTCGTAGTGCGTCGTGGCGCCCAGCGGATCGGTGACCTCGACCGGAAGTCCCCGCCGGTCCAGGATCAGCCGGGTGATGGCGCCGAGTGGGTCCGTTACCGAGGTGAGCCGGCCGGCCGCGTCGTACGCGAACGCCGCCGTCGAGCACCCAGGACAGGACGTACCCGAAGACGAGTCCGAGGAAGATCGCGATGCGGGAGAAGAACCCGCGCAGGCAGACGACGGCGAGCCCGGTGAAGAGCATGACCAGCAGGGCCGTCCACTGGTCCTGGGGCCAGTACGTCGACGCGGTGACCGGTGCCAGGTTGAAACCGATCAGCATCACGACGGCGCCGGTCACCACCGGCGGCATCGCCGCGTGGATGATCCGCGCGCCGAACCGCTGCACCGTGAGCCCAACCAGGAACAGCACGGCACCGACCACGAGCACCGCGCCCGTCTGTCCTCGCTCCGCGGGTCGGGCTGTTCTCAGTCCGCGGTCGGGCTGCCGGCCGCAGCCGACGCCCGTGCGCCGCTCTCCGCGACCTTCCGGTCGCCCGCCCGAAGCACCCCTGCGCCCAGCACCAGCCCGAACGTCAGCACCGTCACCAGCCCGAAGGACACGAGCAGCGAGGTCGCCTCCGCCAGCGAACCGATCGCGGACGGGGCGATCAACCCGGAGGTGTACGTGATCGTCGCCACGCCCGCGATGGCCCGGCTCGGGTTCGACCCGCTGCGCCCGGCGGCCGCGAACGCCAGTGGTACGACGACGGCGACGCCCAGTCCGAGCAGTCCGAAGCCGCAGAGCGCGATGGCCGCGTTCGGCGACAGCACCACCAGCAGGCCGCCGGCCGTGGCCATGACGCCGCCGACACGTACGGTCCGCACGGCACCGAACCGGTCGACGACCTTGTCGCCGGCGATCCGGGCCACGGCCATCGTCAGGGCGAACGCCGTGGTCGACGCCGCCGCGAGGCCGGCCGAACTGCCCATCACATCCCGTAGGTAGACCGCCGACCAGTCCATGCTGGCCCCCTCGGCGAAGACCGCGCAGAAGCCGACCGCGCCGATGACGAGCGCCGACCTCGGAGGCAGGGTGAAGCGCGGCGGCGGTTCCGCGTCCGGTTCGCTGCGCAGGTCGAGCACGCCCCCGCAGGCGACCAGGCCGAGCGCCGTGAGCACCAGGGCGGCCACCGTGTGGTGCAGCCGGGCGTCGGCCCCGACATGGGCGGCGACCGTGCCGGCCGCCGAACCGATCAGGGCGCCCACGCTCCACATGCCGTGGAGCCCGGACATGATCGACTTGTCCAGCCGGTTCTCCACCTCGACACCGAGCGCGTTCATCGCCACGTCCGACATCCCGGCACTCGCCCCGTACACGAAGAGCGCGACGCAGAGCGTCAGGAGATTCGGGGCGACGGCCGGCAGGACCAGCGAGAGCGTCCAGAGTGCCAGCAGCCCGCGCAGGGCCGTCCGGGCGCCGAAGCGGTGGCTGACGCGGCCGGCCAGCGGCATGGCCAGCGAGGCACCGATGGCCGGGAAGGCGAGGGCGAGCCCGAGCTGGCCGGCACTCACCGAGGCATGGTCCTGGATCCACGGGACACGGGTCGCGAAGCTTCCGGTCACCGCCCCGTGCACGGCGAAGACCGCGGCCACCGCGTACCTCGCCCGTCTGACCTGCTCCGTTCCGAAGACCGGAGCCGTTGTTCGCGTCGTCATACGCCGTACCTCCCCTGGACATGGTGACCGCCGGCGCCCTCGGCGCCCGATTCTGCGGTGCGGGCGTAAACTATCAGGAACCCTGCCTGATAAATAGCCGCGAGGGCGACCCGCGGTGATCTGGAAGGATCCCCGCATGCCCGCATCCCCGAGCACCGCCCGGGCCATCAACGACCGGCTCGCCCTGCGACTGCTCCAGCAGGACGGCCCGCTGACGGCCCCACAGCTGAAGTCCATGACCGGACTGTCCCGGCCCACCGTCGCCGACCTGGTGGAACGGCTGCAGGAAGCCGGCCTGGTCCGGGTGGTGGGCGAGAGCGGCTCGCAGCGCCGCGGTCCCAACGCCCGGCTGTACGGGATCGTCGCCGACCGGGCCCACCTGGCCGCGCTCGACGTACGGACCGACAGCGTCGCCGTCGTCGTCGCGGACCTGCTCGGGGCCACGCTGGCCGAGGCCACCTCGCCGATCGGCGGCGACGCCGGCACCCGGCCGGCCGTCGAGCAGGCGGTGGCCATGGTGGAGCGCACCGCCCGCGAGGCCGGTACGGCGCCGCTGCACAGCGTCGCCATCGGGGCCCCCGGGCTGATCGACCCGGTCACCGGCGAACTCCGGGGCACCGCCGGGCTGCCGGCCTGGCACCGGGGCCTGGTCAAGGAGCTCCAGCGGCGGCTGCCCGCGACGGTGGTGGTGGAGAACGAGACCAATCTGGCCGCCGTGGCCGAACACCGCACCGGTGCCGCTCTCGGCCGCGACACCTTCGCCCTGCTCTGGCTGGGACACGGCATCGGCGCCGCGGTCATGCTGGACGGGGTACTGCGGCGGGGTGCGTCGGGAGGCGCGGGTGAAATCGGCTTCCTGCCGCTGCCCGGCACGCAAGGTGTGCCCTCGGCGGCCAACTGCGACGGCGGATTCCACTCGCTGGCGGGATCGGTCGCCGTCTGCGAGCTGGCGGCGTCCCACGGGATCGATGTACGGGTCCCGGCCGCGGCGGGCGGCGGTGAACGGGAGCAGCACCTGGCGGCCGCGTTCGCTGTGCAGGCCGCGGTGGCCGACGGCGGGCCCCGGGGCGAGGCGTTCCTGTCGGCACTCGCCGACCGGATCGCCCTCGGCGCGGCCTCCGTCGTCGCGGTGCTCGACCCGGGGTGTGTGGTCCTGGCGGGTGAGGTGGGCCTCGCGGGCGGTGACGTCCTCGCGGCCATGGTCGAGGAGCGGCTGGCCCGGCTGTCGCCACTTCCCACGGAGGTGAGAGCCGGAAGCCTGGGCGGCGGCGCGGTCCTGCGCGGCGCGGTCCTGGCGGCCCGCGAGGCCGCCCAGGACGCGCTGTTCGCACCGGGCGGCTGAGCCGAGCCGGCGGGTGCAGGTACGGGAGTGGGTGTGCGGGACGGGGCGGCGGCGATTCGTCCGGCCCGATCAGCCGGCCGAAGACGAGCCGGCCAGACGCCCCCCCGGGGGGACGGGCCCCATCCGCTTCGGACCCGGGACGGCTCCTCAGCCCCGGCCCGGAAGGGCTTGGTGGCTCACGGCGCCCGTCTCCACCAGGAACTCGCTCGGCTCGCCCCACCACGACACGTAGAGACTGTCCCGCGCGCGGGTGCAGGCGACGACAGCAGGCAGCGTTCAGCCAGAAGGTCGGCCTCGTGCTGCAGCCGGTCGACGTCTACCGGGGTCACGGCCCTCGGATACGGCAGGGCGCCGTCACTTACCCCGATGACAGCGACGCACCGGAACTCCAGCCCTTTGAACGAGTGCATGGTGCCGATTGGGACGGCGGCCGAGTCGGAGACAGCATCGCCGCGCAGGCGTGTGGCGCGGATCCCCGCCGCCGTGAGCCGTTCCACCGCCTTGTCGCAGCTCTTGTTGAACCGGGAACCGATCCCGATCTCACCCGGTTGGATCCCGTCGTCGAGCCACCCGCGTACCCGAGTGACGAGCGCGTCGAGTTCGGCGGCTTCCGAGCTCCCGCCGAACACCTCGGGCCCATTGCCGTGCAGGGCCGACCGGTAACCGAGCAACGTCTCGTTGCGGGCATCGTCCGCCAGTTGCTCGAAGGGACGGCCGACGAGGAGGGCGGTCGACCAGCTGAGAATCTCGTGGGTGGACCGGTAGTTCTTGCGCATCTTCGTGGACCGCCCTGAGACCCGGACGCCGACCGCCTTCTACGACACCTTCGTGTCGTAGATGCGCTGGTGCGGGTCGCCCGCGATGAATAGGTCGTCGGGCCGCGGCGGAGCCGCCGCGCGCAGCAGCCGCCACTGGGCGGGATGCAGGTCCTGGGCCTCGTCGACGACCACGTGCCGGTAGCGCGGACCGGTTGTCTCCAGCAGGTCGGCGGCTTCCGCACACGTGCCCAGGTAGGTGCGCAGTCCGTCCG
Organism: Streptomyces sp. B1I3; assembly: GCF_030816615.1. NCBI lineage: Bacteria > Bacillati > Actinomycetota > Actinomycetes > Kitasatosporales > Streptomycetaceae > Streptomyces > Streptomyces sp. B1I3. The sequence continues at coordinate 6,669,289 of NZ_JAUSYD010000001.1, forward strand.
CGGTGAGGCGGCCGGTGAACTCCTCGACCGTGCGCCAGACGAGTCCGCGGGAGGAGGCGGACAGGGCGCTGCCCCGCCCCCGCCGCTCGCAACCCACGTACTCTTCCAGGGTCCGCAGGTTCTGTGCGAGCACCACGTGCTTGTACTCCTGGGCGAGGAACTGTGCGGTGCCGGTGCAACCGGTGGCCTGTGCCGCCTGCTCCCACCGCGCTTCCTCCTCACCGCCCCGCAACGGCCGCCGCGACGTCGACACGACCCTTCCCGCGAACGCGTCGACGGTCATGATGTCGACGCGGTCACGCAGCACCTCGTCCTCGACCAGCGCCGCCAGTCCGGTGCGCAGCGCGGCCACGAGCGTGTTGGTGTACGACGTGAGCAGAATCCGGTCCCCGTCGCGCAGATACCCCAGCAGGTGGCGTACCCGGTGCAGGGCGACGACCGTCTTGCCGGTGCCCGGGCCGCCGGTGACCTGCGCAGGGCCTGAATACGAGGGCGGTAGGCGACCTTGTGCTGTGACGGGTGAAGGAAGACCCGCCAGGCGGCGAACGGCTTGGCGAGGATGTCGCGGAGTTCCTCGGAGGCGGTGACGAGAGCGATACGGGCCCGGGTGCGTCGAATGGCGGTCGCGAAGTCCTCGGTGTCCACGGGCGGCTCGCCGGCGGACACGTTGGACATGCTGACGGACACCACGTCGCGCCACACCTCCTCCACGCTGAAGCCCGCCGCCAGGTATTCCAGGACCTCTCTCTGGTCCTGCGGGAAGTACGGGGCGAAGACCTCCAGTTGTTCCGCGTCGCTGAGCGCGCGGGCCTGGCGCAGGGTCGTCCCGTCGATGCCGAGTGCTGTCATGTCGCCGTCGGACACGTGCGCGAACAGGCGCTGATGGGGAGCTGGGGCGATGCGTTCGTACGCCGGCGTCAGTTCGTCGAGCATCGCGATGTCCCGAATCTCCACGGCCCGGGTGACCGTGTTGATGCTGGCCTTCTGTTTGATCGCCCACGCGATCGCCTTGTCGTGCGGCATCACCCGCAGCAGTACGTAGGTGTCCCCGCTGTCCGGTGCGAGGACGACACCGCGTGTGCTCTGATCGATGCGGATGGTCCTGATGTGCGGGTCGCGTGCCCGCTTGAGCGTTTCCAGCTTCAGTCCCTGGTCCTTGAAGAGCTGGTCCAGGGTGAGACGTTCGAACTGCTCCCAGGCGTCGAACACCCCCTGTTTGACGCTTCCCTGGAGCTTGCTGAGCTGTGCGCAGAAGTCGATGTCGAACGCGAGGTGGGGCATGGGCGGATTCTCCGGGGGAGCGGTTGACGTCGGAGGTGATGACGGGTCAGGCGGCCGGCCCCTCGAGATCGAGTTCGATTTCGATCAGGGCCAGCGCCTCGGCGACCTCCTCCGACATGTCGTCCGCGGGGCCGTAGACCAGGCACAGATCGTCGTGGAGGGGCGCGAGGATCAACTGCGCCTCAGGTGTCTCCCCTTGGGCCAGCAGCAGCATGCCGATGTCTCGGCGCAGCTCGACCGCCTCCTCGCTCACGTCGCCGTCCACCGCCCGGACGACGTCCAGGACCGCCCGCAGCACCCCCAGCGCGTCGGTGGCCTGGCCCAATTCGGCGCGGCACCGGGCAGCCTGGGCCCGGCACGCACGGGCCTGCGTACTGCTGGGGCCACCGGTACGGGCGTACGCGTCGGCCAGGGCGTCGAACTCGGGCAAGGCCGCCCTGTAGTCTCCGCCGAGGAGCTGAATCGCGGCGCGCTGCGTGCGGAGCTCCAGAACCTTCCTGTTCTCGGCACCGAGGGCACGCGGGGCCGGCTCGATGATCTCGCCCAGCACCTCGGCGGCCTGGGCGAACCGCTCCTCGGCCAGCAGCGCGTCGGAGTGCGCGTACGCCTCCGCGATCTCCGCCCGTAGCTGCTTCGGTACGGCCACGGGAGCCGGAGGCGCGGCGTTCGGATCGACTGTGGTGGGTACGGCCCTGCCCGTACCGGCGCGGGCGCGCGGCGCGTACGGCTGACGGAAGACGCCTGTGGGATCCGCGCCGGATACACGAATACCGGCCGCAGTGCAGGCCCTCTAGATGGCTTCAATAATCAATTTGGACGTTGGCACTGCGGGCTGGTTCCTGGCTACGGCTGCGTCGACCAATGCATGCACGAACCGATTGTAGGTCGCCGCCTGGCTACTTACTCTCTGGCTCGGTGAGCCACTTGGCAAGGAGGTTTGTGAACTCTTCATCCGAGATGGAATTGATGTTGGAATTGAACCCTTGCCAGGCGAGCGCTCGCTGAAGAATGTCTATTGGAATTCCGAATGCACTACGAAAAACGGCCACGAAGGAAACCGGGCCGAATGCGGGTCCAAGTGTATCTTTTGCCAGTTCTCCAAGCTCTGTTGCCCCCGAGCCTCGACGGTGGGCCGCCCGTAGGGTGCTCGCTGCCTGCTGTATGAAATCGTTTGACATGGATGTTTCTTGTCCTTCTAGTGGCTAGCGGAGAGGTGGACCAAATATTACACCGACGTGACTGTAGTCTCCATGTGGGCCTCTCAGTTCGACAATATCGACTTCCGTGAAACCGTGACGCGCGGCCATTTTGCCGGTGAACGTCGATCGTGCAGCAGACTCAAGAGCTTGCATGTCACCCGGGGAAGAGTTTCGGGCGGCAGAATTGAAGGAATCCAAATTATCGCGTAGGGTGCCTCCGTTTTGCCAGTATCCCTTTACGCCCTGCACGTCATCTCCAAAGTTTCTTATGGCGTTGTCAAACATCTCGGAACCACGAGGAGTGTCAGGGCCCTTCTCGATAACCAGACTCATGACTCCCCGGGAGTCCAACTCGGCCACAATGCCCTTTCCGCTGGGATAGACATCCATGTACGGGCACGGTGCAAGGCCGAGAGGGTCAACCCATGCATGTGGGTTGCGCACGTATGCGACGGGATTTGGCGAAGGCTCTAGGCCGAGCGGGTCCGAGGTCAGGTACCGTGCTGTCGAGGGGTCGTAGTGGCGGAAGTAATTGTAATGCAATCCCGTTTCGGGGTCGTAGTACTGCCCTGGGAAGCGGAGCGGCGTGTAAGTGGTGCTGTCCGCGGCCCAGGTGGTCACCCCCCAGAGCGTGGCCCGCGTACGCCATGCGATCCGGCCCTCGCCGTCGACGAGTTCGCTGGGCGTGCCCGTCAAATCCGTGATGATAGCGAAAAATCGAGAGTCAATTTCTTCCTGCGGGGAATCAGCGGCGGTAATGCGTTCTCGCTGAGTAATGGGCAGCAGGCCCTGGTGGTCCCAGGTGATGGTCACCGGGTGGGGCAGCTCGGTGGACGTGGTGGTCTGTTCGCACAAGGTCGTGTCGTCCCAGACGAACACCACCCGTTCGACGATGGTTTCTCTGTCCTCCGCCAGGCGGAGTTTCGCGGTGCGGCGTCCCAGCGGGTCGTAGGTGTAGCGCCAGCAGGTGCCGTCTGGGGTGACAACCGAGGTGAGGCGATCCTCAGAGTCCCACTCGTAGCGCCAGGTGTCTGGTTTGCGAGACAGCCGGGTCTTCTGCCGGAGGGTGATGCGGCCGAGGGCGTCGTGTTCGTAGCGGACACCGCCTGCACGGGTGATTCGTGTTCCGATGTAGGTGCGAGCGCCCACGGCCTCCTGGCTGGGGTGGCCCGGTGGCCAGCTCGCCTGCGTTTGATTGTCCACCTCGTCATAGGCGTAGGTCTCGGTCCAGTTGGCCGCATGGACCCCCGTCACCCGACCGATCGGGTCGAGGTCGAAGCGGCGGGAGCCGGATAAATGGTCGAGGATGCTGAGGAGATGGCCGTCAGCGCGGTAGGTGTACTTCCGTTGCTGGACCAGGCTGCCGCTTTCTCCCGCCACCGCCTGGGTGATCAGGCGGCCCATGGCGTCGAAGGTGTGTTCCTGGGTAAGCGTCTCTCCGACGCGGCGGGTAATCTCGCGGCCAGCCTCGTCGTAGGTGAAGTCGATGGTCCAGCCGGAGGCCAGCATGCCGGTGCGCTGGCCAGCCGAGTCGTATGACCAGGTCGTCGCCGCGCCGGACGGCGTCGTACGGCCCGTGCGTCGCCCTGACTCGTCGTAGCAATAGGCCATTAGGCGGCCATCGATCGTTTCCTCGCGGACTCGACCGTATCGATCGCGTAGCACTGTCAGTGTGCTGCCGCTTGGTCCGGTGGCCTGTGCTATTTGGTCGGTGAGGTCATAGGCGTAGGTGGTGACCTCGCCAGCCGCGTCCTTGCGGACTATCTGGCCCAACTCATTGCGTTCGAGCCGCACCATCTGGCCCAGGGAGTTGGTTCGGGAGATCAGTCTGCCCGTGGCATCACGAGCGGGAACGGTGCGAGCGCTGCGGGTGGAACGCACGGAGCGCACGGGGAACGGTGGCAACCCCGTGCCGGCAGCCCTGAGTTCGGCCGGACAGCGGTGAGCCCGGCGGCGACGGTGGTGCCGGTCGCCGCCGGGCGGTCGGTGCCGGGTTCAGCAGCTCCCGAGGTCCTGCCAGACACCCCACTCACCGGTGCTGCCGGGCGTCTCGCCCTTGGTCCACCACTTGGCCTTCCACGTGTGTGAGCCGTGGCTCACGGACGCCCCCGCTCCGTACTCCGCCGTCGCGCTCCAGGCCGCCGCGGTGCAGGTGCCGGGAGTCGGCGTCGGAGTCGGTGTCGGCGTCGGTGTCGGGGTCGGTGTGGGTCCGGTTCCGGTGCCCGGCTGGACGACGGTGGTTCCGCGTGCCAGGTCCCCGGCTAGGGAGTACGTGGCACCGCCGAAGGTCACCGTCCAGTTGGAGGGCGTCGAGGTCGGCAGGTAGTACACGAAGTCCAGCTGTACCGAGGCGCCCGGGGCGAGCGTCTGCCAGGCGGGCAGCTTCAGCGACACGCGGTTGTAGTCGCCCTTCAGGCCGCCGACGTTGTTCGCCGCGGTGTGGTCGCTGCGGACGATGGTGGTGCCGAAGCCCGACTGGTCCTTGGCGTTGGCCGGGGCGGAGGTCGCGTAGTCGAACCGGAACTCCGTGCCGCCCGGCAGGGTCGCCGTCGTGTTGTTGGTGATCTTCAGCTTCGGGCCGATCGGGTAGTTCGAGTCGCCGAGCGGGAACTGCTCGAACGCCACGTCGATGTCCAGGGCCTTGGCCGGCAGGTCGACGGTCGACCGGGTGGCACCGTACGGGGTGGCCGACCTGAACTTCTCGTACATCGCGGACGTCAGCGTGGAGCCGGGCTCGTACTGGCCCTTGGCGGCGTTCCAGCCGTAGTCGCCGGCCAGCTCCCAGATCATCGTGCCGCCGATGCCCCTGTCGACGACGAAGTCCGCCTTGGCGGCCACCGACTGCTCGTCCTCGGTGGAGAGGAAGACCTTCTTCTCGGCGTTCCACAGCCAGGGCGCGACCAGCGTCGCGTCGTAGTTGCGGGCGTAGGTGCCGGTCAGCTTCGTGCCGGCGGGGAAGCCGTACCGGGTGACGTAGTCGCCCACGACACCCTTCTCCAGGTTCTTCGCGTGCCACATCGGGTTGGAGCCGGCCGGGGACTCCTTGCCGTTCGTGTCCAGGTCGTGCCAGAGGTTGTCGATACCGACGGCACCGTCACCGCACTTCGTCAGCCCGGCGCCCGCGGGGCAGTCGGTGGTGGCGGCCCTGCCCCACAACCCGTTCGTGCCGCCCTGCACGTTCTTGAAGCCGCGGGTGTAGTAGGGCAGCCCGATGTTGATCCGGCCGGGCGGCATGGAACCGCGGAAGTAGTGGTACGCCCAGTCGGTGTTGAGGTAGCCGGTCCCGCCGTACTGGGACGTCGAGTAGACGCCTGCCTGGGCCAGTTCGGCATCCTTGCCGTCGTCGAAGAGGGAGGCGTTCGGGCCGACGTACTCGTTCCAGGCGCCGTGCAGGTCGTAGGACATGATGTTCACGTAGTCCAGGTACTTCTGGACCTGGAAGGTCTCCATGCCGCGCAGCAGATAGCCGGAGGAGGGGGCCGCGACGGTCAGCAGGTAGTGCGTGCCGTCGGCGGCGGATGCGCGGTCCAGCTTCTCGCGCAGCGTCTTCATCAGCGCGCCGTAGCCCTTGACGAGACCGGCCCGGCGGGCGTTGGCCAGGGTGTGGTCGAGCGGGTTGCCGGCGTCCTTCATCGTCGTCGGGTACTCGTAGTCGATGTCGACGCCGTTGAAGCCGTACTTCTTGATGAACGCGACGGTCGAGTCGGCGAAGGTGTCGATGCCCTTCTGGTTGACCGAGCCGTCGGCGTTCGTGGCCATCGAGTAGAAGCCGCCCGAGTCCACCCGGGCGCCCTTGTCGTCGAAGTAGCCGCCGGTCTCGGCCCAGCCGCCCACCGAGACCAGGGTCTTCACGGCCGGATGCTGCTTCTTGAACTTGTTGAGCAGGTTGAAGTGGCCCTTGTAGGGGAGACCGGGGTCCATCTCGGCGCCCGCCACGCCCGGCCAGGTCATCCCGGTGGAGGCGTTCTGCGGGCCGTCGGTGCCGACGGAGATCTTGTTGTCACCGCCGATGTGCGCGAACGCGTAATTCAGATGGGTGACCTTGTCCCACGGGATGTCCGGGGCGAGGTAGGCCGGCGTGCCGTCCTTGCCGGTCCGCCAGCCGGTGAAGTACCCGATGACGCGCCGCTGGTGGTCGGCGCCCATCTTCTCGCGGCCCTCGGAGTCGTAGACCGAGCAGTACGGCACGTCGACGCCGGGGGTCCGGTAGAGCCCGTCGGGCCGGCAGGACTCCTGGTCGGCTGCGGCGGCCGACGGAGTCGCGGTGAGCGAGCCCAGCAGCAGTCCGGCTGCGGCTGCGCCGGCTGCCAGCAGGGTGGCTCTCGCACGGGTGGGGGACAGCATGTGTTGTTCCTCCTGGGGAGGTCGGCTGACACAACTGGCAAGCGGGGGAGTTGCACGGGCCCGGGTGTGCGCACACCCGGCAGGCGTACCTCGGAGGTGACGCAGAGATTAAGAGGACTAGACCAGTGAGTCAATAGGTCTGGACCATTTCGCCGGCAAGTGGGCCAGGACCCGCTCACGGCAGGCGCTGTGAGCCGCCCCACAGCAGGCACCCGTTCGGCTCAAGGCGGGCCGTGGCACAATGAGTGCTGTACCAGCAGCAGCGCACTCCGGGGTCGGTGCAATTCCGAACCGGCGGTTATAGTCCGCGACCCGTCCGCATCCAGCGGCCGGTTGACCAGGTGGGATTCCTGGACCGACGGTTAAAGTCCGGATGGGAGGCAGTGCGCGGCGGGCCGTCACAGGTACGCCGCCGTAGGCGGATGCGTTCCGGGAGATCCCGGGACATGCGCATCCGTGCCTTCGGTTTCGGCGTTCCCTGTTGCGTTCCGCTTCATCTGTCGTCATCGACAGGCCCCGGAGTCCGTGCCCGAAGAGGCAGGAGGACCCGGTGGCAACCGCAGCCGACATCACCGCCATGCGGCGCGCAGTCACGCTCGCAGCCCGCGGTCTCGGCGCCACCAGCCCCAACCCGGTCGTCGGATGCGTCGTCCTCGACGCCACCGGGCAGCCGGCCGGTGAGGGCTACCACCGGCGCGCCGGCGGGCCGCACGCCGAGGTCCACGCCCTGCGCGAGGCCGGCGAAGCCGCCCGGGGCGGCACCGCCTACGTCACCCTCGAACCCTGCAACCACACGGGCCGCACCGGCCCCTGCGCCCAGGCACTCCTGGACGCCGGTGTCCGCCGCGTCGTGTACGCGGTCGGCGACCCGAACCCGCAGGCCACGGGCGGTGCGGACACCTTGCGCGCCGCAGGCGTCCAGGTGGAGCAGGGCCTCCTCGCCGAAGAGGCGGAGGCGGGCAACAGGGCCTGGCTCACCTCGGTGCGGCTGGGCCGGCCCTACGTCCTGTGGAAGTACGCGGCCAGTCTCGACGGCCGTATCGCCGCCGCCGACGCCACCAGCCGCTGGATCACCTCGCCCGAGTCCCGCGCCGACGTCCACCGGCTGCGCGCCGAGGCCGACGCCGTCGTGGTCGGGTCCGGCACCGCCCGCACCGACGACCCGCAGCTGGGGGTACGCGGTATCGAGGGCGCCGTGCAGCCGCTCCGGGTGGTCGTCGACACGGCCGCCACCGCCGTCCGGCCCGGAGCCCGGGTCCTGGACGACACCGCGCCGACCCTGGTCGCCGTCGCCGAGGACGCGGACACCGCTCACCTCCCCGAAGAGGTCGTGCTGCGGCTCCCGCGAGCCGCCACCGGCCCCGGGCTGGACATCGCGGCCCTGCTCGCGGCCCTGCACGCACGCGGCATCCGCTCCGTACTCCTCGAAGGCGGGCCCGTCCTGGCCGGCTCCTTCGTCGCCGCGGGAGCGGTCGACACCGTCGTCGGCTATCTCGCCCCGGTCCTTCTCGGCGCGGGCCCCGCGGCCCTCTCCGACGCCGGAATCTCCACCATCTCCCAGGCGTTGCGCCTCGACGTGACCGGGACCGCCCGTTTCGGCCCCGATCTGCGCATCACCGCCGTCCCCGTTCCTGCTCGGAAGGGAAACTGAGTGTTCACCGGAATTGTCGAAGAACTGGGTGAGGTCACCGCCGTCGAGAAGCTCGGCGACGCCTCGCGCTTCCGGCTGCGTGGCCCCGTGGTCACCGAAGGCGCCGGACACGGTGACTCCATCGCCGTCAACGGCGTCTGCCTCACCGTCGTGGACCTCGGCGAACACGAGTTCACCGCCGATGTGATGGCCGAGACGCTGAGCCGTTCGAGCCTGGGCGCGCTCACGGCCGGCTCCCGGGTCAACCTGGAGCGGCCCATGGCGCTCGGCGGCCGGCTCGGCGGGCACATCGTCCAGGGCCACGTGGACGGCACGGGCCGCATCATCGAGCGCAAAATCTCCGAGAACTGGGAGATCGTCAAGATCTCCCTTCCCGCGGACCTGACCCGCTACGTGGTGGAGAAGGGCTCGATCACCGTCGACGGCGTCAGCCTGACCGTCGTCGACGCCGGGCCGGACTACTTCACCATCAGCCTCATCCCGACCACCCTGGCGCTGACGACGCTGGGCATCAAGGAGCCGGGCGACCCCGTCAACCTCGAGGTGGACGTCCTCGCGAAGTACGTCGAGAGGCTGCTCGGCGCCGGCGCCGGCCCCGCGACGAAGCCCGGGGAGCCGGTCGCATGAGCATCCTGGACTGGCTGAACTCGGAGGCGTTCACCGCCTTCGGGCAGCACATCATCTGGTCGGACATGATCGGCAACACGATCGGTCTGATCGCCCTGGCCCTCGGCTGGCTCCGGTCCGTGTGGACCTGGCCCGCCCAGCTCCTGTCCGGCCTCGTGCTCATCGCAGCCAACGTCTCCGTGCAGCAGGCGGGCAGCGTCGGCAAGCAGCTGATCGTCGTCGCCGTCGCCGTATGGGGCTGGCAGCAGTGGACCCGCGGCAGGCAGAAGGCACAGGACGGTTCCATCGCCGTACGCTTCGCCACCTGGCGCGAACGCGCGTACCTGGTGGGCGGCGCCGCCCTCGGCACCCTCGCCGTCGGGGCGCTGTTCACCGCCTTCCCGTCGCTCTCCTGGAGCCCGTGGGCGGACGCGTACATCTTCGCCGGCACGCTCGTGGCGATGCTCGCCCAGGCCCGCGGCATGGTCGAGTTCTGGTTCGCCTGGCTGCTCGTCGACCTCGTCGGGGTCCCGCTCAACTTCCACAGCGGACTCGCCTTCTCCGGTCTCATCTACGTCGTCTACGGCGCCCTCGTCCTGTGGGGCATGCGCGACTGGTGGCTGCGTACGCGGACACCCGCTCTGGAAGGAGCCACGGCATGACTGCCCAGCCCACCTGGCTGCACGACCGCACCCCCGAGAGCCTCTCCCTCGACCCCGTCGAACAGGCGATCCGCGACATCGCCGCGGGACGGCCCGTCGTCGTCGTCGACGACGAGGACCGGGAGAACGAGGGTGACCTCGTCATCGCCGCCGAGAAGGCGACCCCCGAGATCATCGCCTTCATGATGAGCGAGTGCCGCGGCCTGATCTGCGCGCCCATGGAGGACGACGAACTGGAACGCCTCCAGCTCCCCCAGATGGTCGAACACAACACCGAGTCGATGAAGACCGCCTTCACCGTCTCCGTGGACGCCTCCGCCGCACACGGGGTGAGCACCGGTATCTCCGCCGCCGACCGGGCCACCACCCTGCGGATGCTGGCCGGCGGTGTCGCGGGCCCCGGCGACTTCGTACGACCCGGCCACGTCTTCCCGCTCCGCGCCCGCTCCGGTGGTGTCCTCGTCCGCAACGGACACACCGAGGCAGCCGTGGACCTCGCCCGGCTCGCCGGACTGCGGCCGGCCGGCGCCATCGTCGAGATCGCCGGCGAGGACGGCGTGATGCTCCGCCTGCCCGAACTCGTCCCGTTCGCCCGCAAGCACGGCCTCACGATCATCTCCATCGAGGACCTGATCGCCTACCGGCGCAGCGCCGAACCGACCGTCCGCCGGGAGGCCGAGGTCCGGCTGCCCACCGCCTTCGGCCCGTTCACCGCCTACGGCTACCGCTCGACCGTCGACGGCGTCGAGCACGTCGCACTCGTCCACGGCGACATCGGCGACGGCCAGGACGTGCTCGTACGCGTCCACTCCGAGTGCCTGACCGGCGACATCTTCCAGTCGCAGCGCTGCGACTGCGGCCCGCAGCTCCACGCCTCCATGGAACGCGTCACGGCGGAGGGGCGCGGCGTCGTCGTCTACCTGCGCGGCCACGAGGGCCGCGGCATCGGGCTGCTGTCCAAGCTGCGGGCCTACGAACTCCAGGAGCGCGGCGCCGACACCCTCGACGCCAACCTCGAGCTCGGCCTGCCGGCCGACGCCCGGGACTACGCGGCGGGCGCCCAGATCCTCAGCGACCTCGGCGTCCACTCGCTCCGGCTCATGACCAACAACCCGGAGAAGACGGCCGCCCTCGTCAGGCACGGCCTCGGAATCACCGGACGCGAACCCATGCCCGTCCAGGCCGGTGAGCACAACCTCCACTACCTGCGCACCAAGCGCGACCGCATGGGACACGACCTGCCCTGGCTCGACCCCATCACCGTGTCGACCTGCGGCAACCAGTAAGTACCGACGAAACACTCAGGAGAGACATGAGCGGCAAGGGCGCACCCGAACTGTCCGTACGCAACTGCGGTGACCTGCGGGTGGCCGTCATCGCGGCCCAGTGGCACGAGAAGGTCATGGACGGACTCGTCGACGGGGCCCTGCGCGCCCTGCACGACCTCGGCATCGACGAGCCGACGCTGCTCCGGGTCCCCGGCAGCTTCGAGCTCCCGGTGGTCGCCAAGGTCCTCGCCGGCCGCGGCTACGACGCGATCGTCGCCCTCGGGGTGATCATCCGCGGTGGCACCCCCCACTTCGAGTACGTGTCCCAGGGCGTCACCAACGGCCTCACCCAGGTCACCGTCGACACCGGGGTCCCCGTCGGCTTCGGCGTCCTCACCTGTGACACCGAGGAACAGGCGCTGGACCGGGCCGGGCTCGAGGGCTCCAACGAGGACAAGGGGCACGAAGCGGTCACCGCTGCCGTCGCCACCGCCGCAACACTGCGCACCGTCAGCGAACCCTGGCGCTGAGCAGCGGTCCGGGACCCCGTATTCTAAGGACCATCATGGCGAACAAAACCTTCGAAGAGCTCTTCGCCGAGCTGCAGCTCAAGGCCGCCGACGGCGACCCCTCCACCTCCCGTACCGCCGAACTGGTGGACAAGGGCGTGCATGCCATCGGCAAGAAGGTCGTCGAGGAGGCCGCCGAGGTCTGGATGGCCGCCGAATACGAGGGCAAGGAAGCCGCCGCCGAGGAGATCTCCCAGCTCCTGTACCACGTCCAGGTGATGATGGTCGCCCGCGGAATCTCCCTCGACGACGTCTACGCCCACCTCTGAGCCTCCGGCACACCGAGCCCGGCCCTCATCGGCACCCGGCTCCGCACGTCCCCGAACATCCCTTCGCACAAAGGAAACCCGCCCTCATGCTGCGCATCGCCGTCCCCAACAAGGGTGCACTCTCCGGGCCTGCGATGGCGATGCTCCATGAGGCCGGCTACCAGCAGCGCAAGGAGTCGAAGGAACTCGTCCTCGTCGACCCCGCCAACGAGGTCGAATTCTTCTACCTCCGGCCGCGCGACATCGCGATCTACGTCAGTTCCGGCCGCCTGGACATCGGCATCACCGGCCGCGACCTGCTGCTCGACTCCGCCGCCGAGGCCGAGGAGATCCTCCAGCTCGGCTTCGCCCGGTCCACCTTCCGCTACGCCACCAAGCCCGGAACGGCGACCGGCCCGCAGGACTTCGACGGCATGACGATCGCCACCTCCTACGAGGGCATCGTCGCCAAGCACCTCGCCGACGTGGGCGTCAACGCCTCCGTCGTCCACCTCGACGGCGCGGTGGAGACGGCCGTCGAACTCGGCGTCGCCCAGGTCATCGCCGACGTCGTCGAGACCGGCACCAGCCTGCGCAACGCCGGACTGGAAGTCATCGGCGAGCCGATCATGACGTCCGAAGCCGTCGTGATCCGCCGCACGGGCGCCCCCGCCGACGACCCCAAGGTCCAGCAGTTCCTGCGCCGCCTGCAGGGCGTCCTCGTCGCACGCAGCTACGTGATGATGGACTACGACTGCCGCGTCGAGCACCTGGAGCGAGCCGTGGCCCTCACCCCGGGCCTGGAGTCGCCGACCATCTCGCCCCTGCACCACGAGGGCTGGGTCGCCGTCCGTTCCATGGTCGCCGCCAAGGAAGCCCAGCGGATCATGGACGACCTGTACGAGCTCGGCGCCCGTGCCATCCTCACGACGGCCATCCACGCCTGCCGCCTCTGACGGCCCCACCCAGTCCGCACCTGCCGCCCTGGTGACGGCCGGGACCAGAGAACACCGAAGGACGACAGCGCCCATGTCCGCCCCCGCGCCCAGGCCGCCCGAACTCCCCGAACTCCCGGCCACCTTCAGGCCCACCCGCAGCAGGGTGGTCCTGCTGGCCGTCGGAGCGGCGATGTTCGTCGTCATCACGGCGATCGCGCTGATACTGGAGCAGCTGAGCCCGGGGGAGCGGACGAGCTTCGTCTTCGTCGCCCTGCTCTTCTTCGGTGTTCTCGCCCTCCTCAGCAGGCCCCGGATCGTCGCGGACGAGTCCGGCGTCACCGTCGTCAACATCACCCGGACGCGCCGCCTGGCGTGGGCGGAGATCCTGCGCGTCAACCTGCGGGCCGGTGACCCCTGGGTCTTCCTCGACCTCAGCGCGACGGCACCAGCCTGCCCGCCCTCGGCATCCAGCCCGGAATCGCCAAGGAGCACGCCATCCGTGACGCCCGTACACTCCGCGCACTCGCCGAATTCCACGGCAGCGGAGTGAACGGCAGCACGCAGAACGGCTGAGCCCCCTGCCCCGCACGGCCCGTTCTTGATTACTCTGGAGGGCGGCGGCGCACTGCGCGCCCCGCCCCGCACCGGAGGCCATGAGGCCCGCGGGGCCTTCCTGCGACCCAAGGAGTGACTCCCTCCAGCAATGGACGGATCGTCCGGTAGTATCTGCGCCGCCCTCCTCCCGGAGGCGGCGGCATGACCACCCCCCTGTTGCTGCTCACCGCGGCATTCCTTCTCATCCTCGCCAACGGATTCTTCGTGGCAGCCGAATTCGGGCTCGTCACGGTGGAACGGCCCGACGCCGAACGCGCGGCCGCCGAAGGCGACCGCCGGGCCGGCACCGTCGTGGCGGCCCTGCGCGAACTCTCCTTCCAGCTCTCCGGCACCCAGCTGGGCATCACCATCACCTCGCTGGTCGTCGGCATGCTCGCCGAACCCGCGCTCGCCCAGTTGCTGGCCGGACCGCTCACCGCCACCGGCCTGCCCGCAGGGGCAGCCCCCGGGGTGAGCGTCGTCGTCGGCATGCTGCTCGCCTCCGCCGTCCAGATGGTGATCGGCGAACTCGTGCCCAAGAACTGGGCGATCTCCCGGCCGCTCCAGGTCGCACGCTTCGTCGCCGGCCCCCAGCACCGCTTCTCCACCGTCCTGCGCCCGGTGATCACGGTGCTGAACACCGTCGCCAACCGGCTGGTACGGCTGTTCGGTGTCGAACCCACCGACGAACTGGCCTCCGCGCGGACGCCCGGCGAGCTGGTCTCACTGGCCCGGCACTCGGCCCAGGCCGGGGCCCTGGAACAGGACACCGCCGACCTCTTCGTACGGACCCTGTCCCTGGCCGGGCTCACCACGCAGCACGTCATGACGCCGCGGGTCAGGGTCAGTGCGCTGCAGTCGTCGGCGACCGCCGCGGACGTCCTCAACCTCACCCGGGCCACCGGACTCTCCCGCTTCCCGGTCTACCGCGACCGCATCGACGAGGTCGTCGGCATGGTCCACCTGAAGAACGCGCTCGCCGTCCCCGCCCAGGACCGGATGCGCACCCCGGTCGGCAGCATCGCCGTGCCGCCGCTCCTGGTGCCGGAGACACTGCCCGTCGAACAACTCCTGCGAAGGCTCCGCAACGAGCAGCCGATAGCCGTCGTGGTCGACGAGTACGGCGGCACCGCCGGGGTCGTCACCCTCGAGGACATCATCGAGGAGCTCGTCGGCGAGGTCCGCGACGAGCACGACGCGGAAGGCGCCGACCGCCCCGACCTGACCCCCGTGGTCGCCGACGACGGCCGGCCCGGCTGGGACGTGGAAGGCAGCTGCAGGGTTCTGACCCTGCGGCGCATAGGCCTCGAGGTGCCCGACGGGCCGTACGAGACCGTGGCGGGGCTGGTCGCCGACCTGCTGGGGCGCATTCCCGCCCCCGGCGACCGGGCCGAACTGCCCGGCTGGCGGGTCCTGGTCCGCCAGGTCGGCCACTACCGCGCCGAACAGGTCCGCTTCGTCCGCCTGACGGACCCGGCGCGGCCCGTGGCGGCCGAACTCACCCAGGAGCTGCTGGAGGCCGTGCGATGAGCCTCGTACAGCTGCTCTTCGCCGGGCTCCTCGTCCTGGCGAACGGCTTCTTTGTCGGCGCCGAGTTCGCACTCGTCTCCGTACGCCGCAGCCAGGTGGAACCTCTCGCGGCGAAGGGATCCGGCCGCGCCGGACAGGTCCTGTACGGCCTGGAGAACCTGCCGCAGATGATGGCCGCCGCACAGTTCGGCATCACCGTCTGCTCCCTGACCCTCGGTGCCGTGGCGGAGCCGACCGTGGCCCACCTCCTGGAGCCGGTCTTCCACGCCGTGCACCTGCCCGAGGCACTGATCCACCCGCTCGGCTACGCCCTGGCCCTCGTCCTCGTGGTCTTCCTCCACCTCGTCGTCGGCGAGATGGTCCCGAAGAACCTGGCGATGGCCGCGCCCGAGAAGACCGCCCTGTGGCTCAGCCCCGCCCTGGTCGGCTTCGCACGGCTCTGCCGGCCGGTCACGTCGGCGCTCGGGGCCTGCGCCCGCCTGGTGCTGCGGCTCTTCGGCGTCGAGCCGAGGGACGAGGTGGAGGCCGTCTTCACCAGCGAGCAGCTCAACCGTCTCGTGGAGGACTCCGGGCAGGCCGGTCTGCTGGAACCCGAGGCGCAGGAACGGCTCGAGGACGCCCTGGAGCTGGGCAGCAGGCCGGTCACCGACGTGCTGCTCGACCGGGCCGTGCTGGTGACGGTGGACCCGTCGGTCACCCCGCGCCGGATCGAGGAGCTGACCGTACGGACGGGGTACTCACGCTTCCCCGTCTGCGCGGAGGGCGGCGGCCCCTTCATGGGCTACCTGCACGTCAAGGACGTCCTGGAGCTGGAGGACGGCGAACGGGCCGTTCCGCAGCACGTCTGGCGCCCGATGGCGACCGTACGGGCGGAACTCCCGCTGGACGACGCCCTGACGGTGATGCGGCGCGCGGCGACGCACCTGGCCCAGGTCGCCGACGCCTCGGGCAAGGTGCTCGGTCTCGTCGCCATGGAGGACGTCCTGGAGACGCTCGTGGGCGAAGTGCGCGACCCGGCGCACCGCGTCTCGGTGCCCCGCCGCACGGTGGAGGTACCCAAGGCCATGGCTCCGCTGGGCTGACCCCCCGGCGACGGGTCGCCGGGCGGCTACGGCCCCGCCCGGCGACCCGCGCACGTCACAGCGCCCCCGGCTCCTGGGTCCCCCGGTCCACCGGGCCGCGCCCGGACAGCACCTCGCCGTACGCCTGCATCAGGTCGGCCAGCCGCAGCGTCGCCAGATCGTCCCGGGACGGAGCGGCCGTGTAGCCGGAGAGCCGCAGGTCACGGTAGGCGCAGCTCTTCTCGTACAGCGTGCGGACGAAGCGGCCGTTGCCCAGTTCGTCGATCCAGCCCTGGTCGATCACATGCCCGCTGATGCTGCGCAGCTCCTCCAGGGACTCCTCGTCCCAGGTGTCGCCGTTCTCGGCGGCCAGCACCCCGCCGATCGCGGTGAGTTCGAGCGGGCGGTAGCTGGGGAAGTCGACCCGGGTGGTGAAGCGGGAGGAGAGGCCCGGGTTGACGGACAGCAGCCGGTCCATGCCTTCGGGGTAGCCGGCGAGGATGACGACGAGATGGTCCCTGTTGTCCTCGGCTCGCTTGAGGAGGACCTGCAAGGCCTCGTCCCCGTATGCGTCGCCCTTGCTGTAACCGGAGTTGGAGAGGCTGTACGCCTCGTCGACGAACAGCACCCCGCCGAGCGCCGAATCGATCAGCTCGTTGGCCTTCACCGCCGTCTGGCCGAGGAACTCGCCCACCAGATCAGAGCGTTGGGCTTCCACCAGATGGTCACCACCGAGCAGCCCGAGGGCGTAGAACACCCGGCCCAGGATGCGGGCGACCGTGGTCTTGCCCGTGCCGGAGGGGCCGGAGAAGACGAAGTGCCGCTTCGGCGGCTGCACGGGCAGGCCCTGCTCGGCCCGGAGCCGCGCCATGTTCAGCTGGGCGGACAATGCCTTGACCTGACGCTTCACGGGTTCGAGCCCCACCATGCGCTCGAGCTCCGCCAATGCCTCGGCGAGCAGCACGGGATCGCTCGGCCCCGCCGGGAAACCGGTGTGCGCCGCTCTGCGGGGCGTCCCCGGCTTCTCGCGTAGCCGGTCGGGCCGGGGCGACGGCACGGCGGGTCCCGGCAGGTCCTGCGGCTCTCCGCCGAGCCAGGGGTCGCGGCCGTCCACCAGGTCGGTGCCCAGCGTCGTCTCACCGTCCGGCTGCGCCTCCGCGCCCAGGCCGTCCGAGGCGAACCCGAGCGACACCGCTGCGAGGCCGGCGGCCTCCTCGTAGCCGTCGCCGTCGGAGATCGCCGCGAGCCGGGCGGAGGTGTCCATGAAGGCCGGGTCGACGCGGTGCACCGCCCGGTACAGGGGGAGGGCGGCCGCACTCCGTCCGGTGCCCTCGTGGGCCCTGGCCAGCCAGTAACGCAGCTCCTTGCGCTGGGGCTGTTCGCTGCGGCAGCGCATCAGGGCGGCGGACAGGAGGGGCTCGGCCTGCCCGTACATCTCCAGGCGCACCCGGGCCATGCCGCCGAAGAGGCCCGATTCGATGCCGAGCAGCGGATCGTCGACGAGTGGTTCGGTGGTGCGGACGAGCTGCTCCCAGTCCTTGACGAGATACGCCCGGCACGCGTGCAGGAACCGTACGTGCGCATCGGCGTCGACCGGCGGCAGGGCCGCCAGGGCGCGGTCCAGTTCCGGCACGTGGCGGCCGTCCAGCCAGTGGGAGGCGTGCGCGAGGAGCAGGTCGCGCGGGCTCTCCAGCACCGGTTGCACCCACCAGCCCAGCCAGTACCAGGAGTTGAGCGTGCGGCGGTACCGGGCCCGCTGCTCGCCGAAGCGGTCGCGGTGACGGTACATGCGTAACAGTGCCGTGGTGGTGTCGACCCGCAGGGCGTGCAGGCCGAGCCAGCCGTCCGCCATGCCGGGGTCGACGCGCACCGCGGTTCTGAATTCCTCTTCGGCCTGTGGGTAGGCGCCCATCGTGTAGGCGTCCACCCCCCGCAGCCAGGCGAGGTCGGCCGGGGCCTGTGCGCCCTGCGTGCCGATGTCCATCAGGTCCCCCACAAACCGTGCCCCCAGAATGCCCTGCCCGCACAGCATGCCCATCGGAGCGTTCCTAATCACCGTGCCGGGGGCGGGAATTGACCACAGCGGGAAGCATCGTACCTGCGGGGGGAGTGCCTGGTTAAGGGCGTTACCGGCGCTTCGGCTGCGGTGACCGAGGGTGAGCGCGAGGGCCTGTCCGGGGCTGGAAGAGGGGGTGTGGTGGGCAGAACGAAGCCCCCGATCACGGGGGAACGACCGGGGGCTTCGTGCCTGCGGGGCTCCGAAAAGCCGCACAATGAGAACGTAAGACCTGTACGACCCCTTGGTCAAGCCGCGTCGAGGCACTTCCGGCGCGATCTCCGGCTGACCGGTGTCGCCACGCTCAGTCCTCACTCTCCGTGAGGGTGTGACTCGTCACCGCTGTCGCGCGAGGCCCTTCCAGCCAGTCGTAACCCTCCGGTTTCTGGCGTATCAGCGCGTCGGCGAACGGATATGAGGGATCGTCGGCGAAATGCCGTCGCTCGGCGACGGTCCAGCCGTCCCAGAATTCCGACAGCGCCGGCCCGTCACGTCTCCTGCCCCGCTGCCAGGACCACTCGCTGTCCCCCTCCAGCCAGAGAAGCCCGGCGAGGTACGGCCGCACAGCGGCCCGGCCCGCACCCACCCCCTCGATCAGCATCACGGGCGCGGGCTCCACGACCCGCGCCGCCCCGAAGCGCCGGGCGCTCCAGTCGTACGGGGCGTACCGCGCGGCCTCCCCGCGCGCCAGCGGGTCCAGGACCTGCGCCCGCAGGCGGTCCGTCCAGGCGAAGAGCTCCTCGTGGGTGGCCAGGTCGTCCAGGTGCAGCACGGGGGCGTCGCCGAGCTCCGAGGCGAGCCGGCCGGCGAACGTGGTCTTGCCCGAACCCGCGTGGCCGTCGACGGCGACGATCCGCACGGGCCCGCAGGACGGACGCAGGGAGCGCAGACGGCGTGCGTGGTCCGCCAGGTCGTTCATGGTCCCAGCCTACGAGAGCCGCCACCGGCCGCGGGGGCCGCGGGCCGCCACCGGCCGTGGGGCAGCAGGAGCCGCAGAGCCGGGTCCGTCATGCCGGGCGGAGGCGCCGAACGACTGAGCCGCCCTGGGCCACAGCGCAGGTCATGTCAGTGGACCAGACCAATATTACTGCGGCGGCACGGGCCGAATCGCTGGCAGGATCCGGCTCCCACCCGCGATAGTTGGCGCACCGATCGCCACCCGCAGCCCCACATCCGCACACGACCGGGGGTCTCGCCCATGACCAGACCGACCACACGCAGGACCGTGCTCACCGCCGCGCTCGCGGCAGCGGCCGGGGCGGGCACGGTGGCCTCCGCCGGCCCCGCGACGGCCTCCTCCTCCTCCCGCACCTCCTCCTCCGCGGCGGCCGCCTCGGTCGTGGACAACCGCTTCTGGAGTACGTACACCGACTGGCGCTTCGGCTCCGCGGCCGGAACCCGCGCCGTCGCCGGCCGGCGGCCGGGCCTGGTGATCGCGGCCCCCGCCGGCACCACCGAGTACACCGACCCGCACACCGGCACGACCGGCACGTGGGAGTACGCCACCTGGACCTCGCCGCTCCACCGCTCCGCCGTCCCGGCGACCGAGGTGATCGCCTCCTGGAACGCCCGGACGCCGGCGGGCACCTGGATCCAGATCGAGCTACGCGGCCGCTACTCGGACGGAACGGACACACCCTGGTACGTGATGGGCCGGTGGGCGGCAGGCGACGGCGACATCCGCCGGACGTCCGTCGACGACCAGACCGACGGCAGGAGCACGGTCTGGACCGACACGTTCTCGGTGGACGACGCGGCGAGCGGACTCCGGCTGGTCTCCTACCGGCTCAGGCTCACCCTGTACCGGACCCCGGGCAGCGGCCTCACGCCCACGGTCCACCGGATCGGCGCCATGGCCTCGGACGTCCCGGACCGCTTCACCGTCGAGCCGAGCACGCCCGGGATCACCCGGGAGCTGGCGGTGCCCCGCTACTCGCAGAACGTCCATGTGGGGCAGTACCCCGAGTACGACAACGGGGGTGAGGCCTGGTGCAGCCCCACCTCCTCGCAGATGATCATCGAGTACTGGGGGCGCCGGCCCACCGCGGAGGACCTCGCCTGGGTGAAGCCGGGGATCGCCGACCCGCAGGTCTGTCACGCGGCCCGCCACACCTTCGACCACCAGTACGAAGGCTGTGGCAACTGGCCCTTCAACGCCGCGTACGCGGCCACGTACAAGGACATGAACGCGGTCGTCACCCGCCTCGGCTCGCTCACCGACGTGGAGCGGCTCGTCCGCGTGGGCATTCCGGTCATCACGTCACAGTCGTTCCTCAAGGAGGAGCTGACGGGCGCCGGATACGGCACCTCCGGCCACCTGATGACCGTCATCGGCTTCACCGCCGACGGCGACGTGATCGCCAACGACCCGGCTTCCCCTGACAACGACGCCGTCCGCCGCGTCTACCGAAGGGCCGAGTGGGAGAACATCTGGCTCCGCACGAAGCGCTACGACGCGAACGGGCGGGTCAGGAGTGGCACGGGAGGGGTCTGCTACATCTACTGGCCTGCCCACCCGTCGCCGGCGCAGCGGCGCGTCCTTCAGTCCTTCGGCCTGCTGTGAGCATGTGCGGCGCAGGGGCCTCCTCGGCGACCTGACGGCAGCGTTCGCGGCCGTCCTGCGTGAGGTGGCCGTACTGGTCCACCGTGACCTTGATCGAGCGGTGTCCCAGCCATCAAGACACATGATGGAGGGGTACGCCGCTCGTCAAGGTCACGCCGGTCGCGGGTGCCGAACGCAGGCGGCGGGCGCCTGTCCCGTGCCGAGGTGCGGATCCCGCGTGAGCGTCGCAACCTGGAGGGAAGCGAGCACGCAGGTACAGACATGGGGTCAGGCGGGGACCGTCAGGGGAGATGCGGAGGCGATCCGTCCTATGGCATCCGACGATGCGCTGATCGTCGTGGACGTGTCGGGAACCGTGCTCGAGTGCGCCGACGAGGCGGAAGAATTGTTCGGCCGTGCGGCGTCCGAGGCCGTGGGCCGTCCGGTCTCGGAGCTGTTTTCCGCCATAGCGAGGTCGGCCGCCGAGGATGCGTGGTCGAGGAGCGACGGTGCGGAAGCCGATGGGCTGCTGGTGCGGCCGGTGTTCTGTCAGGACGGCTCCCACGCGTGGGGCGTGTACCGCGAGACATCCGCCGAGGACGACGGCCCTTTCGGCAAGGCTCTGCTCAGAGCGCTGTTCACCCTGTCCCCTGTAGGGATGCACGTCCTGGACACCGATTTGCGGGTCCTACGGGTGAACACGGCAGCCCACGGCATCAGTGGAATACCCCCCGGGCTCCTGGTAGGGCGTCGGCTGGCCGACGCGTTCCACTTCACCGACCCCGACGCCACCGCGGCCATGGTGCGGAGCGTACTCACCACCGGCGAGCCCGCGATCGGCAGGCTTGTGGGAGCCAAGCCGCCCACCGACCCCGACCGAGAGCATCTGTACGAGGTGTCGGTGCTCCCGCTCCATGTGTCCGACGGGCAGGTGCTCGGTGTCGCGAGCTCGGTGGTCGACGTCACCGAACGTGAACATGCCCTGTCGCGTACCGGGATTCTCAACGCCGTCCGAGAGGACGTCGGCCGTACTCTGGATATGGACACCACCTGCGAGGACCTGGTGCGTGTCCTGGTACCCGACTTCGCGGACGACGCGGAGCTGCATCTTCTGGACCCTGTCATCCGCGGTGACGAACCCCCTTCCGCGCCAGTCGCTTCCGATGTGCCTCTACGGCGCATGGCAATCGTCTCCGCGGAGCGCTTTCCTCCATCCGAGAGCCTGGAGCGGGAGCCGTTCCACTTTCCAGCAGCGTTGTCGCAGTCGCTCACCGACCTGCGCCCCCACCTCATCGTCCACGGCCCGGGCCCGGCGGCAGGCCCGTCCCACGCCCGTTCCGCCATCATCACCCCGCTGTCCCTGAGGGGTGGCGTGCTCGGGGCGCTCAGCCTGTACCGGTCCGCCGGCCGTGCGGTATTCGAGCAGGAGGACCTCGACCTCGCTCTGGAGTTGGCCCTACGTACCTCGTTGTACATCGACAACTCACGGCGCTACACACGTGAACACACCATCGCTCTCACGCTCCAGCGCCACCTCCTACCGCAGCGACCTCCCCGCCTGGTCGCCGTGGAGACAGCCCACTTCCACGAGCCGGGAGCGGTGGGCGGCGGCTGGTTCGACGTCATTCCCCTGTCCGGTGCACGCGTGGCCTTCACCGTCGGACGTGTCTCGGGGGAGGGGATACAGGCGACGACTGCCATGGGACAGATCCGGACGGCCATCCACACCCTGTCCTCGCTGGATCTCGCATGCGACGAGCTGCTGGCCCGGCTCAACGACACGGTCGCGCGCCTTGCCGCCGAGCGTTCCGGCCTCGACCACGGCCACCCTCCGCGCGAAGAGAAGCTGACCGCGGGCTGCGTGTACGGCATCTACGACCCGCTGAGCCTCACCTGCACCATTGCTCTCGCCGGTCACCCGCCCCCGTGGCTCGCCCACCCGGACGGGACCGCGTCCATCTGCGACCTCTCCCAGGCTCCGCCTCTCGGTGCGGGCACAGATGGCGCGGTATTCGCCGGTTCCCGTCTCGACCTGAGCGAAGGGAGCGTCATCGCGCTCCACACCGACGTCTTTCTGCCCCCGGACGCCCCCAGCGCCACTGCTCGCCGCCAGGAACTCCGGCAGGTCCTCGCGAACACCGGTCGCTCCTTGAAGACCCTGTGCGTGGAGGCGGTCCGGAGAGCGGCGCCCGAGGGGCACGACGCCGACGCCATCCTGCTCCTCCTCCGCGCCCGGGCCGTCGATGCCGACCGAGTCGCCACGTGGGACCTGCCGGCCGAGCCCGCCGCCGTGGCCGGCGCACGCGCCTGGGTCCGCCGCCGGCTGGCCGGCTGGAACCTCGAGGAACTCACCTTCGGTACGGAACTCATCGTGAGCGAACTCGCCACCAACGCCATCCGCTACGGGACGCCTCCGCTCCGGCTGCGCCTCATCGACGGCCCTACCCTGACGTGCGAAGTCAGCGATGCGAGCCTCGTCGCACCACACCTCCGGCATGCCCGGACCACGGACGAGGGCGGACGCGGGCTCTTCATCTGTGCCGAACTCGCCCACCGGTGGGGCGCCCGTTTCACGAACGAGGGCAAGACGATCTGGACTGAGCAGGAGATGCCTCAGGCGACATCCGCCGCACCGGCCGCCTGACACGGAGGGAGCCTGTATGACGAGCGACTGGATGGCATCCCGTAGGTAGTGTGGGCAAGGACCCTGGGTCCGGCGCCGGGCGGCCCCAGCATGATCGCGGACACCGATCGCGAGCCCTGGCTGGATGCCATCTCCGCCTGGCTGGACACGAGATCGCCACGGATCAGCCGGCGCTGGTCACTTGTTCCGCCCTCGA
Organism: Streptomyces sp. B1I3; assembly: GCF_030816615.1. Taxonomy (NCBI): domain Bacteria; kingdom Bacillati; phylum Actinomycetota; class Actinomycetes; order Kitasatosporales; family Streptomycetaceae; genus Streptomyces; species Streptomyces sp. B1I3. Next base: position 6,692,678 of record NZ_JAUSYD010000001.1, read on the forward strand.
GCGGGCCTACCGCGACCGACTTCTGCGCGGGAGGCCGGAAGTGCGTCTGGTGTACCTGCACGGCGCACCGGAACTGATTCGCTCCCGGCCGTCCGACAGACGAGGACACTTCTTGCCGTAGAGGTTGCTGGAGAGTCAGGTCGCCGCTTTTGAGCCCATGTCCTGCCCGCCGGATGCCTTTCGCAGTGGCCTCGGCCCCGACGCCGTGGAGCAGGAGGGCGACCTACGTGCTCCGATGGGCCGGACGGTATGGCAGGCGTCATGAACGTCGCACGTCGCTGCGGTTGAGCCGACCGGGGGAAGCCGTTCCGCCCAATGGCCCAGGAGCGGCCCGCCAGGACCGCGGCCCCGTTCGTCCGGTGATTTCCTGATTCTCGCCTGTCGGGCAGTAGCCGGGCGGGCCGGAGCCGCGCAGCGAGGAGACAGGGCATCATGGATTCCCACGTCGAGGCAGCGCGGGGTGCTCTGCCGTCCGACTTGCTGAAGGGCCAGACAGCTCTGGTGACCGGAGCCAATTCCGGCATCGGTAAGGGCACGGCCATCGCGCTGGGCCGGGCGGGCGCCAACGTGGCGGTGAACTACGTGAGCGACCGGGAAGCCGCCGAGCAAGTGGTCGAGGAGATCACGTCATTCGGGGTGCGTGCGGTGGCCTACGAGGCGGACGTGTCGCAGGAGACCCAGGTGACCGCGATGGTGGACCGGACGGTCCAGGATTTCGGAACCCTCGACATCCTGGTCGCCAACGCCGGTATGCAGCGTGACGCCAAGTTCACCGAAATGACTCTCGCCCAGTGGCAGAAAGTCCTCGACGTGAACCTCACGGGCCAGTTCCTGTGCGCACGGGAGGCGGCCAAGGAGTTCCGTCGGCGCGGAGTGGTCCCGGAGGTGTCCCGAGCGGCCGGCAAGATCATCTGTATGAGCTCGGTGCACCAGCTCATCCCCTGGGCGGGGCACGTGAACTACGCCTCGTCGAAGGGAGGCGTCCAGATGATGATGCAGACCCTGGCCCAGGAGCTCGCACCGGAGCGGATCCGGGTGAACGCCGTCGCCCCCGGGGCGATCAAGACCCCCATCAACCGCAGCGCCTGGGAGACGCCGGCGGCCCGGGAGGACCTCCTGCGCCTGATCCCCTACGGCCGGATCGGTGACCCCGAGGACATCGCCCACGCCGTCGTCCTGCTCGCGTCCGACCTCATGGACTACGTCGTGGGGACGACCCTCTACGTCGACGGCGGGATGACGCTCTTCCCCGGGTTCGCAACCGGCGGCTGACCTCTTTCGCAGGACCCGAACAGCGAAGGCGGTTATGTGCGCATCGGTCCATCTCCTGGCGAGCGCTCCGGATCAGCTCCTGCCGGCCCGAGAACTCATGGCCTTCACTCTGGCCTCCCACATCGTCCTGGTCCCGTTGGGCGTAGCCCTGCCTCTGATCACCCTGGTCATGCATTACCGCGGGCTGCGCCACAAAGACGCGACGGCCCTCCTGCTGGCACGGCGCTGGTCGGCGGTCATGGCGGTCCAGTTCGCCGTCGGAGTCGTCACCGGCACCGTGCTCTCCTTCGAATTCGGTCTGCTCTGGCCGGGGTTGATGGGCAGGTGGGGCGACGTCTTCGGAATCGGCTTCGGGGTCGAGGCCTGGGCGTTCTTCCTCGAAGCGGTCCTCATCGCCATCTATCTCTACGGATGGCGGAGACTGAAGCCCCGGACACACTTCCTGCTGGGGCTGCCGCTTCCGGCCGCCGCGCTGCTCGGGGCATTCGGCATCCTGGCGGCCAACTCCTGGATGAACACACCGCAGGGCTTCTCCCTCGACTCCGCCGGCAAGCCGACGGACGTGAACGTCTGGAAGGCGATCTTCACTCCGATGTTCGGGCCGCAGTACTGGCACTTCGTCGTGGCCATGCTGTTGACCGCGGGCTACACGGTGGCCGGCGTCTACGCGGTCGGCTGGCTGAGGGGGCGCCGTGACCGTTACCACCGGCTCGGCTTCGCCATTACCTTCAGCATCGCCGCGGTGGCGACCCCTGTGCAGTTCGCCCTCGGCGACTCCATCGCCCGGTCGGTGTTCCACAAGCAGCCGGTGAAGTTCGCGGCCATGGAGATCGTCTGGAAGACCGACACCCGCGTACCGGAGTACCTGTTCGGCCGCCTGCACTCCGACGGTTCCGTATCGGGCGGCATCAAACTTCCGCTGCTTGACTCCGTCCTCGCCGGTTTCAGCCCGGACACCAAGGTCGTCGGACTGACCTCCGTCCCGCCGGACCAACGGCCCACCGCCGTTCAGGCGACGATCGCGCACTGGGCTTTCGACATCATGGTTCTCATCGGGTCCGCCCTGGTACTCCTCGCGCTCTGGTACGGCCTGGTCTGGCTGCGGCACCGCAGGCTTCCTGAGTCGAAGTGGTTCTACCGCAGCGCGGCCTGCGCAGGTCTGGCCTCGGTGGTGGCCGTCGAATGCGGCTGGATCGCGACCGAGGTGGGACGCCAGCCCTGGATCGTCTACCAGAACACGCGCGTTGCCGAGGCAGTCACGGCGACGCGCTCGTCCACCCTGTGGATCATGCTCGGCCTGGTGATCGTCGTGTACGTGTTCATCTTCGGTTCGCTTCTCGCCGTGCTGCTCAAGCTGCGCACCCGATGGCGGCTCGCCGACGCGGAACAGGTCGCCGGGCGAGCGGCGGACGAGCCGGAGACAGACAGCCCCTACGGTCCCCGGTCTCCTGTTCCCTCGGGTGACGGCGGTTCCGGTGGCGTCACCCGGTCCAAGGGTGACCGACCGTGACGGCCGATTTGATGGCAGTGGTACTGCTGCTGGCCATCGCTGCGTACACCTGCGCGGGCGGTACCGACTACGGTGCCGGCTTCTGGGACCTGACCGCGGGAGGGGCGGACCGCGGCAAGCGGCCGCGATGGCTCATCGATCACGCGATGGCACCCGTGTGGGAGGTCAACAACGTCTGGTTGATCTTCGTCTTCGTCATCATGTGGACCGGCTTCCCGACCCTCTTCCAGGCCGTGTTCTCCGCGATGTGGCTGCCTCTGGCCCTGGCCGCCGTGGGACTGGTCCTGCGCGGCGCCGGCTTCGCCTTCCGCAAGGTCGCCCACCGGCTCGCGGATCGGCGCATCTACGGTGCCGTGTTCGCCCTGGCCTCGCTCGTGACTCCGTTCTTCCTCGGCGCCGCCGTAGGGGGTGTCGCCTCAGGCCGGGTGAAGCTCGGGACGGAGGCGTCGGCGGACGCCTGGTCCAACCCCACCTCGATCATGTTCGGCCTGCTCGCCGTCGCCGCGACCGCCTTCCTGGGCGCCACCTTCCTGACAGGGGATGCCCGCCGCTTCGACGCACCCGACCTGATCGCGTACTTCCGGCGGCGCGGGCTGCTGAGCCTCGTTGCGCTCGTGGTGCTGGTGGTGATCACCCTGTTCGTCACCAGCGAGGACGCCCCACATGTGTGGCACGGGCTCACCCACGGGGCGGGGCTGGCCTTCGGTATCGCCGGGGCGGCGGCCGCCCTCACCACGGCGTGGCTGCTCGTGCGTATGCCGGGCGGCTGGGCCCGCGCCTCGGCCGTCGGCGCCATCACCTGCGCGGTCCTCGCCTGGGGACTGGCTCAGCGTCCCTATCTGCTCCCGCGATCGATGACCGTCGCCGAAGGTGCCGGTGCATCGGCCACGCTGACCTGGCTGGCGGTCGTCACCCTTGTCGCGCTGGTGATCGTGGTACCGGCCGTCGCCTTCCTGTACTGGCTCGACACCCGAGGCGATCTGCAGGAACTGACCGAGGCCGACCTGCGGCAGGGCGGCGATCCCGAAGACGGTGGCAGGTCGGGAGCCACCTGACCGTCGGAGGCCGAATCGCCACCGCGCCAGGACTCTGCCGAAAGGAGCTGCTGTGACAGACGACGAGATCTACCTCGGAATTGCCCTGACCCTGATCCTCGCCACCGGGTCACAGATTCTGGCGAGCAAGCTGCGCGTTCCCGCCCTCATCATCCTGCTGCCCGCAGGTTTCACGGCCGGCGCGCTGACGGACGTCATCCACCCCGGGAAGCTGATGGGGCAGAACTTCGACGTCCTCGTGTCGATGTCCGTGGCGGTGATCCTCTACGACGCCGGACTCGGGCTCGACCTGCGCAAACTCACCGGACGCACCCGCTGGATCGTGGGACGGCTGCTGCTGCTCGGTGTGCTCGTCACGTTCCTGGTCACCTCCGCCGTGGCACCGGCGATGTTCGACATGCCCCTCAAGGTCGCCTCGATGCTCGGCGTGATCCTGGTCGTCTCCGGTCCCACGGTGGTCGGCCCCATCCTCGACGTCGTACGGCCTACGGACAAGGTGCGCCGTATCCTCATCTGGGAAGGGACCCTGACCGACCCGATCGGCGGCATCCTGGGCGCGCTGGTCTTCCACGCCATCGCCACCACGCACCAGGTCGACATCGGACGGGGCTACCAACTCGGGCAGTTCGCCATCAGCATGGTCGTGGGGCTGATCGGTGGGGCGGTCGGGACGGCATTGCTCTGGCTGACGCTTCGCACGTTGCGGCTCGGCGAGACGCTCGGGACGCTGGCCCAGTTGGCCACCGTGATCGCAGTGTCCGCCGGTGCCGACATCGTCAGGGACGACACGGGACTCATCGCCGCCATCGTCACGGGCCTCGCCGTCACCAACATCAGGGGCTTCGACATGCCCGCGCGCCGTCCCTTCTTCGAGACACTGGCCCAGCTGATCATCGGTCTGCTGTTCGTCTCGATCTCCTCCACGGTCACACCGGCCTCCCTCGTGCCCGTACTCCTCCCGGCCCTCGGCCTCATCGCCATCCTGGTCCTCGTGGTGCGGCCTCTCGTGGCCTATGTGTCGACCGTGGGTTCCGGTCTGTCCCTGGGCGAGAGGGCTTTCGTCGGATGGATGGCCCCCCGCGGGATCGTTGCTGCCGCCACGGCTACGGCGTTCTCTGCGAGCCTCGTCGACAAAGGGGTCGACGGGGCCGCCAGAATCCTTCCCGTCACCTTCCTCGTGATCGTCGGGACGGTCCTGTTGTACGCCCTGAGTGCGGCTCAGGTCGCCAGGATGCTGGGCATCGTCAAACCCGCCGGGACACGGATCCTGCTCGTGGGCGGCGAGCCGTGGGTGGTCGATCTCGGGAGGAGCCTGAGATCCACCGGCCTCGACCTGCTGATGTGGGCAGGCCTCGCGCAGGAGCGCCGACGGATCGAGGACGCGGGGATCCAACTCGCCACGGGCGATCTGCTGGCCACGGCCACCAACCCGGGTGCCCGGCTGGAGGGCGTGACGGCAGTGTTCCTGGCGACGGACGACGACGACTTCAACGCGCTCGCTTCCGTCGTGATGCAGGACAGCGTCGAAGGACCCGTCTATCGGGTCGGGCCGCCCCACGACAGCCATGGAGTCGTGGCTCCCTACACCGGCGGGGACATTCTCTTCGGTAGATCGCTCGTCCGCCACACGTTGGCGGCGCGGTATGGGGCGGGCGGGCGGTTCCTGGTTCAGCCGGCCTCCGCTCCACTGCCGCCTGGGAGCGAGACGCTCTTCGTCGTACATGAGGATCTGCGGCTCGAACCCGTCACCGAGAAGCGGCGGATCGCTCCCGGGGAAAGGGACAGCGTTGTGCTGCTGACCCCTGGCACGGAGCAGGGAGACAGACCATGGTGATGTCCTGGGCCTCCGCGTTCCGGCTGCGGCAATACGTGAAGGCGAGCCTGTGGATCACGCCGTTGTTCGGTCTCGTGCTGGGAGTCGTTCTGGCAGAACTGGCCGTCACCGCTGACAGTTCGGACTGGCCACCGAGTGGCTGGCGCTATTCGGCGACGACGGCGAGCGGAGTCCTGAGCTCCATCGTCGGGTCGATGGTCGCCCTTCTGGGATTCGTCGTGACCATCGGTGTTCTCGTCATTCAGCAGGCCACAGGAACGTTGTCGCCGAGATACATGCGGCTCTGGTACAGGGACCGGCTGCAGAAGACCGTGCTGGCCACCTTCACCGGCACATTCGCGTTCGCCTTCTCCCTGCTGCGCAGTATCGAGTCGAATTCGGTGCCGGACCTCGGAGTCACCCTCGCCGGCGCCGCCGTGGCTGTCAGCCTGCTGCTGCTGCTCATCTACCTCAACCGCTTCACGCACAACCTCAGACCGGTCGCCATCGCCGATCTCGTCGGTCGCATGGGGGAGGACGTCTTCGAGCACGGGGCCGTGGCGCTCGGGGAGTCGGCGCCCCACCACGGCGAAGCCGCGCTGCGGGACGGACTGGTGACCGTTGTCCGTGCGACCGGAGGCGGGGCCGTCCAGGCCCTCGACTCCGCCGGCCTCGCGGCTCTCGCCGCGCGCCACGACTGCGTGTTCACCGTGCCCCACTTGATCGGTGACTACGTCCCTCGAGGCGCCGTCCTCGTCGAGATGCACGGCGGCACATCCGCCCCCGACCACGGGCGCGTGACCGGCCTCATCGCACTCGGTCCCGAGCGGACGATCGAACAGGACCCGGCCTTCGCCCTGCGGGTGCTCGTAGATATCGCCATCCGCGCCCTGTCCCCCGCCGTCAACGACCCCACCACCGCCGTACAGGTCCTCAACCACATCGAGTCGTTCCTCACCAGGCTCGGCCAGGTGCCACTGCCCGGCCGGTACGTGCTGGCCGGTGACGACGGCCGGCCGCGGCTCGTGCTGCGGGGGAGGGCGTGGGAGGACTACCTTCAGCTCGCCGTCTCCGAGATCCGCGACTACGGGGCAACGTCCGTGCAGGTCTGCCGACGGCTGCGTGCCCTGCTCGACGGTCTGCTCGACAGCCTGCCGCCCACCCAGCATCCCGCAGTCCGGGCAGAGATGGACCTCCTGCGTGAATCGGTGGACCGGACGTTCCCCGATGCGGCTCGCCGTGCCGTCGCACAGACGGCCGACAGCCAGGGCGTGGGCGGCTCCCGGATCGGCCGATAGCGGGGTGGCCGTGTCTCCGGCCAGCCCGCAACCGGCTCAGGCCGGGCTCGACCACCCGCTCAATTCGGCTGCACCCAGCCGTGCCGGACGGCATGACCGCCGAGCTGCATCCGGGTCCGGACCCCGGCCATGTCCATGAGGTGGCGCAGGCGTCGGTGCAGCGTGCGCGGTGACAGACCGAGCTGAGTCGCTGCCGTCGGGTCGGTCAGGCCTGCCAGCAGCAGGGAGAGGATCTGTCGGTCGAGGTCGGACGGCCCTTCCGCGCCGAGCTCGACGGTGGGTTCGGACTCTCCGCCGGTGCCCGAGAGCTCGAGCGGGTGGGCGGTGCGCCATACGGTCTCGAACAGCGCGTCGAGTGCATCCAGCAGGCCACTGCGGTGCAGCAGCACGGCGCCGGGCTCTCCGGCCGGTGTGACAGCGAGCGGCACGAGTCCGAGGTCGGCGTCGGCCAGCACGAGTTTCATCGGCAACTGGTCGGCGACCCGCAGTTGCACACCGTTGCGCATGGAATCGATCGCATCGGTGATGATGCCCGGCTCCGCCAGCACGGCCCGGTCCAGGACCGCCCGGAAGTGCACGCCGCGACCGATGGCCATGGGTTCGGCCGAGTTCTCGTCGGGCGGCACGGCGACGAACGGCGCGGTGATGAACGTGCGGACCTGGGTGCGGGCTGCCTGCTGAACCTGGAGGAAGCGATGGCGGATGGCATCGACACCCGTGACGACCTCGATCAGATCGCTGATGCTGCTCCCGGTCATCGCCGCCCGGTGCTCCTCGGCGAAGGTCACCAGCGCCTGCTCGGCCATGCGCAGCCCGTCCCGGCGCTGGCTGATGAGAGCGCCGAGGGCCATGGCCGGCGGTGCGGCGGTGAACTGCTCATCCACCGACCTGATCACCAGCCCCCACCCGACCAGATGGCACAGGGCCTTGTCGATGTGGGCCTGCGACACGTCGAGCAGCTCCGCCAGCAGTTTCGCGGTGCAGTGCGGCCGTCCGAGCAACGCCCGATAGACGCGCTCATCATCGGGCTCGAGGCCCAGGACATCCAGCATCGGCGACCGACTCTCTTCCGCTTGCCGCAGCGGAGAGAGTATGCGCCATGGCGGCAGATACTGAATAGTCCCTGATGGGAGCAGGTGTGGCGGGAAGGGCCCCGGGGAGTCGCCTCCCCGGGGCCCGACAGTGTGGCTCATCGCAGGCCGTACGCCCGGATGATCTCGTTCTTGACGCCGAAACCGCGGTCCGTCGCGGCGCTCGCGCGGACCGACACGAAGCCGCCGGGCTTCTTGGCCGTCTTGAACGAACCCGCCCAGGAGCCGCCGGGGCCCTTGGACAGTGTCACCTTCTGCCAAGTGGTGCCGTCGTCGTACGAGACGTCCAGCTTCACCGCGGTCACCTTGCCCGGTACCGTGCCGAGGTCCATCGACACCGGCTCGAGCGCGATTCGCTGCGTGGCGTCGGCCTTGACGTCGCCGTGCAAGTCCGACTCCAGCTCGTAGTCCAGGTTCAGCACCGAGAACGGCTCGAAGACGTCCGAGTCGACGGTGTCGGACGTGAACGTCCACTCGGAGTGGGTGCGCGTCGACAGCCGGAAGACGTCACCGGGCCGTTCCACGTCGAGGACGGTGCGGTAGGGAAGGTTGCCGGCCGGCACCTCCACCCACTGCATGTCCCCGCTGACCGGGTTGTCGTGGATCAGCTTGTCGCCCTGGAAGACCTGCAGGTGGGACGGCGTCTCACCCCACGGCAGGTTGCCCCCGAGCCGCATGTTGTTGCTGGCGGAGGCCCACGCCTGCACGTTCCAGGTCATGAAGTTCTGCCAACGGGAGTTGTACACCCCGAAGGACTCGCTCTGAGCGGGCCGGGTCAACGGGGCGAACCAGTCCAGACGGCTGGTGCTGCCCTTGGCATACGTGTTGTCGCCCGACACCATCACCCACGGCAGGGGCCCGTCGACGCCCTGCGCGTGAAACTCCCTCCAGACCTGGCGTGGGGTCACCCATTCGGTGCGGGTGCCCGGGTGCCACTCGATCTCGGGGAAGTTGAAGGACGGGCTGAGGGTGAAGTCGGACCTGTAGCCCTCCGACAACTTGCCGTCCGTGGCCGAGTAGTAGCGGGCGTCGATCCGGGCGAGGTCCCGCTGGGAAGGCTTGTAGACCAGGGCTCGGTCGGGCACCTGGCCGGGGTAGTCCCGGGTCAGGTCGTAGACGAACGGCGTGAACTCGGTCTGCTTGACGGTCAGCTTGAGGATGCCGGTCCTGGCCGCGGCGATGAGGGCCTTCCCCGCGTCGCGGTGCACGGTGGCGACGGGGATGGCGGACTCGCCGACGTACTCCATCAGACCGCCGACACCGTCGTTGACCACGATCAGCGCCTTCGCACCGGCCGCGACCGCGGCCTCGGTGCGCTCCTGAGGCGAGACCTCGTCGCTGCGCGTGATGACGACGACCTTGTCCTTGGCGTTGACCTTCTCGTACGCGGTCGCCGCGCCGTTACCCGCGTGGACGGCGTTCAGCGTGTCCGTGGCGGTGCCCAGGGCACTGCCCGCCTGCACCCTCGCCTCGAAGCGGAGGCGACCGCCCACCGTGCTCAGGCCGAGCTGTGGCTCGCCCTTGCGCCAGCGGGTGATCAGCATGAACTCGCCCTGCTTCATGGGCTCGGTCGGGGCGACGTACACGTCGTCGTACGCCGGCGGCAGCACGTACGCGCTGCGGTAGTCCATGTATGGGTCGAGGCCCTTGTAGTGGACGTTGAAGTCGACCTTGCGCTGGCGGTCCTCAGTGCGCTGCGGCGCTTCTGTCTGCAACAGGCGTGCCTTGCTCGCGTCCAGTACGACAGTCGCGGAGCCGTCCTCGAGCACGGTCTCCGGGGCGACCAGCACGGCCAGGCCCGAGCGGTCCGCTTTCTCACCGGCCACGTCGAGGTACCCCGCGACGGTGTACAGGCCGGGTGCCATACGCATGGTGGTCCGGCCGTCGACGTAGACCGACCACGGCCAGAAGTCACCGGCCAGGTTGATCGAGACCTGGCCGGAGGCGGGCTTGCCGTCCCGGCCGACGAGCTTGATGGTCAGGTCGTAGCGCTCCTCCTCCTTGAGCAGCGCCACGGATGTGCGGGTCACCGGCTTCCCGGTGGCCGCGTCGGTGGCTATCACGTAACTGACGTGCCGGCCTGGCGAGGCGGCTTTCGGGTCACCGGTCACCGGGACGGCAGCGGTGCCGCCCGCCGGGACGGTCACCGCGGTGGCTCCCAGCGTGAACAGGCCGCCGTCGTTGGTCAGTGCCAGGTTCAGCTTGACGTCGGCGGAACCGGTGTTGGTGAAGACCAGGTCCTTCTCGACCGCGGCGTCGCTCGGCTCGTGCGGCCATGTGTGGTTGCCGAAGAAGAGCGATCCGGTGCCGCGGACCTCGGTGCTCACGGCGGCGGCCACGTCGAGACGGCCGGTGCCGACCTCGTACGGCGAGTACCCGGCGTCCAGGCCCTTCGCGGTGCTCATCAGATGTTCCTTGAGCTGTGCGCCGTTCCAGTCCGGGTGCTGCTGAGCGAGGATCGCCGCCGCGCCGACCACGTGCGGGGTGGCCATGGAGGTTCCGCTGATCGTGCGGTAGAGGCCCTCGCCACCGTCGGTCATGTCCTGCGAGCGGGCGGCGGTGATGTCCACGCCGGGCGCCGCGATGTCCGGCTTCATGCTGCCGGAGTAGGCGAGCGGACCGGTGCTGGAGAAGGACGCGAGCTGGTCCTGCTTGTCCGTGGCGGCCACGGTCAACGCCGAGGCGGCCGCGCCGGGGGCGGAGATGCTCTCCGGACCCGCGTTGCCGGCGGCGATGACGAACAGAGTGCCGTACTGCTCGGACAGTGCGTCGACAGTCTGCGACATCGGGTCACTGCCGTCCGTCGGGTAGGAGTCGCCGAGGCTCATGTTGACGACGTCCGCACCGGTCTCCGCGGCCCACTGCATGCCGGCCATGACCCAGGAGTCCTGGCCGGAGCCCTCCGCGCCGCCGAGCACCTTGCCGACGAACAGGTCGGCGCCGGGGGCGACGCCCTTGTTGTCGCCTCCGGAGGCGGCCCCCGAACCGACGATCGTGCCGGCCACGTGCGTGCCGTGCCCGTTGACGTCGGTGACTGCCTCACCCGGCACGAAGCTGGCCGTGCCGTCGATCAGGCCGGCGAAGTCGGGGTGCTCGGCGTCGATGCCGGTGTCGAGCACCGCGACCTTGACGCCCTTGCCGTTGTACCCGGCCGCCCAGGCCTCGGGCGCGCCGATCAGGGGCACGCTCTCCTTGAGGCTGGCCTTCACACGACCGTCGAGCCACAGCTTCGCCACACCCGCGCCCAGCTTCGCACTGCCCTGCGGTGCGACGGTGGTCCAGAAGGTGTGCGCCTGCCGCTTCTCGGTACTGAGCACGGTACCGCCGATGCCCTTGAGTTTGCGGGTCAGCTTGCTGCCCCGGGGGGCTGTGGGCTGGACGGCCGAGCGGGACTTCGACCGGTCGTACGTCGCGATCAGCGGAACAGCGGTCGACTTCGCGTCGTCGTAGCCCATTTCGATCAGGTCCGTGACGTTGAACAGACGCTTGTCCAGCTTGTCCGTGCTCAGCAGGGGCCCCGCCTCGTCGGGAATGACGAACAGGTCACCCTTGATCCGCTGGACCTTTACGCCGCCGACGGCGCTGTCCGGGCGGTCGACTTCGGCGGTCTGCTTCCCGTCGGCCATCGTGGTGACCGTGACGACGTCACCGGTGACCAGGGTGACCTTGTGGGTCGCCGAGGGTTTGGCGGGAACGGTGGGCTTGCTCGGAGCAGCTTGTGCGGGCGCTTGAAGAACTGCGAGGCCCGACGCCAGCAGCGGCGCCACGGTGGCAGCTGAGATGAGCTGCCACCGTCTGCGCCGGAAGGCGGAGGCGTGAGAGGGGGAGAACATGCCATGGGTCTATCGGCCGGCGGCGCCCGACGTGAAGGCCCGCGGACGGCAAGTCCTTGCCATGGCAAGGACTTGACAGTCGCAATGGGTTCGAATCCGGGCAAGACTCACTTTGCCGGCCCCGTCGTCCGATCCCAGCTGCAGCGGGAGGCCGCCGGCACGCATCCCGTCACCGAACAGGCGTGTGGAGTCCTGCGGCCGGCCGTCTCACCTGGTCGTGCGGAGCGAGCGGGTCTCTGCCGCAGTGGGCGGCGGCCCGTCAGTAACCGGTCCCGGGCTTGATCTGGGCCCGCTCGACCCCGTGAGTCGAACCCTTGTCGTCCAAGGTGCGACACGCGTCGGTGATGTCCTGGCTCAGGCGATGGATCTGCTCGCGGCTCAGGGTCTCCTTGACCAGGGCGCGCATGATCTTCACCCCCTCCGCGTCGGGCGGGAGTGTGTACGCCGGCACCATCCAGTCGCGCTCGGCCGACAGTTGCCAGGTGAGGTCGGACTCGTCGTAGGAGTGCTTGCCGAGGAGCCGGAAAGCGACAAGGGGCAGCTGCTCAGCATCGCTGCCGATCACTTCGAAGCGGCCGCTGTTGCGCAGGTTCTCCGCCAACGCATGGGCGTTCTCCGATCCCCTGCTCGGTGACCAGCTCGACCACCGCATCCAGGGCGGCGCCGGTGACCCGTTCCTCCCGGGGCCGACCCGGCCCTCGTACCGCCCCGTCCGGCTGCATACCCACCACGCGCAGAGACTACGGTCTCCGCCGGATCGGCCGGAACGTGTGAGGGCCGTGCGGGGCGCCCGAGGGCGTCCCGGAGGGACGAGAAGTTCCTGTTGCCCTAGGCTGGTGATTCGGGACCGAAAGGGGATCAAGATGGATGAATACCCCCTGATCGAGAACCATGGCCTTATCGGGGATCTGCAGACCGCGGCGCTCGTGACGACCGACGCGACGATCGATTGGTTCTGCTGCCCGCGCTTCGATTCGCCCAGCATCTTCGGCGCCCTGCTCGACCGGCGGAAGGGCGGCCACTTCACCGTCAGGCCGGCTGCGGACACGTACACCACCAAGCAGCTCTACCACCCGGACACCGCCGTGCTGGTGACGCGTTTCATGACCGAAGCCGGGGCGGGCGAGGTCGTCGACTTCATGCCGGTGACCGGCACGACGGCAACGGACCGGCACCGTCTGGTCCGCATGCTGCGCTGTGTCCGGGGGAGCATGACGTTCGAGGGGGAAATCGCTCCCCGGTTCGACTACGGCCGCAAGCCGCACGAACTGCACATCACGGAGCACGGGGCCTTGTTCACTTCGCAGGATATGGACCTCGCTGTCCACGCCGTCCGTGAGCCGCAGGACGAGCGGCTGCTGAGCATTCTCTCCGGTGACAACGACCTGCGCTTCACTCTGACCCTGCAGGCGGGGCAGCAGCGTGGGCTGGTCCTGGAGTCGTCCCCTGGCGGGCCGCCGCACGAGGTCCGCGGAGCGGAGTTCGAGCAGTTCTTCGATGAGACGGTCCTCTTCTGGCGCTCCTGGCTGGGGCAGTCCACCTACACGGGCCGTTGGCGGGAAGCGGTGGAGCGTTCAGCCGTGACTCTGAAGCTCATGACCTACGCGCCGACCGGCGCTCTGGTCGCCGCCCCCACGGCTGCTCTGCCGGAACAGCTGGGGGGAGAGCGCAACTGGGACTATCGGTTCACCTGGATCCGTGACGCGTCGTTCTCGGTGTACGCCCTGCTGGGCATGGGATTCAAGGAAGAGGCGGCGGCGTTCAACAGCTGGCTGCACGATCGTGTGAAGGAAGAGGCCGGCCAAGGCGACGGCGCGGGGCCGCTGAACATCATGTACCGGGTCGACGGCTCGTCCGACATGGTCGAGGAAACCCTGGAGCATTGGGAGGGATACTGCGGCTCCGCTCCGGTGCGTATCGGCAACGGAGCAGCGACCCAGCGGCAACTGGACATCTACGGTGAGGCGCTCGACAGCATCTACTTCGCGCATCGGCACGGCATGCACCTCGACCACAGAGGCTGGACCGCGCTGCACACTCTTCTCGACTGGCTGGTGGACCACTGGGACCAGCCCGGAGAAGGGCTGTGGGAGACCCGCGGCGGCCGGAAGGACTTCACCTACGGGCGCGTGATGTCCTGGGTGGCCTTCGACCGTGCCCTTCGGATCGCGTACGACGACGGCCGCCCCGCCGCGCGTGGCCGCTGGGTGGACGCGCGTGACGAGATTTACGCGCAGGTACTCAGCCGGGGATGGGACCCGAGGAAGCAGGCGTTCGTCCAGCACTACGGCGACGATGTGCTCGACTCGTCGCTGTTGCGCATGCCGACGGTCGGCTTCATCACACCCGATGATCCGATGTGGAAGTCCACGTTGGACGCCATGGAGCATGAGTTGGTCAGTGACAGCCTGGTCTACCGCTACAACCCCGAGGCGTCACCGGACGGGTTGCGAGGCAGCGAGGGGACCTTCTCCCTGTGCACGTTCATGTACGTCGACGCCCTGGCACGAGCCGGACGCACCGACCAGGCGAGGCTGGTGCTGGAGAAGATGCTCACCTACGCCAATCACCTGGGTCTGTACTCCGAGGAAATCGGCCTGACGGGGAGGCAACTGGGCAATTTCCCACAGGCTTTCACCCACCTGGCCCTGATCGATGCGGCGATCACCTTGGACGCGAAGCTCAACGGGGCGCGCAGGAGCGGGACTTAAGGACTCCTGGTAAAGGTGGTGGACTTGACCCGGCCAGAGGCCGGGTTCGCGCACGAAGCGCTACGACGCCAACGGGGGTCAGGAGTGGCACGGGAGGGGTCTGTTACCCCTGCTGGCCTGCTGACCCCTCTCCGGCCGGCACCTCGTCCTACGGTCGCTCGGCCTGACGTGACCGCGTGAGGCCTCGCGTCCGGACGCAAGGTCCCACGGCTGCCCCGACGCACTGACGGCAGCAGTCCCGACCGTCCTGCGGTGACACCTGTGCGGCAGCGGTGAGGCGGCCTGCGGGTCGCCTCACCGCTGCGGGGGCGCGGGTGTGGGGGGCGTAAGTGCGGCGGCGCGGGTGTGGCGTCCGGCACAGCCGGCTCCCCGCCGCACCGGTCCGTTCCCTCCGGATTCCTTACGGCCACGGGCATCGGGGCCGCTCACGCGCCTCCGGGCGCCGGGCCCGCAGTGACCTGGATCTCTACCGCACGGGCCGTCCCCGCTGGCACTGTGGTCGGGTCACGGGGGACTTCCACTGCCGAACACCGAGCGAGATGCCATGACCGCGACTGCCGCCGAGATCCTGAGCAACGCCCGCCACGCCCGCCGAGCCCGCACCGGCGGCCCCGAGGACGGGCCCAAGCTGCTGGAACACATCCTGGGCTGGACGCTGGTCGTCGTCCTCGCCATGTTCGTCACCCAGGCCGGGCTCATGTGACGGCGGACGCCGGTACCTCCCAGGAGGAGGAGAGGCGGGGCGCCCGCCCGGCACCCCGCCTCTGACGGCCCCACCCGGGGACCGCGCACCCGCCCTGTCGTGCGTGTACCCCGCGCGGTCCGGTTGATGGCCCGCCGGGGTGTCGTAGCCCCACCGGTCGGTCCCGCGGTGGGCCCACACGGTGCCGGCCGCGGTGCCGGTGACCGGACAGCTGCTCTTCAGGGCCTTCCGGTCCTTGTGGCCTCGATGCCGGCCTCCGCAGGTGCCCGGACCGCCCCGGTCGCCGTGCTGTCCGGCTCAGAGCTGTGTGACACCGCTCCAGCCGCGCCCGGAGAAGCCGATGCCCAGCAGCAGCTACTCCGGCGGGATGCCGAGCCCCACGAATCTCGGACCGCCGCGTCACTCGTGAAGTCCTCGGCCGGCACGCCCAGGTAGGAGGTCAGCGGCGAGTACGGGGCCGTCGGCCCCTTCGCCGGGAACACACCGGAGCGCGCCGAAGAAGTCGTACGTCATCGGGTTGTGCCAGTCGACGTACTTCGCCGCCCGCGCGCAGCCCACGGCGTCGACCCCGCCGCCGTCCGACCCGTCGGCGGTGATCGCCGAGGCGAACAGGTCGCGGTACAGGCGGTCGCGGCGGACGCCCGGAGGCGGGCGCCGGGGCGGTGACATCCGGTCAGGGCGGGTCCTCGTGGGAGAGGGCGAATGGTGCGGGGGGTGACCGATCGGTCCGCCTCGCTCGGCATGGACTCGATCAAGCGCGAGGCAGATCGCAGAAGGATCGGACCAGTTGGGTCAGTGGTGCGGACCGATGTCCCTGACCGACGTGCTCCTCGCACCCGGTGACGGGGGCGCTCCGATCGGGCATACTCGACCCGCCACAGCCGCTGGCCAGCGCCTCTCGTGATCCGAGCAGGGCAGGATCGGCTGGGGAGCCATACCTTTCCGGGCGAGGCCCGGGACCACCCGGCGGCGCCGCGCACACCCCGCGCGTGCGACTGCCGCAACGCCCGACAGGGAGGAGAGCGCCGTCATGTCCGACCGTGCCCCGCAGCCGGTGGAACGCCGCCTGCCCACCGAGGAGTCCCGGCAGCTCGTCGAGCTCGTCCGCGACATCGTGTCCAAGGAGATCGCGCCCCGGGCGGCCGAGGAGGAGGAAGCGGGGCAATTCCCGCGCGCTGTCTTCACCCTGCTCTCCGAATCCGGTCTCCTCGGACTGCCGTACGACTCCGCGTACGGAGGCGGCGACCAGCCGTACGAGGTCTACCTCCAGGTGCTCGAAGAGCTGGCCGCCGCCCGGCTCACCGTCGGCCTCGGCGTCAGCGTCCACTCGCTGGCCTGCCACGCGCTCGCCGGATACGGCACCGAGGAGCAACGCGCCGCACACCTCCCGTCGATGCTCGCGGGCGGACTGCTGGGCGCCTACTGCCTCTCCGAGCCGTCCTCGGGCTCCGACGCCGCCTCGCTGCGCACGAAGGCCGTACGGGACGGTGACGACTGGGTCCTGACCGGCACCAAGGCCTGGATCACACACGGCGGCATCGCCGACTTCTACACGGTCCTGGCCCGCACCGGGGCGGAGGGCCCGCACGGCATCACGGCGTTCCTCGTACCCGGTGACGCCGAGGGCCTCGGTGCCGCAGTACCGGAGAAGAAGATGGGCATGAAGGGCTCGCCCACCGCCCAGATGCACTTCGACGGTGTACGCGTCGGCGGGGACCGCCGCATCGGGGACGAGGGGCAGGGCTTCGCCATCGCCCTGTCCGCCCTCGACTCGGGGCGGCTGGGCATCGCAGCCTGCGCCATCGGCGTCGCCAGGGCAGCCCTGGACGAGGCCGTCGCATACGCCACCGGAAGGCGCCAGTTCGGCCGGCCCGTCGCCGACTTCCAGGGGCTGCGTTTCATGCTCGCCGACATGGCCACCCAGATCGAGGCCGGCCGGGCGCTCTACCTCGAGGCGGCACGGCGCCGCGACGCCGGCCTGCCGTTCTCACGGCAGGCCGCGATGGCCAAGCTCTTCTGCACCGACGCGGCCATGCGGGTGACCACCGACGCGGTCCAGGTGCTGGGAGGCTACGGGTACACCCTCGACTTCCCCGTCGAGCGGCTGATGCGCGAGGCCAAGGTGCTGCAGATCGTCGAGGGCACCAACCAGATCCAGCGTATGGTCATCGCCCGCCACCTCGCAGGTCCCGAGACGCGCTGACCCCCAGGGGCCGGTCCGACCACACGGGTGTCGTCATGATCCGGTTCCACTCCTGGTCATGACGGCCCGGCAGAGTCCGTCCCGTGCTCTCCCAACGGCGCAGCAGGGCCCGGTAGATGGGTGGATCGGTCGTGAACGGCGGCGACTGCCGCGGTGCCCGGCCGGCCGCCGTGCCGGGCTGGGGAACCGAATCTTCCGATGCCGGAGCGGTGAGAGGGCGGCGAGCGGGGCCGGCCGTCGAATGCGGCGTGGTCATACCGGGCCAACGCCGGGACCGGGCTCCTGGTCACTGTCCGGCCGATTCGCGCGCCCGTTCCTCGGGTGCCGCGGTCACCGGCCGGGAGTGGTGACTGCCCGCACCGCACCGGCAGGCGCGGCGCGGGGAGGACGCCTCTTCCGGGGCGGAGGCCTCAGGCCGCCTGCCGCCGGACCGGCGGTACGCGCAGGGGCCGCGAGCCGGGCCCGCCGGCGTGCGAGAAGGGCTGCATCCGCCAGTCGAGTCCCTGGGGAAGCGTCAGGAGCAGCGCCGTCTCCTGCTCCTGGACCTCCGGCGACTCGTCGGCCGGACGGGCCTCGGCGGCCGAACGGCTCGTCCCGGCGCACACGGTGAGGACGAACGGATTCCACGGCGTGGGGCACAGCGCGTGTTCCGGCAGGACGTCCTCGTCCGCCAGCAGGGCGATCGGCTGCGCGCAGTCCGGGCAGATCACCCGGTACATCTCGAACGTGTCGTACGCGTCGGCAGCGGAGTCCTCGTCGGCGGCGTACTCGACGGGCTCCGGTTCGGTACGTCCGGTGAGCTCGATGCTCTGCATGGGATGTTCCCCCCTCGGATGGGCCGGCCAGGCGCCACGGCCTCGGCCACAGCAAGCACTTCCCGTGAGGGCCCGGCGGTAATCGCGAGGCCGTCGGCTACCGAACGGTAAACTTGTGGTATTGGTCACATGCCCCTCGTACGTGCACTTCCGGAGCTCCTGCGGCTGTGCCTGGAGGCACCCGGGGCCATAGGTTGATCCGCATGGAGGAGCTGGACCGTCAGATCGTGGAGTTGCTCGTCAAGGACGGGCGGATGAGCTACACCGACCTGGGCAAGGCCACGGGCCTGTCCACGTCGGCCGTTCATCAGCGCGTCCGCAGGCTGGAGCAGCGCGGGGTGATCCGCGGCTACGCCGCGGTCGTCGACCCCGAGGCCGTCGGCCTGCCCCTCACCGCGTTCATCTCGGTGAAACCCTTCGACCCGAGCGCCCCCGACGACATCGCCGAACGGCTCGCCGGCGTGCCGGAGCTCGAGGCCTGCCACAGTGTCGCCGGCGACGAGAACTACATCCTCAAGGTACGGGTCTCCAGCCCCCTGGAGCTGGAGCACCTGCTGACCCGCATCCGTTCGCTGGCAGGCGTCTCCACCCGTACGACCGTCGTCCTCTCGACCCCCTACGAGGCACGTCCGCCGCGCATCTGAGGTATCCGGGCGGTCGCCTGTCCGAGGTAGCGGCGGGCGCGCGGGAGGGGGCGCGGGCGGAGACGCTCCGGGCAGGCGCGAGACTGGTCCCATGACCGAGAGCACCGCCCTCCAGAGCGAACACCGCACCGTGCTGCTGCGCGGTGGAGACGTCCACAGCCCCGCCGACCCGTTCGCGACCGCGATGGTCGTCGACCGCGGCCATGTCGCCTGGGTCGGGTCGGAAGGGGCGGCCGACGCCTTCGCCGGTGGCGTGGACGAGGTGATCGACCTGGAAGGGGCGCTGGTCACCCCTGCCTTCACCGACTCCCACGTCCACACCACCTCGACCGGACTCGCCCTCACCGGGCTGGACCTCTCCGGCGCGCGCACCCTCGCCGAAACCCTGGGCCTCGTACGTGCGTACGCGAACGGCCACGCCGCGCAGCGGGTCGTCCTCGGACACGGTTGGGACGCGACGCGCTGGCCCGAGCAGCGGCCCCCCTCGCGCGCGGAACTGGACGAGGCCGCCGGTGGCCGGCCGGTCTACCTGCCCCGGGTGGACGTCCACTCCGCCGTGGTCACGACGGCCCTCCTGGACCTCGTCCCCGGCGTCACGACGCTGCCCGGCTACCACCCCGACGGCCCCCTGACCGGCGCCGCCCACCACGCGGTGCGCTCCGCGGCCCACGGCGCCGTCACACCGCTCCAGCGTGCCGACGCGCAGCGCGCGGCCCTCGCGCACGCGGCTTCACTCGGCATCGGGACCGTGCACGAGTGCGCCGGCCCCGACATCTCCGACGAGGAGGACTTCACCGGGCTGCTGAAGCTCGCCGCCGAGCAGCCGGGCCCCCGGGTCTTCGGTTACTGGGCCGAGCGGATCGCGGACGGGAAGGGTGCCCGCCGCATCCGTGAGCTCGGGGCCGTCGGCGCCGCCGGTGACCTCTTCGTCGACGGCTCCCTGGGCTCGCACACGGCCTTCCTGCAGGAGCCGTACGCCGACGCGCCGCACAGCGGCACCGCCCACCTGGACGCGGCACAGATTGCCGCACACGTCACGGCCTGCACCGAAGCGGGTCTGCAGGCAGGCTTCCACGCCATCGGCGACGCGGCTGTCCACGCCGTCGTCGCCGGTGTGCGGGCCGCGTCCGAGACCCTCGGGCTCGCACGCGTCCGCGCCGCGCGCCACCGGGTGGAACACGCCGAGATGCTCACCCCCGAGACCATCGCCGCATTCGCCGAACTCGGTCTCACCGCCTCCGTGCAGCCCGCCTTCGACGCGGCCTGGGGCGGCCCGGAAGGCATGTACGCCCGACGGCTGGGTGCGGAGCGGGCCGCGACTCTGAACCCGTACGCGGCACTCCTGCGGGCCGGTGTGCCCCTCGCCTTCGGCTCGGACAGTCCTGTCACGCCGCCGGACCCGTGGGGGACGGTGCGGGCGGCGGCGTTCCACCGGACGCCGGAGCACCGCGTCTCCGTGCGGGCCGGCTTCACCGCCCACACCCGGGGCGGCTGGCGGGCCGTCGGGCGCGACGACGCGGGTGTCCTCGTCCCGGGCGCCCCCGCCGACTACGCCGTCTGGCGGACAGGCGAACTGGTGGTGCAGGCGCCCGACGACCGGGTCTCACGCTGGTCCACCGACCCCCGCTCGGGCACCCCAGGCCTGCCGGACCTCACCCCGGGGGCGGAGCTTCCGGTCTGTCTGCGCACAGTGGTCCTCGGACGAACCGTCTACGTCAGGCCGAACGAGTGACGTCCGTATCCTCCGTACCGCCGATCGAAGGCGGGCGTACTCCGGGGTGACCCGTGCGGCCCGGGCACTGACCTGGCACTTTGAGCGAAAGGCGCAGGTCGAACGGCTGTTGACAGGAAGCGCCCACCGGCCGGTAGGTTCGGCCGGGTCCACCACTGGACGTCCGACCGGCCGAATCTCCACGCAGTCGTCGAACGCCGCTGGGTCATGGGGTGGTGTGCCGCACCGGCGCACCACCACTGACAGCCAGGTTCAGCGCCCGCGCCTCGGGGGCGAGGGGAGGTTTCGTCCGGACGGCAGGTGCGACCCGGGTGGGGCCCGGAGGTTCAGTAGACAACGGCTTTCGGTCGACCCGCAGCCAGCGGGTCCCAGGTCGGCCCGAAGGACGCCGGGCCCCGACCCGCAGATCTGTCCGTAGTTCCGTCCTTCTGTCCGGTCCGGCGGCTGCGCCTGAGGTGCCGGCTCGTGACCGCGCAGGAGTTCGGTGGCGATGCGCTGGATATGGTGTGCACCTGCGTACGGACTTTAAGGGGCAGTAGTGAACGACGGCGGTCAGAGGCAGTTCGGCCCGCTCGGCAGAGTCTTGGTGATCATTCCGACCTACAACGAGGCCGAGAACGTCAAGCTGATCGTCGCCCGGGTGCGCGCCGCCGTTCCGGAAGCGGACGTCCTGGTCGCCGACGACAACAGCCCCGACGGCACCGGCAAGGTCGCCGACGAGCTCGCGGCGGCCGACAGTCGCGTGCACGTACTGCACCGGGAGGGCAAGGAAGGACTCGGCGCCGCCTATCTGGCGGGGTTCCGCTGGGGCACCGAGCACGGCTACGGGGTCCTGGTCGAGATGGACGCGGACGGCTCCCACCAGCCCGAGGAGCTTCCCCGGCTCCTCACCGCGCTCAAGGGCGCCGATCTGGTCCTCGGTTCGCGCTGGGTGCCCGGTGGCCGGGTGGTCAACTGGCCGAAGCACCGCGAGATGATCTCCCGCGGCGGCAGCCTCTACTCCCGGATGCTGCTCGGCCTCTCGGTCCGTGACGTGACCGGCGGCTACCGGGCGTTCCGCACCCCGACCCTGGAGGGGCTCGGCCTCGACGAGGTCGCCTCGCAGGGCTACTGCTTCCAGGTCGACCTGGCCCGGCGGGCGGTCGAGGCGGGGTACCACGTCGTCGAGGTGCCGATCACCTTCATGGAACGGGAGATCGGTGACTCCAAGATGAGCCGCGACATCCTCGTCGAGGCCCTCTGGCGGGTCACCGGCTGGGGCATCACCGGCCGGGCGAACAAGATGCTGGGCCGCAAGAACGCCTGAGTTCTCCACGGGGCCCCGGGAGCCCGCCGGAGCCGCGCTCCGGCGTCCCGGACGAGCGGTCCCATGATCACCCCCTTGTGCGGCGTGCACGCTCTGACAGGCACACTGGGTGCATGACGACCGGCACACCGCCTCAGAACCGTCCACGGCGCTCACGCGCCCGTACCTTCCTGCCGCTCGGCCTCGCCGCCTGGCTGGCACTGGAGATCTGGCTGCTGACCGTGGTGGCCGACGCGGCGAGCGGCTTCACCGTGCTGCTGATCCTGGTGGCCGGGGCCGTGCTCGGTGCCGCGGTGATCAAGCGGGCGGGGCGGCGGGCCTTCCGGAACCTGTCCGAGACCCTGCAGCAGATGCCGGGGCAGCCCGGTGCGTCCGCCGATCCGGCCGCGGCCCCGGCCGGCAGCAAGGGCAACGGCTTCCTGATGCTGGGCGGCCTTCTCCTGATGATCCCCGGCATGATCTCCGACGTGGCGGGGCTTCTGCTCCTGCTGCCTCCCGTCCGCTCGCTGCTCGGCCGGTTCGCGGAGCGCTCCCTGGAGAGCCGGATGCGGGCGGCGACGCCGGGGACCCTCTCGGAGGCCTTCCAGCAGGCCCGTATGCGCCGGCCCGACGGAAAGGTCGTACAGGGCGAGGTCGTCCACGAGGACGGCACGCAGGCTCCCCACCGCCCCGAAGAAGGCCCGGCGGGGCCCCGCCCACCGCTGGCCCCCTGAGCGCCTGCGCGCGCGTGAACCGGGCGCAGCCGGCACCCGGGTGGGACCGGACCTGCGGGGCCGGAAGCCCGCCCAGCCGGCACTCGGGCGGGGCCGGACGCCTGTGTGACGCGGACCTGTCCTGGACCCGCACCTGCGCGGGACGACGGGACACATGCGGGCGGGAACGGAACGGAAAGAGCCGCGGGCCGTGACACATGTTCTGTGTCACGGCCCGCGGCTCTTGATCTGTGCGGTGTGCGCGGTCAGGCAGACTTCCTGCTGTCCCGCGGGTGCACGGCAATGTTCATGGCGCCGGAGCGCAGAACCGCCAGCCTCTCGGCCAGCACCTCCTCCAGCTCCTCGCGGGTGCGCCGCTCCATGAGCATGTCCCAGTGCGTACGCGCAGGCTTGCCCTTCTTCTCCTCGGGGCCATCCCCGTCCACCAGGAGTGCCGTGGCGCCGCACGCCTTGCACTCCCACTCCGGCGGAATTTCCGCCTCTACCGAGAACGGCATCTCAAAACGATGTCCGTTCGGGCATGCGTACTCCACCGCCTGGCGCGGGGCCAGATCGATGCCGCGGTCCGTCTCGTAGCTGGTAACCACGAGTCGCGTGCCGCGGAGAGCTCGCTCACTCATGAATCGTGCCTCCCGGGCTTGTCGCCCACAGGACAGGTGTCGCTGTCGTCGTCATCCGGTCAACGTCCGGTCGGCGATAAAGATTCCCGTTGCCGGTCATGCGTCGCCCGTCGTGCCGCTGCTGTGTCTGGGTTGAGTACCCACCGGTGCCCGGTTTGTCACCTGTGGTCGAAGTTGTCACCCAAGGGTTCGGCTTCTTCCACTCGCAGTAACGGTCCTCCGGGCAGGCCAAAGGCGTACACTACCGGCCTTTCACTTCAACGCCTAAATCCTGGCCGGAACGGGATTGCCCGCGGCGGCCACAGCGGCCCGTACGGGCACCCGCGCCAGCAGCACGGAACCGAGCGCGAAGAAGATCACCAGGGACAGGATCGCATCCCGGTAGCTTCCGGTGAGCTGGTAGGCCAGACCGAAGACCAGGGGCCCCAGCCAGCTGAGTCCCCGGTCGCTCATCTCGTACGCCGAGAAGTACTCCGCCTCCTTCCCCCGCGGTACCAGGTGCGAGAACAGCGAGCGTGAGAGCGCCTGGCTGCCGCCCAGGACCAGGCCGATCGCGGCCGCCAGGGTGTAGAAGAACACGGGCGCGCCGGCGGGCAGCACGTAGGCGGCCGCGAGGATCAGGGTCCAGACGGCCAGCGAGGCGAGGATCGTGCGCTTCGCGCCGTGCAGCCGGGCGAGCCGTCCCATGCCGAGAGCTCCGGCCACCGCGAGCACCTGGACGAGCAGCACCGCGGTGATCAGCGTCGTCTGGTCGAGGCCGAGCTCCTCCGAGCCGTACACCGATGCCTGGGAGATCACCGTCTGGATGCCGTCGTTGTAGACCAGATAGGCGAGCAGGAAGGAGAGCGTCAGTGGGTGGCGGCGCATGTCGCGCAAGGTCGCCATCAGCTGGCGCGGGCCCGAACCCACCGCACCCTCGGCCCCCGGGTCCGCCCGGCGGTCGCGCAGCCTGCGCAGCGGCACGACCGTGAAGGCCCCCCACCACACACCGGCCGAGGCGAGACAGATCCGGACCGCGTCGGACTCCGAGAGGCCGAAGGAGTCGTGGCCCGTGTAGAGGACGAGGTTCAGGACGAGGACGAGCGCGCCCGAGGTGTAGCCGAAGGCCCAGCCGCGCGAGGAGACCGCGTCGCGTTCCTCCGGCGTGGCGATCTGCGGCAGGTAGGCGTTGTACAGCACCATCGAGACGGAGAGCGACGCGTTCGCCACGACGAGCAGGAACGCGCCCAGCAGATAGCGCTGTCCGTCCAGGAAGAACATGCAGGCCGTCGCCGTCGCGCCCACATACGCGGCCACCGCGAGCAGGGGCTTCTTGCGCCCCGAGCGGTCCGCCGCCGCGCCCGCCAGCGGCATCAGCAGCACCGCCACCACCACGGACACGGAGACGGCGTAGGGGAAGAGCGATCCTGCCCGCACGGGTATGCCGAACGGATGCACGAAGCCGTCCGCGTCGGCGGCGGCCTTGGCTGTCGCCGTCAGATAGGGGCCGAGGAAGACCGTGAGCACGCTCGTGGAGTAGACGGAGCAGGCGAAGTCGTAGAAGTACCAGCCGCGCTGCTCACGCCTGCGGCCGGCCTCCTCCGCCGGCCGCTGCTCCGGACCGGCCGTTCCCGCGGTACCGGTGCTCACACCGCACCCCCCTCGCTCGCCCGCTGCGGACGCGGCGGGGCCGGCGTCAGGACCACGCGCCCCGCTCGCTCAGGACCGTGCGCAGCGTCTCGATGTGATCGGTCATGATGCCATCCACCCCGAGGTCGAGGAGGGCCGCCATCCGTTCCGGTTCGTTGACCGTCCAGACATGGACCTGCAGGCCGCGCGCGTGCGCCGTACGGACGAAAGCGCGGTCGACCACCCGGATGCCGTTCTGGAGCTCCGGGACCTGGGCGCACACCGCCCCCGCGCGCAGCGCCGCCGGAATACCGAACGAACGCAGCCGCAGACCGAGCACCCCGAGCACCCCGTAGGACGTGGCCAGGCGGGGGCCCGCGAGGCGGTGCGCCCTGGCCACCCTCGCCTCCGAGAACGAGCCCACGCACACCCGGTCCCAGGCGCCGGTCCTGCGGATCAGCTCGACGAGGGGGACCAGGGCGGGGCCGGCCTTGACGTCCACGTTCCAGCGGGCCTCGGGGAACTCCTCCAGCAGCTCCTCGAACAGCGGCAGCGGTTCGCTGCCCGCCACCCTCGCCCGGCTCACCTCGCTCCACGGCAGATCGGCGATGCGGCCCCGGGAGTCCGTCACCCGGTCCAGGGTCGGGTCGTGGAACGCGACCAGGCGGCCGTCCGCCGTGGTGTGGACATCGGTCTCGAAGTAGCGGTAACCCACACCGGCCGCCCGCCTGAAGGCGGCTGCCGTGTTCTCCATCCCGTCCGCCGCCCCGCCGCGATGGGCGAAGGCCAGGGTCGACGGATGGTCCAGATAGGGGTGGCGTCCAGAAGTCACTGCGGAAGTATGGCCCCCCGCTCCGGGCGGGGCGCAGCGTCGGCGGCACGGCCGCCCGGCACGGGGAGGGCGAAGACGCGCAGGAAGAACTGGGCGAGCGGTCCGATGGCCAGGGCGTACAGCACGGTGCCGGCTCCGAGCGAACCGCCGAGGAGGAACCCGGTCACCACGACGGCCACCTCGATCGCCGTACGCACGAGCCTGACGGAGCGTCCGGTGAGCCGGTGCAGACCGGTCATCAGCCCGTCGCGCGGCCCCGGACCGAAACGGGCCGAGATGTACAGGCCCGTGGCGACGCCGTTCAGGACGATGCCCGCGACCATGAGCGGAACCTGTGCGGCGAGCCCGTGCACAGCGGGCACGAGGGCGAGCGTTGCGTCCATGGCGATGCCGACGGCGAACACGTTGGAGACGGTCCCCAGCCCCGGGCGCTGCCTGATCGGGATCCACAGGAGCAGGACGACCGCCCCGACCACGATCGAGACGACACCGATGGAGACGCCGGTCCGCTCGGCGAGCCCTTGATGCAGCACGCCCCACGGTTCGAGTCCGAGTCCGGCCCGCACCAGGAGCGCCGAGCTCGCCCCGTACAGAGCCAGGCCCGCGTACAGACAACTCAGCCGCCGGGGGAGGCGGGCCCCGCTCGGAACGGTGGTATCGGACAAGTGGTGCCCCCTGCGTGGTGGTGGTGGACTGCTGCATGTCACTCTGTGGCGGGGGATTGGCATCCAACTATGGCCAATCCGAGGAAGGTGGACTGATTTCCATGGCGCAGTGGACTTCGACCGTCGGCGCTGGGCAGCTCGCCCGCCAGCTCCAGGCGCAGCAGCCCCGGCCCGCGGCCCCGGGCGGCCGGAAGCCGCCCGCCTACCGCGCGCTCGCCGACGGTGTGCGCCTGCTGGTCCTGGAGGGCCGGGTACCGGTGGCCGCCCGGCTCCCCGCCGAACGGGAACTCGCGCTCGCCCTGTCGTTCAGCCGCACCACCGTCGCCGCCGCCTACGAGGCGCTGCGGGCCGAGGGCTTCCTGGAGTCCCGGCGCGGCGCCGGCAGCTGGACGGCGGTCCCGGCGGGCAACCCGCTGCCCGCCCGCGGCCTGGAGCCCCTGCCCCCGGAGTCGCTCGGTTCGATGATCGACCTCGGCTGCGCCTCGCTGCCCGCACCGGAGCCCTGGCTGACCCGGGCCGTCCAGGGAGCTCTGGAAGAGCTCCCTCCCTACGCGCACACCCACGGCGACTACCCGGCCGGACTGCCCGCGCTGCGGCAGACGATCGCCGACCGCTACACCGGACGCGGCATCCCGACCATGCCCGAACAGATCATGGTCACCACCGGGGCCATGGGTGCCATCGACGCGATCTGCCATCTTTTCGCCGGGCGCGGCGAGCGCATCGCCGTGGAGTCCCCGAGCTACGCCAACATCCTCCAGCTCATGCGCGAGGCGGGAGCCAGGCTCGTGCCCGTGGCCATGGAGGAAGGCCTCGGCGGCTGGGACATGAACCGCTGGCGGCAGGTCCTGCGCGACGCGGCGCCCCGGCTCGCCTACGTCGTCGCGGACTTCCACAACCCCACCGGGGCCCTGGCCGACGAGCAGCAGCGCCGTGCCCTGGTCGAGGCCGCACGCTCCGCCGGAACGGTCCTGGTCGTCGACGAGACCATGAACGAGCTGTACCTGGACGCCGACGTCGAGATGCCGCGCAGGGTATGCGCCTTCGACCCGGCGGGCAGCACGGTGCTGACCGTCGGATCGGCGAGCAAGGCCTTCTGGGCCGGAATGCGGATCGGATGGGTGCGGGCGGCGCCGGACGTCATTCGCAGCCTCGTCGCCGCTCGCGCGTACGCGGACATGGGGACCCCGGTCCTGGAACAGCTCGCCATCAACTGGCTGATGGGTACGGGCGGCTGGGAACAGGCCGTGGCGATCCGGCGCGAGCAGGCCCGGGCGAACAGGGACGACCTGGTGCGTGCGGTGCGCCGGGAGCTTCCGGAGTGGGAGTTCGAGGTCCCGCGCGGCGGCCTCACCCTCTGGGTGCGCACCGGAGGGCTCTCCGGATCGCGGCTGGCCGTGGCGGGGGAGCGGGTCGGCGTACGGGTCCCGTCGGGGCCCCGGTTCGGGGTCGACGGCGCCTTCGAGGGCTATGTGCGGCTGCCCTTCACGGTGGGGGGCCCGGTGGCCGATGAGGCCGCGCTGAGGCTCGCCGCCGCCGCCGCCCTGGTGGGGTCCGGGGCGAGTGCGGGAGCCGAGGCGCCCCGGACGTTCGTGGCCTGAGGCCCCGCACCTCACCCCTCGGCGGCGGCCCGGGCCGCGACGAGCGCGTCCGCGTGCGGGGCCGGGGCGGCGCCGGCCTCCGGGGCCTCCTGCCCGACCGCGGCGGGGGAGGGGTCCACCTCCTTCGCTGTCTGCTCCACCACGGCGGGGGCGGTGTCGGACTCCGCCGCCCCCTCGTCCACCGGGGACGGGGCGCCGGGCAGCAGGTCGAGCACCGCCTGCCGGTGCGCCTCGCTGGTGGCGTCGTCGTACGGATCCGGGGTGGCCGGCACCTGGAGCCGCAGGACAGGTCCGGCGCCCAGCCTGGTGTAGCCGCGGCCCGGTGGCACGTCCGGGGTCGGGGTGGTGGGCGGCCGGCTGCCGAGGACCGCTTCGACCTCTTCGAGGGTCGCGGGACCGAGGACGACCCGGGCCCGCGTATGGGTCCGTACGGTCTCCGTGAGGGCGTCGAGGCCGTCGAAGTGGTCGGCGACGACGACCGTCACACCCGCGGCCCGCCCGTGCCGCAGCGGCACCCGGAGCAGTTCCTGCGGATCGGGCCTGCCGTCGGCGGCCGCCAGGTGCCCGAGCGCGCTCGGCCGGTCCAGCAGGATCCACAGCGGACGCCTGATGTCCTCGGGTTCGGGGTGGCCGGCCTGGCGGGCGCGGTCGGCGGCGATGAGCCGCCGTTCGGTCTCGTGCGAAGCCCATTCGAGCGTCGCGAGGGCCCCGGTCAGACCGCACTCCACGGCGAGTACGCCCTCGCGGCCGGTGAGGCATCCGTACTCCCCGTTGCCGCCGCCCTCGACGACGAGGACGTCGCCGTGCTGGAGGGCCTGGAGGGCGAGGGAGCGCACCAGGGTCGTGGCACCGCTGCCGGGGTGCCCGACGGCCAGCAGGTGTGGCTCCGTGGAGCGGGCGCCGGTACGCCAGACCACAGGCGAGGCGTCACGGGTGCTGTCGCCGTCCCGGACGGGGACGGTGCGCCGGACCGCGTCGGCGTCGGTGAAACCCAGCACGGTCTCCCCGGGAGCGGTGACGAAGCGCTGGGCGGCGATCGTGGTGGGGAGTGCGTCGAGCACCGTCATGAGGAGGTGGTTGCCCTCCTCGTTCCACGCGAAGTGGTACTCGCGGCCCCGGCCGGACTTGGCGTGCAGCACCTGTTCGACGCGGGCGCGCGAGGCGGCCTCGCCGTCCGTGAAGTAGGCGGGGTAGTTCACCTGGAGCCGTGTGAGGCGACCGCTCCCGTCGAACACGTACGACGTGCCGAAGGCGTCCTCCCAGTCGCCGCCGTGGGAGAACAGCGGACTGGGGTCGTCGGCGACGGAGAAGTGCGGCACCAGCGCCTCGTACAGCGCCTGGAGCCGGGCCGCCTCCGCCTCGCCGGGACGGGTCTTCGCGGGGGTGTGTTCCCGCCCCCTCCAGGCGGCGGCGCCCATCACCGAGACGAGGGCCAGCAGGGGCCCGTAGGGGATGAGCGCCACCACGAGGACACAGGCCGCGACCAGGAACAGCACGTGCCCGCGCCGGTCCTTGGGTGTCACGGCCCATTTCTGCCGTCCTGCTCCTGCCAGCAGCCGCAGACCCCGGGTGACCGTGATCAGCGGATGGAGGACGTCGGTGGCGCTGTCGGCGGCCGTGCGCGCCATCTCGCGACTGCGAGTGATCGAAGCGCTGCCGCTGCGCAGAATGCGGGGGAGTGGTCG
Source organism: Streptomyces sp. B1I3 (assembly GCF_030816615.1). Classification (NCBI taxonomy): domain Bacteria; kingdom Bacillati; phylum Actinomycetota; class Actinomycetes; order Kitasatosporales; family Streptomycetaceae; genus Streptomyces; species Streptomyces sp. B1I3. The sequence goes on from NZ_JAUSYD010000001.1 coordinate 6,722,388, forward strand.
CCGGGCCACGTCGGTCTCCTGGAGGGGTCGGAACGGGTTGCGGAGCGTCAGAACCTGATCCCGCCCAGCATGCTGGCGAGGCTCGCCCCGCCGGCTGTGATGCTCGGCGCGATCGCCGTGCCGGCCAGGTAGAAGCCGAACAGGGCGCAGATGAGGGCGTGGGACGCCTTGAGCCCGTCCTTCTTGAAGAACAGGAAGACGATGATGCCGAGCAGTACCACGCCCGAGATGGAGAGGATCATGAGCGGTTCTCCTGGTTGAGGGGGACAGTCACCATGAGTCCTTCCAGCATCACAAGATGTATCTATACGATAAAAGGTGCAATCGGGTGAATAGGGCTCGTTTTCACTCGACCGGCGGGCGAAAAGTGGTCCCACCGGGCGCGACGACGTCCCCGGATCCCGGCCGCCCGCGCCGAAAGGCAGCCGCGTGGGGTGGTCCTCCGCCCCATCCGGGCACGCCCGCTCCGGCCTCGGAGCAGTACCCTGTCGGTTCACTCGTACGGCCTCGCGCCGTACCCCCACCCGCCGGTACGCCCTGGTCACCGCGGCCGGGCCACAGCGGCGACAACAGTCATGGAAGGCGGTCCGTCCGATGAGCGAAGCCCCCGATCCCGAGGTGGTCGAACTGGCGACCAAGGTCTTCGACCTGGCCCGCCGTGGCGAAACCGATGCGCTCGCCGCCTACGTCGACGCGGGCGTGCCCGCGAACCTCACCAACGACCGGGGCGACACGCTGCTGATGCTCGCCGCCTATCACGGGCACGCGCCGGCCGTGAGCGCGCTCGCCGGTCGCGGCGCCGACCCCGACCGGGCCAACGACCGGGGGCAGACCCCGCTCGCCGGAGCCGTCTTCAAGGGCGAGCGGACCGTGATCGACGCCCTGCTCGCCGCAGGGGCCGATCCGGCCGCCGGAACGCCGTCCGCCGTGGACACCGCGCGCATGTTCGGCAAGGACGACCTGCTGGAACTCTTCGGTGCCCGCTGAGACGCGCTCGGGGTCGCGGGCTGACCGGTGCGCCGTAAATGTGGTCGCGTCGGCGAAATGGCTGGGTCATCATGACGTCGCGGGTCCGCTCAGGACCACCGACGAGAGGCAGAGGAAGATGAGCACCAGGCAGAAGACGGCAGTCGGCCGATCATGTTGCTGCGCGGCATAGTGCCCTCCCGGCACTCGGAACAGCACAGTCCCGGTCGCGTCGACAGCTTGATGTGAGGCTTTCCCCCATGTTCGATCCGTTCATAGCGCCGAGCGGCACCCTGCTCGGCCTGCTGCAGAGGGGCCGCGGCGACGGCACGCTCCACGCACTCGCCGCACCGCGCCCCGAGGCCCTCGCGGCCCTCAACCACTGCGTACTGAGCGATCCGCGTCACGACTGGCAGGTCGAGAACCGCTCCCTCTACTACGCACGCCTGTACCTCGATCTCGACGGCGGCACGGAGGAGATCGAGCGGCACCTGTGGGCCCCCGAGGACCACCTCGACACCGACGACTCCCGCACGGGCCTCGCGCTCGCCGTGCTCGGCCACCTCGCCTCCTACGGACGCGACGACGCCCTCGCACTCCTGCGGCGCTACGCCGCGACGGGAGCCAACTGGGCCTGGGCCCTGGACGAACTCGCCCTGCGCGACGACGACGCCGGACTGCGCTCACTCGCCGAGCCGGTCCTCGGCCGTTTCCCCGCCACGGCGGAGGGCGGGGCCGAACTGGCGGCGGCGGTACGCGACGCCTTCGAGCCGCGCCCCTGGCGGCTGTGGGCCGACGACCCCCGCGCCGAGATCGGCGCCCGGATCAGGGCGGCGACGGAACAGGGCTCCTTCGATCGATGGCAGCGGCAGATGCGGCCCGGTGGCCCGCGCCCCGGCTGGAGTGTCCAGGCGGTCTTCGACTGGGCCGACGAAGGACTGGAGCGGGGCAGCCGGCTCCACGTACCGGCAGCCCGCTGCCTCTCCGCCGTCGCCGGGGCCGAGGACCGCCCCCTGATCATCGAAGCGGCGCGCGGTGGCTCCGACGGCGCCCGGTCCGCGGCCCTGCACTATCTGGCCGAGGCCCAGGACCCCGCCGTGCTCGATCTGATCGAACAGGCCGCCACCGGTCCGTCGCGCACCGTCGCCGACGCGGCCGTCGCCGCGTTCGAGCGCATGTGCGGGGACGAGGCGGTACGCCGTGCCCGGGGCTGGGCCCTGCGCCCCGACGCGCTGGGAGCGTCGGCGGCCGGCGTGCTGGCCTGCCGCGGCGCCGCGCAGGACGCCCCCCTCGTCCTCGCCGCGCTGCGCGAGGCCGTCCGGGGCGAAGGCCCCGACACCACCCGTCTGTGGACCCTCGTCGACGGCACGGGCCGCCTGGGCATCGCCTGCGCCGCCCCCGTACTGCGCCACGTCTACCGGGAGACCTCCTCCTCGCACCTGCGCGGACGGGCCGCCCGCGCCCTGGCCACCACCGACCCGTCCTTCGCCACCGGCTTCGCCGTCGAGTGCCTCTGGGACTGCGAGGAGACCACCCGGGAGCTGGCCGCGCTCCACGCCGAGACCGGAGACATCCGGGTCGCCGAGCGCCTTCGGCGGCTCGCCGCCGACCCGGCCGAGGAAGCCGAGGTGCAGACGGCGGTACGCAGCCGGATCGGCCCGGACGCACCCGCCGTCTGACCCGGCGCGCGGTGACGCGCGACGTCCCGGACGCCACGCGCCGCCCGCGCGTGGCGCACGACCCACCTGACGGCCCCGCACGTCCCGGAGCCGCTCCGGACAACGGTCGCTTCTGCGCCGTTTCGACCGTTGTCGGTCCGAGGACCTAATCTGTGCAGCGTGACTTCGCCTGCCGCCACCGACACCGCTGCGCCCCAGCTCAGCGCCGGACCGAGGCCCGCCCCGGGCCCCGCCGCCGACGAGGGGCTCTCGCGTCGGCTGCGGGCCCTCGCCTGCACCGCCCCGCTGCACGATCTCGACGTGCGCAAGTCGAATCTCGCCGGCGAGTACACGGTCTACGCGATGGCCGAAGTCGCTCTGGCGGCGATCGACCTGGTCACGCTCAACATGGACTTCGACACCGGCGCCGATCACGACCAGATAGTGGCCAGACTCCTGCCACGGGTGGCGGCCCAGGCGCCCAGCCGGCCCGTCACCGAACACGAACGGGTCGCCCGGTGGGTCCTGGAGAACCTGATCAACGTGGGCAGCGTGGACCGCGGATTCCGCGCGGTGTACGGCACCTTCGGACCGGACGGCGTCTACGTCCGCAGGGACTACGACTTCAAACTGATCGAGGAAGTCCCCGGTCACGGCGGCACCGTCTACCTCCGGGCCACCGACGAGGCGGTCAACGTCCTGGTCGGCGCGCTGGACACGGACGTCACCAGCGCCCAGATCGCCGCCGAGGTGAAGCTGGAGGTCCTCGTCAGCCGGGGCCGCCTCGCCGACGCCCAGCTCGCCGCCGAACAGGCCCGCTACCGCACCGTGCAGTACGCGGAGACGCTCCGCAGGACACTGGAGGCGACCCGGCGCAACGTCCGCGCCGTCGACTGGCTCAACGCCGTCCCCGACATGATCGCCGAGGCGCTGGACCACGTCGCCGACCGTTACCGCCACGAGAACGCGATCCTCACCAACATCCGCAAGGCCAGGGACGAGGCCGAGGAGCCCGAGAACAAGAGGCGCGCCGCCGAGCTCGTCGACATCGTGAAGGACTGCATCCGCCGCCACACCCAGCTGCAGTCCAGACTGCTGGAGGCCGGACCGCTCTTCCGCGCCGAACAGGACAGGCAGGCGTTCGCCGCCCCCACGGCACGCGTCGGCCTCGACCTGTACGGACAGCTCGTCGCCCCTCTGCTGCCGCTCCCCGTCGAACAGGCCATCCGGGCCACCGACGCCTTCTTCGCCCACGGCACCGGACTGCGCGCCCCCTCCTCGGCCCGCCTCGGCGACCTCGTCGACATGCTGCTCATGCCCCCGGTGGAGCGGGAGCACCTGGGCGCGGAGATGCCCGAGCCGGACCTCATCGCCACCCCGGACGACAGCCGGTTCAGCGAGGAGCAGCTCGCCAACGCCATGGAGCTGCTCGACCTGGAACACGACGCGCCCCGCAGGCTCTCCGGCCTCCTCGCCGAGGCCAGACTCCGCGACCCCGAACTGCCCTATCTCGTCGCCCTGCTCGCGGTCCACGCGGCGAGCCCCCCGGTCGGCACCGCCTACCGTCAGGGCGAGCGCCGGCTGTTGTTCGCCGTCGACGACGGCACACCGCTCGAGGACGTCGAATTCGGCGGCGCCGACCTGATAGTGGGCACGGCCCTGCTGGACGCCGCGGGCATGGCCGCGGACCGGAAGGACGCCTCGTGACAGTCACCCGGCCGGCCACCGCCTTCCCGTCGCACCGTGAGCGCCCCACCCGTACCGAGGAGTCCCCGAGTTGAGCGAGCAGTACGCCGAGCACACCCAAGCGTGGGAGGAGCCGTCCCCCACGCCCGCGGCCGGCGCCGCACCGCCGGCCGCTCCCGCCGCGGTCACCCCCGCGGACGCGGCCGACGCGGCCCGGCTCGTCTCCTTCGGGCTGCAGCCCAAGCTCATGCCCGCGCGTGACGCCACCTACGCCGATCTGCTGCGCCGCTACCGGGAGGAGCCGGCCTTCGCCCGGCTCGCGGACGCGGTCGCCACCGGGCTCGGACTCGTCGTCCTGGAGGTCTCCACCCGTGCCGGCATGGCCGTGACCGCCGGTGAGGACTCGGTCTTCGCGGTGCGCATGGGCGACTACGCCCGGCGCGCCTCGTCCGACGCCGCCGACCGGTTCCTGCACGGCCTCGCCCACCTGGCCGTCGCCGCCATGGCCTTTCCCCGCCCCGAGGACCTCGCCGACGACGCCTACATCGGCCGCATCACCGTCAACGGCGTGGACGCCTTCGTCCGCCAGGCCTGTCACCGTCTGGAGGAGCGCGCCGGGGAACAGGGCGACAACACCGACCCGGCCACCGACGCCCCCGGACTGGAGTCGGGGTGGCGGATCTACGCCCGCCGCAGTGCCACGGGCGCGACCAAGGACGCCCGCCGGCTCGCCGGATCCACCACCGGCATCATCGGCAAGGCCGTCGCGTTCCTCACCGACTCGGGCTTCCTCCAGCGCACCGGGGACGACGCGGGCGGCGCGTACCGCACCACACCCCGCTACCAGCTCCAGGTACGCGACATGGCGGGCAGCGCCGCCATGGCGGAGCTGCTCGAGCTCGGCGTCGTCCCGGTCACGGACGGCTCCGCCACCCTGCTGCCCCCACCCGATGCCGACAGCCTGGAACTGGCCGCCGACGCGGGCCTGCCGTTCCACTCCTGATCCCGCCCCGCGCCCGCTGACAGAGCAGCCACCCCCCGCTGCCTCAACGACGAGAGTCCGCCGCCATGTACGAGTTGTCCCGGGTCCGCCTCTACTCCATCGGGCCCGCCGGTGCGCGCTACGCCGACACCGTGCTCGACCTGCGCGGAGTCGGGGAGCCCGTGCCCCGTCCCGCCCCGGCCCAGGCGGAGTTCTTCGAGGACGAGCCCGTCGGCCCGCCGCGCCGCCCGGCGCCCGCCGGGGTGCTCTTCCTGGAGAACGGCGGCGGCAAGTCCGTCCTGCTCAAGCTGATCTTCTCCGTGATGTTGCCGGGGCACCGCAACACCCTGGGCGGCGCCAGTTCCGGCGTGCTGCGCAAGTTCCTGCTCGCCGACGACTGCGGACACGTCGCCCTGGAATGGCAGCACACCCTCACCGGTGAGTGCGTCGTCGTCGGCAAGGTCAGCGAATGGCGTGGACGCCAGGTCTCCAACGACCCGCGCAAGTTCGCCGAGGCCTGGTACTCCTTCCGCCCCGGGCCCGGCCTCAGCCTGGACAGCCTGCCCGTCGCCGAGGCCACCGCGGTGGGCCGGCCCGTCGAGGGCGTCTCGGGCGCCCAGGGAAGGCGCCGGACCATGAAGGGCTTCCGCGACGCCCTCATGGACGCGGGTAAGTTCTACCAGCACCTCGACGTCCACTGGGAAGAGATCCACGACCGCTGGAACGAACACCTCGGCGACCTCGGGCTCGACCCCGAACTCTTCCGCTACCAGCGCGAGATGAACGCCGACGAGGGAGAAGCGGCCGGCCTCTTCGCCGTCAAGAAGGACTCCGACTTCACCGATCTGCTGCTGCGGGCGGTCACCGACACCCGGGACACCGACGGTCTCGCCGACCTCGTCAGCGGCTTCGGCAACAAGCTGGGCCGCCGCGCCGAGCTCACCGCCGAGCGCGACTTCACAGCGGGCTCCGTCGAACTGCTCGGCCGGATCGTCGACGCCACCGCGACCAGGGCCCGCAGCCGCGACATCCACGCGGGTGCCGAACGGCGCACCCGCACCCTCGCCCGCAGGCTCTCCGCCCGTGCCGGAGAGGAACGCGGCCGCACCGCGGAGCTCGCCCAGCAGGTCACCGCCGCGGCCCGCACCGTCACCGAGGCCGAAGCCGACCGCGGCCGGCGGTCCCTGGTCGCCGCGGAGCTGGCCTACCGGCACGCCTCGCTGGCCCTGACCGCCGCCGAGAAGAGCGCCGCGGCCCAGCGCCGCGAGCTGGGCGAGGCGCGCACCCTGCACGCCGCCTGGCAGGCCGCCGAGGCGGTCCTGCGTCACCGGGCGGCGGCCGACCGCTCGGCACGCGTCGCCGTGGCCATCCGCGAGGCCGAGCGGGACGCGGCCCCGGCCCTCGCCGCTCGCGCCACGGCCGCCGCCGATCTCGTACGCGCCCTGCACACGGCGGCGGAGGCGGGCGAGCGCGTGGCCGACGAGGAGGAGGAGCGCTCCGCCACGCTCCAGGCCGCCGGCGAGACGGCGCACCGCGACGCCACCACCGCCGCGACCGAGGCACAGCGCGCCCGCAGCGAGGCCGGGCACCTGCGACAGCGCCTCACCGAGGTCGAGCAGGAGACCGCCGAAGCCGTACGGGCGGGCTGGCTCGACGACACCGCGCCGGATGCCGACCCGGCCCGCGCGGCCCTCGCCGCGAACGACGCGGAGCAGTCCGCGGTCGCCGCCTGGGACACCGCCAGGGAGGCCGCCCGATCCGCGGCCGACCACGCGCGGGAGGCCGCCGCGGCCGAGAGCCGCGCCGAGCTCGCCGCCGCGCGGGCCGCCGACGGCGCACAGGCCGCCGAACGGGCGTACGAAGCCGAGCGCAGGGCCGCCGAGTCGATCGCAGCCGACCACCGCCTCACCGACCTGCTGGGCCTGCCGGGATCGGCCGGCGCCGGTGTACCCCGCCCCCGCCGGTCCTCCGCCGGGACGGAGGACCCGGACCGTGCGGCGGGCTCCGCCCCCCGCGACCCGCACGCGCTCACCGCCGAGGAGTTCGACGCGGCAGCCGACGAACTGCGTGAACTCCTCGACCAGGGCGTCGCATCCGCCGAACGCAGGCTCTTCGACCTGCGCACCGCCGCCGCCGACGACTCCCGCATCCTCGGCGCCCTCGGCGACGGAGGACTGCTGCCGCCCGGCCCCGACGTCCTGGCGACCGTCGAGTACCTCGGTGAGCACGGCATCCCGGCGCTGCCGGGCTGGCGCTACCTCGCCCAGGCCGTCGACCCCGCCGACCACGCCGCGGTGCTCGCCGCGCGTCCCGAGCTGGTCGACGGCGTCGTCATCACCGACCCTGACGCGCACAGCCGCGCCCGGGAAGTCCTCGCCGCCGCCGCACTGCTGCCCCGCTCGGCCGTGGCCGTCGGAACCACCGCCGCGCTCCTGGCCCCCGTACCGGCGCCGGGTCCGGGAACCGGCACGGACGACGTGTTCCTGGTTCCGCCCAACCCGGCGATGCACGACGAGCACGCCGCCGACGAGGAGCGGCAGGCCCTCAGGACCCGGGCCGCCGCCCGCGACGAGGACATCCGGACGCTCGCGGCCCGGCTGGCCGCCGACCGGGCGCTCGCCGCCCGTATCGGCGCGTGGCGTGCCGACTGCCCGCCCGGCATGCTCGGTGAGCTCGGTGAGGCCGCCCGCACCGCCCGCGCCGCCGCCGAGACCGCCGGAGCCGTCCTGGCCGAGGCCCGCACCGTCCGCGCCGAGGCCGACCAGGCGGCCGCCGACGCCACGCGCGTCCGGGAGGAGCGGCAGGAAGCCGCCCAGCGGGCCCGCCGCGTCGCCGACGCACTCGCCGGTCTCGCCCACCGCCTGCGTGACCGGGCGGCCTGGCAGGCCCGGCTGCGTGAACTGACCGACGAGGCAGCCGAGTCGGAGGCGCGGGCCACGGCCTGCCTGGAGCGTGCGCGCGCCGCGGACGAGGACCGCAGGGCCGCCCAGCGTGCCGCCGACGACGCCCACCGCACCGCCCGGGCCCTCCGGGCGGAGCGCGCCGAGATCGCCGGCGCCCCGGAAGTCCTTCCGGAACCGGCCGCCGGCAGCACACGCACCTCGCTCCCCGCCCTGCGCGAGGCCTACCGGGCCGCCTCCCAGCTGTACGAGAAGGTCGGGGTGGGCGCCGACCTGCGCGCCGAGCAGGCAAGGGCCGAGAGCGACGAGAGCGCCGCCCTGGCCGAGCTGGACCGCCTCACCAACAAGGTGCGCACCCGCGCCGCCCAGCTCCTCGAAGGCACCGACGGCGCCGACGGGCCCTCCCGGCAGGCCGCCGCAGCGCGCGCGGAGACCCTCGTCCAACTCCTGGAGACCCGGGCGTCGACGGCGAGCGAACAGCTCGGCAGGCTGCGCGGGGAAGCCGAACGGCTCGCGCCGGCCGACGACGCACCCCACCACACCGAGCTCCCCGAGGACCTCGCCCCGGCCGACGCCGGCCACGCCCAGACCCTGCTTCGCGCGGCCACGGCCGAACTGGCCTCCGCCACCGAGGCCCTGGACACCGCCCGCGCCGCCCACGCCGAACTCCTGCGCGCCCACCGGACCGCCGAGGACTCGGCGAGCGGCTTCGACGAGACCGCGGCGCTCCTGCGCGACCTGCTCAGGGACCACGGCGCGGACGACGAGAACGACGCCCCCGGCCCGTACCCCGGCACCCTCGAGGAGGCCAGGCAGTCCGCCGCCGAGGCCCGCCGCTCACTGCGCGGCTGCAGCACCGAGTTGTCGGCGGCGGAGAGCTCCGTACGGGAAGCGAGCGACGTGCTCGTACGGCATGCCAACTCCACCCGCTACGAACAGGTCCGGACGCCGGCACGCCAGCAGATCCGGGAACTCCCCGCAGCCGCCCTGCCCGACCACGCGGAGAAGTGGGCCACGGCCTTCGCCCCGCGGCTGCGCGTGCTGACCGACGAGCTGGCCCAGCTGGAACGCAACCGCGACTCCATCGTCGACCGGCTGCGCGGCCTCGTGGAATCCGCCCTCACGACCCTGCGCTCCGCCCAGCGCCTCTCCCAGCTCCCCGAGGGACTCGGCGAATGGTCGGGTCAGGAATTCCTCCGCATCCGCTTCGAGGAACCCGACCAGGCGACCCTCACCGAACGCCTCGGCGATGTCATCGACGAGGCCACCCACGCGGCCCTCAAGAAGAACTCCGACCTGCGCAGGGACGGCATGTCCCTGCTGCTGCGCGGCGTGCAGGCGGCCCTCCAGCCCAAGGGCATCGCCGTGGAGATCCTCAAGCCGGACGCCGTACTGCGCGCCGAACGGGTCCCGGTCGGGCAGATGGGGGACGTCTTCTCCGGCGGCCAGCTGCTCACCGCGGCCATCGCGCTCTACTGCACGATGGCGGCCCTGCGCAGCAACGACCGGGGACGTGACCGGCACCGCCACGCGGGGACGCTCTTCCTCGACAACCCCATCGGGCGGGCCAACGCCACGTATCTGCTCGAACTGCAGCGGGCCGTGTCCGACGCGCTGGGCGTGCAGCTGCTCTACACGACCGGTCTGTTCGACACCACGGCTCTCGCCGAGTTCCCCCTGGTCATCCGGCTTCGCAACGACGCGGATCTGCGGGCGGGACTGAAGTACATCAGCGTGGAGGAGCACCTTCGCCCCGGGCTTCCGCAGCAGGACCCCGAGGGGGAGACCGTCCACGGCGAGATCACGGCGACCCGCATGTTCAAACGGTCCGCGCCCGCCCCGGAAACCGCGAGGAGCTCGCAGGTACCCGAGATGCGCACGGAGACGACGCCCCGCTGACACGAACCCGCACCCACCCCGGCCGGGCGGAAGGGCCGGGACCCGACGCGCGAGTCCAGGACCGTCGGCCCCACCGGGCCGACGGTCCCCGCCGCGGCCGCCGCCGGGGCGCGGGAGTTCAGGCCCGGGAGAGCCCGCCCGCGCCCCGGCGGCGTATCCGGGCCTCCTTGCGCGCCCGGGCCCGGGCCGTCCGCCGGGCAGTCCGCCGCTCGCGGCGCATCCGACGCGCCGTGCTGCTGGGCACCGAGACCACGCCGTGGCGCTGGTTCCACACCTGCCGGGTGACCCACACGTCCAGCACCGACCACGTCGCGACCACCGTGCCGGCCACGCCCCCGATCACCATCGGGACGGCGAGCCACGAGCCGGCCAGTGTGCAGAGGAAAGCCACCATCGCCTGAATGATCGTCAGCGACATGATGAGCACGGCGCGTACAGCGGCCGTCCGGACCGGATCCGGCATCCGCCGTCGCTCCGCCGGCTCCTCCACCCACAGCTGCCGGGGGATCTCCCCCCGGCCCTCCCGCCCCGGCGCTGTGGCTGCCGCCGGCACCGCACTGCGACGTTCGTCCGTTTCCAAGGACCTTCAACTCCCCACCACTGTCGGACCGAAGGGTGGCTGCCCGGCTTGCGCCCGTTCTACGCGGGCGGCGCCTGCCGGCCGTGCCGCACGAGCCCTTCAAGTCCTCTTCCCCGTACGTCTGGACGAACGCAGGACGACGAAGATTCCCCCGAACGTCCGCAATCGGCCCCGAGAGGTCGTTGAACGAAGAGTTCCAGCCAAGTGACCGGAGCGGGAATGCGGCCTACTGCCAGGCGCTCTCTGTCGCTTTCGCGAATTTCTTCGTAGGGAATACCAGGACAACTGGTGATCAACTCCGGAATGAGAGACCGAAAATCGTCCGGACACGCCTTCGAGTTGGCTGTAGGTCAGTAGTAGGCTCGCGCCGTTTGTTGACGGAACACCGACGGACCTTCGGTGAACCACCGCCGGAGCACCGGAACAACCACCCCCGCGCTGCGGGGTCGAGCTGGGGGAGGCCATGCGCTTTCGCGGGAAGTCCATCCGCAGGAAGATCGTGGCGTTGCTCCTGGTGCCGCTCCTCTCGCTCACGGGCCTGTGGGTCTTCGCCACCTACATCACCGGGCGCGAAGCCGGTGAACTGATCAGCGCGAGCGCCATCGTGGAAAAGGTCGGCCACCCGCTGGAGGACACCGTTCGCGCCGTACAGGGCGAACGCCGTCAGACGCTCGTCTTCCTCGCCGACCCCCGGGCCTCCGACGCCCTGCCCCTCCTGCGCCGGCAACGAGCCGTGACCGACCGGGTCGTGGCGGACGTCCGCCGGAGCGCCCAGCGCGAGGACGTCCGCGACGCGCTGAGCCCGGACGCCGAGTCGAGGCTCGACTCGATCCTCGGCGAGGTCGACGGCCTGGACGCACTGCGCGACTCCGTCGAGAGGCGCACCATCGACCGGACCAGGGCGCTCGACTTCTACAACGGCCTCGTCGACCCCTGCTACCGCTTCCTGAACGGTCTCCACACGCGGGAGAACGTGTCGATGGACAAGCAGGTCCGGGCCCTGGTCGGAGTCTCCCGTGCCCGGGAGATGCTCTCCCGCGAGGACGCGCTGGTCGCCTCGGGACTCGTCGCGGGACGGCTGGGCGCCCCCGAACTGCGCGTGGTCTCCGACCTCGCCGCCAGCCGCAAGCTCCTCTACGAGGTCAACCTCGAGCTCCTGCCGGCGACCGAGCGCGGACGCATGGAGCAGTACTGGGGCAGCCCCGACACCGAACCGCTGCGGACCGCCGAACAGCGGCTCATCGCGGCCGGGCCGTTCAGGAAGCCCGGCGCCGTCGACGCCGCACGCTGGCAGGAGGTCGCCCCGCCGGTCCTGGAGCACCTGGCCAACGACAGCACCGAGATGTCGAACCGCTTCCAGGACCGTGCCGAACCCGCCGGCTACCGGGTCCTGATCAAGGCCGGCGTCGCCGGTGTCCTCGGATTCGTCGCCCTGCTCGTGTCCGTCTTCGTCTCCGTGCGCGTGGGACGCGAACTCGTCCGCGACCTCTCCCGGCTCCGCAAGGACGCCCACGAGGTGTCCGGGGTACGGCTGCCCAGCGTGATGCGGCGGCTGGCAGCGGGCGAACTGGTCGACGTCGAGACCGAGGCCCCGCACCTCCAGTACGAGAGGGACGAGATCGGCCAGGTGGGCCAGGCCCTCAACACCCTTCAGCGTGCCGCCGTCGAGGCCGCGGTCAAACAGGCGGACATGCGCCGCGGAGTCTCCGAGGTCTTCGTCAACCTCGCCCGGCGCAACCAGGTGCTCCTGCACCGCCAGCTGACACTCCTGGACACCATGGAGCGCCGTACCGAGAACAGCGACGAACTCGCCGACCTCTTCCGCCTCGACCACCTCACCACCCGGATGCGGCGCCACGCCGAAGGCCTCGTGATCCTCTCGGGCGCGGCTCCTTCCCGCCAGTGGCGCAAGCCCATCCAGCTGATGGACGTCGTACGCGCGGCGGTCGCCGAAGTGGAGGACTACGAACGGATCGAGGTCCGGCGACTCCCCAGGATCGGGGTGGGCGGCCCGGCCGTGGCCGACCTCACCCACCTGATCGCGGAACTGCTGGAGAACGCCACCGTGTTCTCGCCCCCGCACACCGCCGTCCAGGTGCACGGCGAACGCGTGGCCAACGGCTTCACCCTCGAGATCCACGACCGCGGCCTCGGTATGGCGCCGGAAGTCCTGCTGGACGCCAACCTGCGCCTCGCCGAGACGCCGGACTTCGAGCTCTCCGACACCGACCGTCTCGGCCTCTTCGTGGTCAGCCGGCTCGCCCAGCGCCAGAACGTCAGGGTCTCGCTCCAGACCTCGCCGTACGGAGGCACGACGGCCGTCGTCTTCATCCCCGCCCAGCTGCTCACCGACGCCCCCGACACCCACGGCACCGGCTTCCGTCTCGACCGCCGGGCCGAGAAGGCGATCGGCGGCGCCCGGCAGCAGGGCACCGACGCGTCCGGGGCAGGCAGAGCCCGCAGGGGCCCGTCGACGGACGGCTCCGGCAGGCCCGCAGGGCTCTCCCCGGTACCCACCGGCCTCACCGACCCCTCGGTCCTGGACGGCCCCGTGGAGCTCGAGGGCCCGGTGGGCGGACTCGGGCTGGACGATCCCGCGCTCGACCGGGCGCTCGACCCCGCCCTCGCCCCCGTCCTGGACGGCGTGTCGGACCTGGAGGACACCGAGAGCGAGCGCGGAGGCATCTTCCGGGCCCGTGACCTGCGCCGGGACGCCGACCGGGAACAGCATCAGCAGGCCGTCGACCAGGCGGACGGGCGCCTGGCGGACGTCCGCCCGATGCGTCCCGCGGGGCCGGTACCGCTGCCGCGCCGCACACCGCCGACGCTGGTGAGCGACAGAGGACGCCGGATCGCCGAACCGGGGCGCTCGCACCCCACCCTGCCGGACGGCTCCCCGGCCCTCTCGGGCCCCCAGGGGTTCCCGGCGTCCCCCGGCCGCGCCCGCACCTCCGCCACCACGGATCCCGGCGCGGGCCGCCCGGCCCCCGGGCCCTCCGCCGGCGCCGCGCCCCCTGCCGAGGGCCCGGCGGCCCGCCCGCCGCAGCGCGCCGCCGCCTCCCGGCCGCCCGCACCGGACACCGTGGGCGGCCTGCCCCGCAGGGTCCGGCAGGCGAGCCTGGCCCCACAGCTTCGGGAGGACTCCGCAGGACGGCCTCCCGGCCACGCCCCCGCCGTCACCGCCGAGGACCTCGAACGTGACGCGGACGAAGTACGCAATCGCATGGCTTCGCTTCAACGCGGCTGGCAGCGCGGCCGTCGGCAGAACGCCGAGGACGCGACCGGCCCCGGCGAGACAGCACCAGGAACGACTCCGGGAGGGGACGGTCGATGACCGCACCGAACGCCGCACACCACACCTCACGCCAGGGCTCCGGCGAACTCGACTGGCTCCTCGACGAACTGGTCGAACGCGTCGCGAGCATCCGCAAGGCGCTGGTGCTGTCCAGCGACGGCCTCGCCACCGGCACGTCGAAGGACCTGAGCCGTGAGGACAGCGAGCACCTGGCCGCCGTCGCCTCCGGATTCCACAGCCTCGCCAAGGGCGTGGGCCGCCACTTCGACGCGGGGCAGGTCCGGCAGACCGTCGTCGAGCTCGACGAGGCCTTCCTCTTCGTCACGGCGGCCGGTGACGGCAGCTGCCTCGCCGTCCTGTCCGACTCCGACTCGGACGTCGGCCAGGTGGCCTACGAGATGACCCTCATGGTCAAGCGTGTGGGGATCCACCTGGCCAACGCCCCCCGGACGACCGGTACGCCCGCCGGAGGGTGAGGGGATGGCATGAGCGCCGACTCCGCCCGGGACGCCGTACCCGGATCACCGCCCTCCCGCTGGTACGACGCCGACGCGGGCCCGGTGGTCCGCCCCTACGCGATGACCCGGGGGCGTACCAGCAGCGCGTCCCGTCACCGTCTCGACCTGATCGCGATCGTGATGCCCGAACCGGCGGCCGACGATCCCGGCCGGGACCAGACGCTCTCCCCGGAACACGTGGAGATCGTCGAACTGTGCAGCGACATGCCCCAGTCGATCGCCGAGCTCGCCTCCGGACTCGACCTCCCCGTCGGGGTGGTCCGTGTCCTGGTCGGTGACCTCGTCGAGGACGAGCTGGTGCACGTCACCCGTCCCGTTCCGCCGGCCGAGCTGCCGGACGTGAGCATTCTTCGCGAGGTGATCAATGGCCTTCGGGCGCTCTAGCCGCAGAAGGCGGCACGTCGAGCCCGTCACCCTGAAAATCCTGGTGGCGGGCGGCTTCGGTGTGGGCAAGACGACCCTGGTGGGTGCGGTCAGCGAGATCAGACCGCTGCGGACCGAGGAGAGACTGAGCGAGGCGGGCCGTCCCGTGGACGATCTCGCAGGGATCGAGGCCAAGGACACCACCACGGTGGCCATGGACTTCGGGCGGATCACGCTGCGCGAGGACCTGGTCCTCTACCTCTTCGGGACACCGGGCCAGGACCGGTTCTGGTTCCTCTGGGACGAGCTGGCCCAAGGCGCCCTGGGGGCGGTGGTCCTGGCAGACACCCGGCGGCTCGAGGACAGCTTCGCGGCGGTCGACTACTTCGAGCGCCGCCGGATCCCGTTCACCGTCGCCGTGAACCTCTTCGAGGGAGCCGAACAGTTCCCCGTGCCGACGGTGAGGGCGGCGCTCGACCTCGACCCCGAGGTGCCGGTCCTGCTCTGCGACGCACGAGACCGGGCGTCCGTACGGGACGTGCTGGTCGCGGTCGTCGAGCATGCGATGGCGCGTGCCGACGCGCTCCGGGAACCCGCCAGGGCCTGAGAGCCGACGGCAGCACCGAACGCGGCCCGCACCCCCGCCGACCGGGGTACGGGCCGCGTACGGCACGGACGGTCAGCGGCCGTGGCAGGAGTCTTCACCCGCGGTGACGGGTCGTCAACCCTGCGCGCACGAGCCGCTGTCAGGCGTTCTGGGCGAGCCACTCGGCCGCCGTCTCCGCCAGCTCGCGGTCCCGTCCGGCGAGCATCATCCGGATCATCTGCACATCGCCCCGCAGCGACCACGCCGGGTGCCCGAACGTCGCCGGATTGTTCTTCTCGATGAGGAAGTGGGCGGGCCACGCGGTGCCGTACCCGATCAGGGGCAATGCCGCCGCGTACCGCCTTCGGCCCCGAGCCAGCCCGTAGACGGTGACCGCGAGACCGGTCAGGGTCCCGGTCAGATGGACCCACCGGGTCGCCGCCCTTGAGTGCATGGCGACGTAATAGGGCCAGAACTCTTCGTACGATTCGAACGCCTGTTGTGACATAAGGGCACCGTAATGGCTGATGCGGCAACCGGACACGGCAGTTCCGCGTCCGACAAGGAGAACGGGCGGCCGGAGCCCACGGGGGTGGTCCCGGGCGCCCGTTCTCCCGGCAGCAGGCCCGCGGTCCGTGCCGCCCGCCCATCCTCTTACGGCGGCGTCAGTGGCCGGCGACCGAGCGCCTGGCCACCGGGAAGTCGAAGTAGGTGTCCGGGAAGAGCTCGGGCTTGTACGTGTAGTGCCACCACTCCTCGGCCAGGTTCACGAAGCCGAGGCCGGTGAGCGTCTCCTTGAGGAACTGCCGGTTGGCCCGCTGCACTCCCCGCACCCGGGGGTCGTCCGTGTGCGACAGGGTGTCGAAGAAGTCGTAACCGGTGCCCATGTCCACCGAATTGTCCGGGAAGCGCTCCTTCTGCGGCGCGTAGCACGGAGCCGGCTCCTCGCCCGGCACATAGGGGCGGGTGGGCAGCGCGGGCAGCTTCACCAAGGTCAGGTCGACCGTGCTGCCGCGGCTGTGACCGGATTTCCCGGCGATGTAACCGTCCTCGAACAGACGCGTCTTGTCGACACGGGGATAGAACTCCCCCTTCATGGCCTGGTCGTCGAGGTCCTCGGCCCAGCGCACGAAGTGGTCCACCGCCCGCTGCGGCCGGTAGCAGTCGTACACCTTGAGCGAGTAACCCTGGCGCAGGAGGCCCGTCTGGGCGGCGTGGAGCGCGCGGGCCGCGGGCCGCGTCAGGACGCAGACGGGCTGCCGGTACCCGTCCACCGGCTCGCCCACGAAGTTGTGTGCGGTGGTGTAGCGCATCTCCGTGATGATCGTCGGATCGACGGAGCGCAGGTCGACGAACTCCGGGGGAGCCTTCGGCTCGGGCTTCGCCTCGGCCGCCGGAGCGGCCGCGGCCACGGCGAGCAGGGTGGCGCCGGCGGCGGCCAGGGTGCGCAGAGTGAGAGCGATTCCTGTCATGGCCACACCGTCTACCAGTTCGGGGGCCGCAGGAAAAGGGTGATCGGATACAGTCCGCCTTCGTGAAGGACTCCCACTGCGGCTTCTGCGGAGTTCCGTACGCCGCCGAAGCCTGGCCGCGCACCTGCACAGCCTGCGGTCACACCGCTTACCGCAACCCGCTGCCGGTCGCCGTCGCCCTGCTGCCCGTCACCGACCACCAGGGCGGTGGGCTCGTCGTCATCACCCGCGCCGTCCCACCGCACCGGGGCGGCATCGCCCTCCCGGGCGGATACGTCGACCACCGCGAGGACTGGCGCCACGCGGTCGTACGGGAACTGCGCGAGGAAACGGGCATCGAGGCGGAGGAGACGGACGTGCGGCTCGCCGACGCCCTCAGCTCATCCGACGGCCACCTCCTGCTGTTCGGCCTGCTCCCGCCCCGGCCCGCCGCCGGCCTCCCACCCTCCGCACCGACGGACGAAACAACGGGACACGCCGTGCTCCGCGCCCCGCGGACCCTGGCCTTCCCCCTGCACACGCGGGCCGTACACGCCTGGTTCGCCGGCCGCTACGGCTGAGCCCCGGACGGCATTCCCCGCACCCGCACCGGATACGGCACCCGCCCCTCCTGCCCGTCCCGCTCCACCACCACTCGTCCGTCCACGAGCCGCGACGTGTACCGCTCCACCTCCGCCCGCGCCCACCCGTCACCCCCGTCGGCGACGACCGGACCGCCCCCGGTACGGCCCGCGGCGGGCGCCCACGCCTCCAGCTCGGGCCTCCCGTCCGTCCCCCGCACCACCAGCACGGCACCCGCCCGGGCCAGCACCGGAATCCGTGACAGCGGCGCGTCCACCACCACCTGCCCGGGCCCCTCGTACGCCTGGCCGGTCACCGTGTCGTACCAGCGCCCCGCGGGCAGCCGCACGCCGCGCCGGTCGACCCCGCTCTCCAGGACCGGCGCCACGAGCAGGGCGTCACCCAGCAGGAACGCGTCCTCGCACTCCCGCAGCGCCCGGTCCCCGGGCGCCTCCCACCACAACGGCCGCACATACGGGGCACCCGTCAGCCGGGCCAGCTGCGCCAGCGTCACGAAGTACGGACGCAACCGCTCCCGCTCCTCCAGGGCGGCCTTCGCGTGCTCCAGCACCTGCGGCCCGAACTCCCACGGCTCCCGCCGTCCCGCCCGGGCCGCCGCCCGCGTACGGAACAACGGCAGATACGCACCCAGCTGGAACCACCGCAGATACAGCTCGGGCGACGGTGTCCCGTCGTACCCGCCGACATCGGACCCCGAGTACGGCACCCCGCACAGCCCGAGACCGAGCACCAGGGCCAGCGACGCCCTGAGCCCCGGCCACCCCGTGGCCACGTCCCCCGACCAGGTACCGCCGTACCGCTGCACTCCCGCCCACCCGGAACGGGAGACCAGGAACGGCCGCTCACCGGGCCGCAGTCGGCGCAGCCCATTGTGACCGGCCCGCGCCATGGCGAGGCCGTACACGTTGTGCGCCTCACGGTGATCCCCACCCCGGCCCTCCAGCGCGTGCCCGGCCGAACGCGGCAGCGAAGCATCACCGAACGCCGGGAACACCGCCGGCCCGTCCCGGTCGTGCCACACACCGGAGAACCCCTGGGTGAGGCGCTCCTCGTACAACGCCCCCCACCACGCCCGCACCTGCGGATCGGTGAAGTCCGGATAGACGCACTCGCCCGGCCATGCCTCGCCCCGCACGGGAAGGCCCTGCGGGTCCCGGACGAACGCACCGGCCGCCCCCACCGCCCCGCCGCTGTCGAACACGGCAACGCCCGGCGACGCCCTCACCGCCGGATCCACGACCGACACCAGCCGGACGCCGTCCTCACGCAGCTCCTCCGCCAGCCCGGGCAGACCGGGGAACCGCCTCCGGTCGACCGTGAACACCCGGTGGGCCTCCAGGTGGCCCATGTCCAGATGCAGCGCCGACAACGGCAGTCCGCGCTCCCGGTACCCCGCCACGAGCCGCCGCACCTCCTGCTCGCCGCCGGACCCCCACAAGGCGTGCTGCGGACCCAGTGCCCAGGACGGCGGCAGCGCGGGCGAACCCGTCAGCGCGGTCCAGCCCTGCAGCACCCTGGCCGGCGTACCGACGACGACCCAGCACCGGAGCGGACCACCCTCCATCCGCACCTCGCAGCTCCCCGGCCGGTCATGGCCGGAGCCCGCACCCTCCTCGCCCTCCCGGAGCATCACCCGGCCCGGCCACGTGTTGTCGTGGAAAGCCAGGTGAGTCCCCGCGTCCGACACGACCAGCTGTACCGGCATCGCCAGGGACGGCGGACCGCCCCCGGGGCCGGACCGGCCGTCCGCACCCGTGTTCCACAGCCGGTACGCCCCCTCCCGGAGCCTCGGGCCGTCCGCCCGTCCGCCCAGCCCGAAGAACCGCGCGTCGGCCGGGACCTCGGACAGCTGCACCCACCGCGCCACACCCCCGCCCACGGGCTCCCACCACCGCGGCGGCAACTCACGGCGCAACAGCACCCCGCCCGGGGTACGGAGCTCCACCGCCCCGTACCGCGACACCGCCACCGTCAGCCGCTCCGCGACGACCTGCCAGCCACCGTTCGTGTCCGGTTCCAGCCGCGCCCGGGGGTCCGGCTCCGGCGCCGCCCCCGGCAGCGCGTAAGAGGGCAGCGGATCCGCGCCGTCCCAGGACCAGAACACCGCGCCGCCGGCGCACACCCGGACACGCAGCTCCGAGCGGACGAACCTCACCGCACCCCCGCCCGGGCCCGGTTCGGCACTCACCAGAAGACCGGGCACCCGCGCCCGCTCCGCACCCCGCGGGGCCAGTGCCCGCGCGTCCGCGCGCCGGCGCCGCCACGCCGAACGCACCGTACGCATCCCCTGCACAGAACCGACCAGCCTCACCGCGCGCACCAGGTCACGACCATCCATGCAGGCCACCCTGCCACCCGCCCGGCCCGCGGTGGACGCCGTTCAGCTTCCGTTCACCTGTGGCCGCACCACACAGCCGGACACACGACCATGGGAGGGACACCCTGGTGCGAAATACGATCACATGGCATCGTCCGTGGATGCCGCTCACGCGCACACCCCAGCCCGTGCGCGCGACGCACGCACACCCGCGTACCCGAAAGGCCAGGGAGCCCCCATGACCTCAGCAGCCGGCGAAGCCCCGCTCTGGCAGCCCGACCCCGATCGCATCGAGGCCGCTGCCGTCACCCGCTTCCAACGCTGGGCGGCGGAGCGGTACGGGGCCCCCACCGACGGCGGGTACGCGGCTCTGCACCGCTGGTCGGTCGACGAGCTCGACACGTTCTGGCAGGCCGTCGCCGACTGGTTCGACGTACGTTTCTCCACTCCCTACGAGACCGTGATCGGCGACCGCGGCATGCCCGGCGCCCAGTGGTTCCCCGGTGCCACCCTCAACTACGCCGAACACGCCCTTCGCTCGGCGCAGGACCCGCTGCGCGCGGACGCCCCCGCCCTGGTGTACGTCGACGAGACCCACACCCAGGTCCCCGTCAGCTGGTCCGAACTCCGGCGTCAGACAGGCTCACTGGCCGCCGAACTGCGTGCCCTCGGCGTCACCCCCGGCGACCGGGTCAGCGGATACCTCCCCAACATCCCGCAGGCCGTCGTCGCCTTCCTCGCCACGGCGGCGGTCGGCGGTGTCTGGACCTCCTGCGCCCCCGACTTCGGCGCCCGCAGCGTCCTCGACCGCTTCCAGCAGGTCGAGCCCGTCGTCCTGTTCACCGTCGACGGCTACCGCTACGGCGGCAAGGAACACGACCGCACCGGCACCGTGGCCGAGCTCCGCCGTGAACTGCCCACCCTCCGCGCGGTCGTCCACATCCCCCTCCTCGGGACGGACGCACCCGAAGGAGCCCTGGAGTGGTCCGAGCTCACCTCCTCCCACGCCGAACCGGTCTTCGAGCAGGTCCCCTTCGAGCACCCGCTGTGGGTGCTGTACTCCTCCGGCACCACCGGACTTCCGAAGGCGATCGTCCAGTCCCAGGGCGGCATCCTCCTCGAACACCTCAAGCAGATCGGTCTGCACTGCGACCTCGGCCCCGACGACCGCTTCTTCTGGTACACCTCCACCGGCTGGATGATGTGGAACTTCCTCGTCTCCGGCCTGCTCACCGGCACCACCGTCGTGCTGTACGACGGCAGTCCCGGCCATCCGGACGTCAGCGCCCAGTGGCGCGTCGCCGAACAGACCGGCGCGACACTCTTCGGTACCTCGGCCGCCTATGTCATGGCCTGCCGGAAGGCCGGCATCCATCCGGGGCGGGACCACGACCTCAGCCGCGTCCAGTGCGTCGCCACCACCGGGTCCCCGCTGCCGCCCGACGGCTTCCGCTGGCTCCACGACGAGGTGGCCGACGACCTGTGGATCGCCTCCGTCAGCGGCGGCACGGACGTGTGCAGCTGCTTCGCCGGCGCGGTCCCCACCCTCCCGGTGCACATCGGCGAACTGCAGGCCCCCTGTCTCGGCACGGACCTCCAGTCCTGGGGCCCCGCGGGTGAACCGCTGATCGGCGAGGTCGGGGAGCTCGTCGTCACGAGC
This sequence comes from Streptomyces sp. B1I3, assembly GCF_030816615.1. Classification (NCBI taxonomy): domain Bacteria; kingdom Bacillati; phylum Actinomycetota; class Actinomycetes; order Kitasatosporales; family Streptomycetaceae; genus Streptomyces; species Streptomyces sp. B1I3. Next base: position 6,743,852 of record NZ_JAUSYD010000001.1, read on the forward strand.
CCACTGCCCTCCATGCCGATCCGCTTCTGGAACGACCCCGACGGCAGCCGCTACCACGACAGCTACTTCGACATGTACCCCGGCGTCTGGCGCCACGGGGACTGGATCACCATCACCGACCGCGGCTCCGTCGTCATCCACGGCCGCTCGGACTCCACGCTCAACCGGCAGGGCGTGCGGATGGGATCCGCCGACATCTACGAGGCGGTCGAACGGCTCCCCGAGATCCGTGAGTCCCTCGTCATCGGTCTCGAAGAACCCGACGGCGGCTACTGGATGCCGCTCTTCGTCCACCTGGCGCCGGGCGCGGCCCTCGACGACGTACTCCGCGACCGCATCAAGCGGACGATCCGCGAGAACCTCTCCCCGCGTCACGTGCCGGACGAGATCATCGAAGTCCCCGGCATCCCGCACACCCTCACGGGCAAGCGCATCGAGGTTCCGGTCAAGCGGCTCCTCCAGGGCACAGCCCTGTCCAAGGCGGTCAATCCGGGCTCCATCGACAACCTCGAACTCCTCCACTTCTACGAGACCCTCGCCCGGCAGCGCCGCTGACCCCTCGTCCGGACGAGCCGTTGTCAGCCCCCCTGGTTACGCTGAGTGAGCATCGATCGCAGTGCACAGGGGGACTCAATGGCGCACACCGAGCAGACGAACACCGAGACGACGAAGCGCGTCGGGCGGGCGAAGCGCCGCAGGCGTACCGGGCACACCCGCCACCGGTCAGGCCCCTCGGTGCGGCGCGCGCTGCGCCGCGACGCACCGAGCACCGTGGGCCTCCTGGTCGACGCGGAGGACTTCGCGGCCATGCGCCGCTACCGCAGCTTCACCTTCGACGACCACGCCGTCTATCTCCAGCAGGTCGAAGGCCTGCTCAGGTCACTCGCCGCGCAGGGCACCCACACCACGGTGGCCCTCTTCGACCCCGAGGACTACGCCGAGTTCTGCAGGGAAACCGGCCTCGATCCGGACGGACGGGCGAGCCGCAGCCGCTTCACCGCCGAAGTCGCCGCCGCGGGCGCCACCGTGGCCTACCAGGGCCAGCCCATCGACGCCCTGATCCCGCTGCTCGTGTCGCGTGCCGTCCGCCGGGCGACCTGGGAGTACGCCACGATGCTCCTGGCCGGCCTCGGCGACTGCGCGGACTGCGGACAGGACATCGGCCGCGCCGCCTTCGACCGGGCCTCCCATCTCCTCGTCCGGCTGCTGGAGACGGCGGGACCGGGCACGCACCACGTGGTCTGCAGCACGCCCACGAAGAACGAACAGCTCCTCGCGGTCCTCCACATCACGGGGGAGGGGGGCGGTCCCGCCCGTCTCGACTCCTCGGAGGGAGCGGAATTCACCACCGTGCTCGCCGTGGGCGTCGCACTCGAGATGCCGGGCGGTGTCGTCCTGCGCACCACCGTTCCCCATCGCCCGGACCGCGTGCACGGCTGGCGCCTGGTCCGCGGCGGTCTCGTCCCGCTCACGGCGGGAGAGGTCTTCAGCGCCTACTGCACCGATGCCGAGACGGGTGAACCCGTCCCACCGGAATCCGGCGTCGAGTACTGCGCGGGCTTCGACCTCGGCGCCGACGCACCGGGGGAGCACCACTGAGACACCGCGGGCACAGGTGAGGACCGGTGAGACGCCGAAGGGGCTCCCGCCGTGAACGACGGGAACCCCTTCGGCTCCGGACTTCGGCCCGGGCCCGGCGCCGGAAGGCGCTACTCGCCCGACAGCACGGCCTGCGCGGCGAGGCGCGCCTCATCGGCGGAGTCCGCGGCGCGGGCGGCGGACGCCGCGCGCTCACACTGCGCCAGCGTGTGTTTCGCGAGCGTCGCGCGCACGTAGGGAATGGACGCGGCACCCATCGAGAGGGAGGTGACGCCCAGACCCGTCAGCACACAGGCGAGAAGGGGGTCCGATGCAGCCTCACCGCAGACACCGCAGCTCTTGCCCTCGGCCCTGGCGGCGTCGGCCGACAGCGCGACCAGGTCCAGGAGCGCGGGCTGCCAGGGGTCCTGGAGCCGGGACACGGCTCCCACCTGACGGTCGGCCGCGAAGGTGTACTGCGCCAGGTCGTTGGTGCCCAGCGAGAGGAACTCGACTTCCTGCAGGATCGAGCGCGCCCGCAGTGCGGCGGACGGAATCTCCACCATCGCGCCGAACTTCGCCTGCAGCCCAGCCTCACGGCAGGCGTCGGCGAACGCCTTGGCGTCGGCGCGGTCCGCCACCATCGGGGCCATGACCTCGAGGTACACCGGCAGACCCTCGGCCGCCTTGGACAGGGCCGTCAGCTGCGTCCGCAGGACATCGGGGTGGTCGAGCAGACTGCGCAGGCCACGGACACCGAGCGCGGGGTTCGGCTCGTCCGCGGGTGTCAGGAAGTCCAGCGGCTTGTCCGCACCCGCGTCCAGCACCCGGACGACCACGCGCCCCTCGGGGAACGCCTCCAGTACCGCGCGGTAGGCCGTGACTTGCTTCTCCTCGGACGGAGCCTGCTTGCTGTCGTCCAGGAACAGGAACTCGGTACGGAAGAGCCCGACGCCCTCGGCGCCGGCCTCCACCGCCGCCGGCACGTCCGCAGGACCACCGATGTTGGCGAGCAGCGGGACCTTGTGGCCGTCGGAGGTGGCACCGGGACCGGTCGTGGCGGAGAGAGCCGCCTTGCGGGCCGCCGCGGCGCTCTCCATCTCGGAACGCTTATCCTCGCTCGGCTCGACGAAGATCTCACCGGTACTGCCGTCGACCGCGACGACCGTGCCCTCGGTGATCTCCCCGGCTCCAGGAAGGGCCACGACGGCCGGCACGCCGAGCGCCCGCGCGAGGATCGCGCTGTGGCTGGTCGGCCCGCCCTCCTCGGTGACGAAGCCCAGGACCAGCGTCGGATCGAGCAGCGCCGTGTCCGCCGGAGCCAGGTCACGCGCGATCAGTACGTACGGCTCGTCGCTGTCCGGCACGCCCGGCATCGGGACGCCGAGCAGTCGCGCGACGATCCGGTTGCGTACGTCGTCGAGGTCGGCGACCCGCCCCGCCAGGTACTCACCGGCATTGGCGAGCAGCGCCCGGTAGGCGGCGAACGCGTCGTACACGCCCCGCTCGGCGGTGCTGCCGACAGCGATGCGGCGCTCCACATCGGCGATGAGCTCGGGGTCCTGAGCCATCATGGCCTGGGCCTCGAGCACGTGCTGAGCCTCGCCCCCCGCCAGATTGCCGCGCGCAATCAGGTCGGCCGCGACAGCTTCCACGGCCTGGCGGGCACGCCCCTGTTCGCGCTCGGCCTCCTCCGCGGGAATCTGTTTGGCGGGCGGCTCCAGGACCGCCGTGCCCATGTGCCGAACCTCGCCGATCGCCACACCGTGGCTCACGCCGACGCCTCGCAGCGTTGTCTCCATTTCACCCGTCTCCGATTGTGCGGTGGCTGTGCCGCCGCGGTGTATGCCCAATTGGCTTGTCACTGCGCCTGATATCGAGCCGAGCGTGTCACTGCCAGCCGAACAGCGTCTCGCCGATCTTCACGTCGCCGTCCTCGCGGACATCGGAGAGGGAGTCGGCGGTGGCCTCGAGCGCCACGACCGGGCAGATCGCGGACTTTCCGGCTGCCTCCACACCGGCCGGGTCCCAGCGCACGATGCCCTGGCCACGGGTCACGGTGTCCCCCTTGTTCACCAGGAGCTCGAAACCCTCACCGTTGAGCTGGACGGTGTCGATACCGAGATGTGTGAGCACGCCGTGTCCCTGGTCGTCCACGACGACGAAGGCGTGCGGGTGCAGGGAGACGACGATGCCGTCGACCGGCGAGACGGCCTCCGACGGCTCGCGCAGCGGGTCGATGGCGGTACCGGGACCCACCATCGCGCCGGAGAACACCGGGTCGGGAACCGCGGTGAGTCCGATGACGCGGCCGGCAAGAGGGGACGTCACTGTGGTCATGGGGAGCCTCCCAGGGGGTGGAGATTCTTGTGTCGCCGCCGGGGCTGATGAAGGACGGCGTACTGATCAGCAGAGTAAGTCATATGAAGTCCCGGTTCCGCCCGAGAGCTACCGGTTGACAGACCTAGAGACGCACCGGACGGGATTTGCCTCGTCTCACGGCAACCTGTACTGTCGTACTCCTGCCTGGCCCCAACGCGACGTCGAGTCGGGGGCCGGCGGCGACTCCCAAGCACAGACTGTATCTCCGACCGTAATCCTGCATGCCTGCGGGACCTGGTCAGGGAAATGGAAAAGGCCTGATAGAGTCGGACTCGCCGGAAAGGGAAACGCGAAAGCGAAGAACTGGAAAGCGAAACAGCAGGAACCCGCTTCGGCCGGGAATCGGACACGAAAGAGTCTGATAGAGTCGGAAACGCAAGAACGAAGGGAAGCGCCCGGAGGGCCCCGGTGAAACGGGACCGAAGGAAGCGTCCGTTCCTTGAGAACTCAACAGCGTGCCAAAAGTCAACGCCAGATATGTTGATACCCCGGCCTGCTTCGGCAGGTTGGTGGTTCCTTTGAAAAAGTCCTGCCGGCCTTTACCGGTCCGGTAGGCAACAACAGCGAGGACGCTGTGAACAACCGTTCTTATTCCGATCGGTTGTTCCGCTCTCGTGTTGTGATCCCGATTACGGGAAAACATTCACGGAGAGTTTGATCCTGGCTCAGGACGAACGCTGGCGGCGTGCTTAACACATGCAAGTCGAACGATGAAGCCTTTCGGGGTGGATTAGTGGCGAACGGGTGAGTAACACGTGGGCAATCTGCCCTTCACTCTGGGACAAGCCCTGGAAACGGGGTCTAATACCGGATAACACTCTGTCCCGCATGGGACGGGGTTAAAAGCTCCGGCGGTGAAGGATGAGCCCGCGGCCTATCAGCTTGTTGGTGGGGTGATGGCCTACCAAGGCGACGACGGGTAGCCGGCCTGAGAGGGCGACCGGCCACACTGGGACTGAGACACGGCCCAGACTCCTACGGGAGGCAGCAGTGGGGAATATTGCACAATGGGCGAAAGCCTGATGCAGCGACGCCGCGTGAGGGATGACGGCCTTCGGGTTGTAAACCTCTTTCAGCAGGGAAGAAGCGAAAGTGACGGTACCTGCAGAAGAAGCGCCGGCTAACTACGTGCCAGCAGCCGCGGTAATACGTAGGGCGCAAGCGTTGTCCGGAATTATTGGGCGTAAAGAGCTCGTAGGCGGCTTGTCACGTCGGATGTGAAAGCCCGGGGCTTAACCCCGGGTCTGCATTCGATACGGGCTAGCTAGAGTGTGGTAGGGGAGATCGGAATTCCTGGTGTAGCGGTGAAATGCGCAGATATCAGGAGGAACACCGGTGGCGAAGGCGGATCTCTGGGCCATTACTGACGCTGAGGAGCGAAAGCGTGGGGAGCGAACAGGATTAGATACCCTGGTAGTCCACGCCGTAAACGTTGGGAACTAGGTGTTGGCGACATTCCACGTCGTCGGTGCCGCAGCTAACGCATTAAGTTCCCCGCCTGGGGAGTACGGCCGCAAGGCTAAAACTCAAAGGAATTGACGGGGGCCCGCACAAGCAGCGGAGCATGTGGCTTAATTCGACGCAACGCGAAGAACCTTACCAAGGCTTGACATATACCGGAAAGCATCAGAGATGGTGCCCCCCTTGTGGTCGGTATACAGGTGGTGCATGGCTGTCGTCAGCTCGTGTCGTGAGATGTTGGGTTAAGTCCCGCAACGAGCGCAACCCTTGTTCTGTGTTGCCAGCATGCCCTTCGGGGTGATGGGGACTCACAGGAGACTGCCGGGGTCAACTCGGAGGAAGGTGGGGACGACGTCAAGTCATCATGCCCCTTATGTCTTGGGCTGCACACGTGCTACAATGGCCGGTACAATGAGCTGCGATGCCGCGAGGCGGAGCGAATCTCAAAAAGCCGGTCTCAGTTCGGATTGGGGTCTGCAACTCGACCCCATGAAGTCGGAGTTGCTAGTAATCGCAGATCAGCATTGCTGCGGTGAATACGTTCCCGGGCCTTGTACACACCGCCCGTCACGTCACGAAAGTCGGTAACACCCGAAGCCGGTGGCCCAACCCCTTGTGGGAGGGAGCTGTCGAAGGTGGGACTGGCGATTGGGACGAAGTCGTAACAAGGTAGCCGTACCGGAAGGTGCGGCTGGATCACCTCCTTTCTAAGGAGCACTTCTTACCCGGTTTTCCGGGTCAGAGGCCAGTACACCGGCGAATGTTCGGTGCTGGTTGCTCATGGGTGGAACGTTGACTATTCGGCACGACAGGTTGGTCGCTACTAGTACTGCTTCGGCGTGGAACGTGGTGATGGATCGGTCGGGTCGGGCACGCTGTTGGGTATCTGAAGGTATGGCCGTGAGGTCGCCTTCGGTTGCCGGCCCCAGTGAACTCGCCTGTAAGGGTGGGGTGATGGGTGGCTGGTCGTTGTTTGAGAACTGCACAGTGGACGCGAGCATCTGTGGCCAAGTTTTTAAGGGCGCACGGTGGATGCCTTGGCACCAGGAACCGATGAAGGACGTGGGAGGCCACGATAGTCCCCGGGGAGCTGTCAACCAAGCTTTGATCCGGGGGTTTCCGAATGGGGAAACCCGGCAGCCGTCATGGGCTGTCACCCGCTGCTGAACACATAGGCAGTGTGGAGGGAACGAGGGGAAGTGAAACATCTCAGTACCCTCAGGAAGAGAAAACAACCGTGATTCCGGGAGTAGTGGCGAGCGAAACTGGATCAGGCCAAACCGTATGCGTGTGATACCCGGCAGGGGTTGCGCATACGGGGTTGTGGGATCTCTCTTTCACAGTCTGCCGGCTGTGAGGCGAGTCAGAAACCGTTGATGTAGGCGAAGGACATGCGAAAGGTCCGGCGTAGAGGGTAAGACCCCCGTAGCTGAAACATCAACGGCTCGTTTGAGAGACACCCAAGTAGCACGGGGCCCGAGAAATCCCGTGTGAATCTGGCGGGACCACCCGCTAAGCCTAAATATTCCCTGGTGACCGATAGCGGATAGTACCGTGAGGGAATGGTGAAAAGTACCGCGGGAGCGGAGTGAAATAGTACCTGAAACCGTGTGCCTACAAGCCGTGGGAGCGTCGCTGTATGTGCTTGCACATGCAGTCGTGACTGCGTGCCTTTTGAAGAATGAGCCTGCGAGTTAGCGGTGTGTAGCGAGGTTAACCCGTGTGGGGAAGCCGTAGCGAAAGCGAGTCCGAATAGGGCGATTGAGTTGCACGCTCTAGACCCGAAGCGGAGTGATCTAGCCATGGGCAGGTTGAAGCGGAGGTAAGACTTCGTGGAGGACCGAACCCACCAGGGTTGAAAACCTGGGGGATGACCTGTGGTTAGGGGTGAAAGGCCAATCAAACTCCGTGATAGCTGGTTCTCCCCGAAATGCATTTAGGTGCAGCGTCGTGTGTTTCTTGCCGGAGGTAGAGCACTGGATAGGCGATGGGCCCTACCGGGTTACTGACCTTAGCCAAACTCCGAATGCCGGTAAGTGAGAGCACGGCAGTGAGACTGTGGGGGATAAGCTCCATGGTCGAGAGGGAAACAGCCCAGAGCATCGACTAAGGCCCCTAAGCGTACGCTAAGTGGGAAAGGATGTGGAGTCGCAGAGACAACCAGGAGGTTGGCTTAGAAGCAGCCACCCTTGAAAGAGTGCGTAATAGCTCACTGGTCAAGTGATTCCGCGCCGACAATGTAGCGGGGCTCAAGCGTACCGCCGAAGTCGTGTCATTCATACACATATCCCCAACGGGAGTATGGATGGGTAGGGGAGCGTCGTGTGCCGGGTGAAGCAGCCGCGGAAGCGAGTTGTGGACGGTTCACGAGTGAGAATGCAGGCATGAGTAGCGATACACACGTGAGAAACGTGTGCGCCGATTGACTAAGGGTTCCTGGGTCAAGCTGATCTGCCCAGGGTAAGTCGGGACCTAAGGCGAGGCCGACAGGCGTAGTCGATGGACAACCGGTTGATATTCCGGTACCCGCTTTGAAACGCCCAATACTGAATCAGGCGATGCTAAGTCCGTGAAGCCGGCCCGATCTCTTCGGAGTTGAGGGTAGTGGTGGAGCCGACGAACCAGACTTGTATTAGGTAAGCGATGGGGTGACGCAGGAAGGTAGTCCAGCCCGGGCGGTGGTTGTCCCGGGGTAAGGGTGTAGGCCGTGTGGTAGGCAAATCCGTCACACATTAAGGCTGAGACCTGATGCCGAGCCGATTGTGGTGAAGTGGATGATCCTATGCTGTCGAGAAAAGCCTCTAGCGAGTTTCATGGCGGCCCGTACCCTAAACCGACTCAGGTAGTCAGGTAGAGAATACCGAGGCGTTCGGGTGAACTATGGTTAAGGAACTCGGCAAAATGCCCCCGTAACTTCGGGAGAAGGGGGGCCATCACTGGTGATTGGATTTACTCCATGAGCTGGGGGTGGCCGCAGAGACCAGCGAGAAGCGACTGTTTACTAAAAACACAGGTCCGTGCGAAGCCGTAAGGCGATGTATACGGACTGACGCCTGCCCGGTGCTGGAACGTTAAGGGGACCGGTTAGTGCACTTTCGGGTGTGCAAAGCTGAGAACTTAAGCGCCAGTAAACGGCGGTGGTAACTATAACCATCCTAAGGTAGCGAAATTCCTTGTCGGGTAAGTTCCGACCTGCACGAATGGCGTAACGACTTCTCGACTGTCTCAACCATAGGCCCGGTGAAATTGCACTACGAGTAAAGATGCTCGTTTCGCGCAGCAGGACGGAAAGACCCCGGGACCTTTACTATAGTTTGATATTGGTGTTCGGTTCGGCTTGTGTAGGATAGGTGGGAGACTTTGAAGCGGCCACGCCAGTGGTTGTGGAGTCGTCCTTGAAATACCACTCTGGTCGTGCTGGATGTCTAACCTGGGTCCGTGATCCGGATCAGGGACAGTGTCTGATGGGTAGTTTAACTGGGGCGGTTGCCTCCTAAAGAGTAACGGAGGCGCCCAAAGGTTCCCTCAGCCTGGTTGGCAATCAGGTGTTGAGTGTAAGTGCACAAGGGAGCTTGACTGTGAGACCGACGGGTCGAGCAGGGACGAAAGTCGGGACTAGTGATCCGGCAGTGGCTTGTGGAAGCGCTGTCGCTCAACGGATAAAAGGTACCCCGGGGATAACAGGCTGATCTTCCCCAAGAGTCCATATCGACGGGATGGTTTGGCACCTCGATGTCGGCTCGTCGCATCCTGGGGCTGGAGTCGGTCCCAAGGGTTGGGCTGTTCGCCCATTAAAGCGGTACGCGAGCTGGGTTTAGAACGTCGTGAGACAGTTCGGTCCCTATCCGCTGTGCGCGTAGGAATATTGAGAAGGGCTGTCCCTAGTACGAGAGGACCGGGACGGACGAACCTCTGGTGTGCCAGTTGTCCTGCCAAGGGCATGGCTGGTTGGCTACGTTCGGAAAGGATAACCGCTGAAAGCATCTAAGCGGGAAGCCTGCTTCAAGATGAGTATTCCCACCACCTTGAGTGGTTAAGGCTCCCAGTAGACGACTGGGTTGATAGGCCAGATGTGGAAGCCCGGTAACGGGTGGAGCTGACTGGTACTAATAGGCCGAGGGCTTGTCCTCAGTTGCTCGCGTCCACTGTGTTAGTTCTGAAATAACGAACGGCCGTGTTTTCATCCGGTGTTGGTTAATTTCATAGTGTTTCGGTGGTCATTGCGTTAGGGAAACGCCCGGTTACATTCCGAACCCGGAAGCTAAGCCTTTCAGCGCCGATGGTACTGCAGGGGGGACCCTGTGGGAGAGTAGGACGCCGCCGAACAATTATTCCGGGAAAGCCCCGTGCCCTTGTGGCACGGGGCTTTTCTGCGTTCACCGCACCTCTCGGCACTCCCTTGCCCGTACCCCTGTGCACCGAGATGCCGTGGCTGAGGGTAGGGTCGGGAGGCATCATTGGCACGTTCCCCACAGGAGGCCCCCGGGTGGAGGTCCAGGAGACTCGAGTTCAGACGGACCGAGTACTCACCATCCCCAACATCCTCAGCATGGCTCGCCTCGTCGGCGTACCGCTTTTCCTGTGGCTGATCCTGCGCCCCGTGTTCGGTGGACCCAACAGCGACGGCTGGGCACTGCTGGTCCTGATGCTGAGCGGTGTCAGTGACTACCTCGACGGCAAGCTGGCCCGCCGGTGGAACCAGATCAGCCGCCTGGGCCGGCTCCTGGACCCGGCTGCCGACCGCCTGTACATCCTCTCCACGCTCGTGGGGCTCACCTGGCGCGAGATCCTTCCGCTCTGGCTCACCGCAGCGCTGCTCGCCCGTGAGCTGATGCTTCTCGTCATGGTGGCAATCCTGCGCCGCCACGGCTATCCACCCCCACAGGTCAACTTCCTCGGGAAGGCGGCGACCTTCAACCTGATGTACGCCTTCCCCTTGTTGCTGCTCAGCGACGGAAGTGGTTGGCTGGCCTCGTTGGGCGCCATTTTCGGATGGGCGTTCGCTGGGTGGGGTACAACCCTCTATTGGTGGGCAGGGATCCTCTACGTGGTCCAAGTCCGCCGACTCGTCAAGGCGGATGTAGTAGCCGATTAGCTCGTTGATGCGGTGCCGTGCAGAGTCGCCGGTCCGCACCGGATGCTGTGGTATTCCCCCGACGGGTGAAGTCGGCTAGACCGTCGTCTGTTCAAGGAGGACGTTTCCGACATGAAGGCCGTCGTGATGGCAGGCGGTGAAGGCACCCGCCTTCGCCCCATGACCTCAAGCATGCCCAAGCCGCTTCTGCCCGTGGCCAACAGGCCGATCATGGAGCATGTGCTTCGGCTGCTCAAACGGCATGGGCTCAATGAGACCGTCGTGACCGTTCAGTTCCTCGCCTCCCTCGTCAAGAATTACTTCGGCGACGGCGAAGAGCTCGGGATGGAACTCAGCTATGCCAACGAGGAGAAGCCACTCGGTACCGCAGGAAGCGTCAAGAACGCCGAGGAAGCCCTGAAGGACGACACCTTCCTGGTGATTTCCGGCGACGCCCTCACCGATTTCGACCTCACCGATCTCATCGCTTTCCACAAGGAGAAGGGCGCCCTCGTCACGGTGTGCCTGACCCGGGTCCCGAACCCCCTGGAATTCGGCATCACGATCGTCGACGAAGAGGGCAAGGTGGAACGCTTCCTGGAGAAGCCCACGTGGGGACAGGTCTTCTCCGACACCGTCAACACCGGCATCTACGTCATGGAGCCCGAGGTCTTCGACTACGTCCAGGCCGATGTCTCGGTCGACTGGTCGGGCGATGTGTTTCCGCAGCTCATGAAGGACGGCAAGCCGATCTACGGCTACATCGCCGAGGGCTACTGGGAAGACGTGGGTACCCACGAGAGCTACGTGAAGGCCCAGGCCGACGTCCTCGAGCGCAAGGTCGACGTCGAGCTCGACGGCTTCGAGATCTCGCCCGGGGTCTGGGTGGCCGAAGGCGCGGACGTCCATCCCGACGCCGTACTCCGCGGGCCGTTGTACATCGGTGACTACGCCAAGATCGAAGCGGGCGCCGAGATCCGCGAACACACCATCGTGGGGTCGAATGTCGTCGTGAAATCTGGTGCGTTCCTGCACCGGGCGGTGGTGCACGACAACGTGTACATCGGCCAGCACAGCAACCTGCGTGGCTGTGTGATCGGGAAGAACACCGACGTCATGCGTGCCGCCCGGATCGAGGACGGCGCCGTGATCGGCGACGAATGCCTGGTCGGTGAGGAATCGATCATTCAGGGCAACGTCCGGGTCTACCCGTTCAAGACCATCGAAGCAGGCGCCTTCGTCAACACGTCGGTGATCTGGGAGTCGCGCGGACAGGCACATCTCTTCGGGGCGCGAGGTGTCTCCGGCATCCTGAACGTCGAGATCACCCCGGAGCTCGCGGTGCGGCTCGCCGGGGCCTATGCGACGACCCTCAAGAAGGGCGCGACGGTCACCACGGCCCGTGACCACTCCCGAGGTGCCCGCGCACTGAAGAGAGCGGTCATCTCGGCGTTGCAGACGAGTGCCATCGATGTCCGTGACCTGGAGAACGTACCGCTGCCGGTCGCCCGTCAGCAGACCGCTCGCGGCAGTGCGGGCGGCATCATGATCCGCACCTCCCCCGGCGTCCCGGACTCGGTCGACATCATGTTCTTCGACGAACGGGGGGCCGACCTCTCCCAGGCGAGCCAGCGCAAACTGGACCGGGTCTACGCCCGTCAGGAGTACCGCAGGGCCTTCCCCGGCGAAATCGGTGACCTGCACTTCCCCTCGAGCGTCTTCGACTCCTACACGGGCTCGCTCCTGCGCAACGTCGACACCGGCGGAATCGCCGACGCCGGCCTCAAGGTCGTCGTGGACGCGTCCAACGGAAGCGCCGGGCTCGTACTGCCCAGCCTCCTCGGCCGGCTCGGCGTCGACGCGCTGACCATCAACCCCGGACTCGACGAGTCGCGGCCCACCGAGTCCGCCGAGGCCCGCCGGGCCGGACTGGTGCGTCTCGGCGAGATCGTATCCTCGGCCCGCGCCGCCTTCGGCGTGCGGTTCGACCCGGTCGGTGAGCGGCTCTCGCTCGTGGACGAACAGGGCCGGATCATCGAGGACGACCGGGCGCTGCTGGTCATGCTCGACCTCGTGGCGGCCGAGCGGCGGAGCGGGCGGGTCGCCCTGCCGGTGACGACCACGCGCGTGGCCGAGCAGGTGGCGGCCTACCACGGCACGCAGGTGGAGTGGACGACGACGTCCCCGGACGACCTGACACGGGTCGGGCGGGAGGACACGACCATCTTCGGAGGCGACGGCCGTGGTGGCTTCATCGTCCCCGAGTTCAGCAGCGTCTTCGACGGTGCCGCGGCCTTCGTCAGGCTCATCGGACTGGTGGCCCGGACGCAGCTCACGCTGAGCCAGATCGATGCCAGGATCCCGCGTGCCCATGTCCTGCGCCGTGACCTCGCGACGCCGTGGGCGGTCAAGGGACTCGTCATGCGGCGGGTCGTGGAAGCCGCAGGGGAGCGCAGCGTGGACACCACCGACGGTGTCCGCGTGGTCGAGGCGGACGGCCGCTGGGTGATGGTCCTGCCCGACCCGGCCGAGGCCGTGACCCACCTCTGGGCCGAAGGACCGGACGACGCCTCCGCCCAGGCCCTGCTCGACGAGTGGGCCGCGATCGTGGACAGCGCCGGCGACTGAGCCGAGCTCAGGTGACCCGGGAACCGCCGCCCGCGGCTTCCGGGTCACCGGTGGGGCCATTCGGCGGCAGTCCACATGACGTGCGACGATGTGCGGCATGTCGCAGCCGCCCCCCGATCGGAGTAGCGCACCGCCGCCTCCCCGCCCCGACGCGTCCATGTCGCTGCTGACCACGGTGATGGAGCACAGCCTGGACGAGGGGTACGCCGAGGCTTCGGCACGCCGCCGGGCAGACGGAACCGCCGGCCTGCCCCGCACCCTCACGTCGAAACTGGGCCTCGCGGCCTGCCTCGTGCTGGCCGCCCTCGTGGTGACCCTCGGTGCCGCCGAGGCGCGGGTGGCCGCGCCGGTCGTGGCCAAGGAACGGGAAGAGCTCATCGACCGGGTCAACGCCGAGACCACCACCGCGGACACGCTCGAGGCCGACGTCGAGGAACTGCGCAAGGACGTCGGCGAACGCCAGCGCAAGGCGCTGGAACAGCACGGTGGCGACCAAGGCGCGCTGGTCGCCCTGCTCTCCGGGGCAACGCCCGTCCAGGGACCGGGAATCAAGCTGGTCGTCGACGACGCCGAGGACACCGACGAGGGCGGCGGCGGGCCCCGGGAGTCGACAGGTTTCGCCGACACCGGACGGGTACGCGACCGGGACCTGCAGCGGGTCGTCAACGGGCTGTGGCAGTCCGGCGCCGAAGCCGTCGCCATCAACGGGCAGCGGCTGACGGCCCTGTCGGCCATTCGTGCCGCAGGCGACGCCATACTGGTCGACAACAGGCCGCTCGTACCGCCCTACACGGTGCTCGCGGTGGGCGACGGCCCGAAGCTCGCCTCCGCCTTCCGGGACAGCGCGGACGGTCAGTACCTGCAGGCACTGCACGAGAGCTTCGACATCCGTACCAGCATCTCCGAGCAGGAGAAGGTGCGCCTGCCGGCCGCGCCGAGCCTGATCGTACGCACAGCAGAGCCCCAGGCCGCGGAGACGGGCAGTGGGGCGGCAGACACAGGGAAGGGCACATCGTGATCGCCGTACTGGGCCTCGTCGTGGGAGTCGTGGTCGGACTGTTGGTCCGGCCCGAAGTGCCGGCGGTGGTCGAGCCCTACCTGCCCATCGCCGTCGTGGCAGCGCTGGACGCGGTCTTCGGAGGGCTCCGGGCCATGCTCGACGGAATCTTCGTGGACAAGGTCTTCGTGGTGTCGTTCCTCTCGAACGTCGTGGTTGCCGCGCTGATCGTGTTCCTCGGCGACAAGCTCGGTGTCGGAGCGCAGCTCTCCACCGGTGTGGTGGTCGTCCTCGGCATCCGCATCTTCTCCAACGCCGCGGCCATCCGCCGGCACGTCTTCCGGGCGTGAGGCCGATGACCAGTGACGACAACCCGAGGCGCGGGGAGCCCGCCGGCGCGCTGCCGCCCGAGGCCCCGGCCCCCGTACCAGCACCCCAGGCCGTGCCGCAGGAGATCTCCGGGCGGCGGCGGCTGATGGCCGGGCTCTGGCCCCCCAGGGTCAGCCGGGCCCAACTCGTCGTGGCGCTCCTGCTGTTCGTCCTCGGCCTGGGCCTGGCGATCCAGGTCAGGTCGAACAGCGACAACAGCGCCCTGCGCGGTGCCCGGCAGGAGGACCTGGTCAGGATCCTCGACGAGCTCGACAACAGGACCCAGCGCCTCGAGGACGAGAAGCAGCGCCTCGACGACCAGCGCACGGAACTGGAGACCAGCTCCGACCAGGCGGAGGAGGCCCGGAAGCAGACGCTCGAGAAGGAGCGGCAGCTCGGCGTCCTGGCGGGCACCGTCGCGGCTCACGGACCCGGCATCACCCTGACCATCAGTGACCCCGGCGGAGCGATCGAGGCCGACATGCTCCTGGACGCCATCCAGGAGCTGCGCGCCGCCGGCGCGGAGGCGATCGAGGTCAACGGTGTCCGGGTGGTCGCCAACACGTACTTCTCCGGTGACGGGGGAGAGCTGAGGGTCGACGACCGCAAGATCACAGCCCCCTACGTGTTCAAGGTCATCGGCAGGCCGCAGGACCTCGAGCCGGCACTGAACATCCCCGGCGGAGTGGTGCAGACGCTCGAGAAGGAGCAGGCCACGGTGGAAGTGACACGCTACGAGGACATCGTCGTCGATGCCTTGCGACCGGCGAAGCAGCCTGACTACGCTCGGTCGTCGTCCCAGTGAGGCCGTGGCGCGCGAGGCTCGAAGGAGACGGGGACGAGGTTGCGGGGGGTCGGCGCATCGGATCGGTGACGCGTGGTGGAAACTGTCGGATGGATACGGACGTTGTGAAGATGTCCGGGTCGGCAGGTGTGTTCGTTCAGGGTTCGTCCTGCCCCACGGGCGGGTCTATTTCGGTCAAGGGGAAACGCCCGTGAAGTTGTTTGCGAAGTGGTTCGGAAAGAGTGCACGCGAGGACGGCAACAGCGCTGCCCGCCACCGTGCGCCGCGTCAGGGCCAGGGTGGCGACGAGCAGGGCGTGGAGCGCCCGCTCTTCCGCGACGAGAGGCCGGGCCAGGCAGGAGGCGGCGCCGGCGCGTCGTCCGTCGACCCTGCCGGTGCCGGGCGCATAGGTTTCGGGGAACCGTCGGCCTCGAGTACGGGTGGAGGGTTCACCCCCGCCCCGGAGGGTTCGTCCATGCCGGTGTGTTCGAGGTGCGGCCATCGAAATGCCCAGGCCAGTCGTTTCTGTTCCAACTGCGGCGCGCCGCTGAGGGGCGGGGTGCCCGAGCGTGCCTCGGAGACGACCTCCACCATCTCGATCTCCGGCATCGAGGCCTACGAGGCGGAGGCCACGGGCCAGACGGCCCTTCCCTCCCTGTCGCCCGAGGCGCAGGCCGCCGTCGACGCCCTGCCGGCCGGTTCCGCGCTCCTGGTGGTGCGCCGCGGCCCGAACTCCGGCAGCCGCTTCCTCCTGGACAGCGACCTCACCACGGCCGGCCGGCACCCGCAGAGCGACATCTTCCTCGACGACGTGACCGTGTCGCGGCGCCATGTGGAGTTCCACAGGAACCCGGACGGTAGTTTCACCGTGGGTGACGTCGGCAGCCTCAACGGCACGTACGTCAACCGCGAGCGCATCGATTCCGTCGCGCTGACCAACGGCGACGAAGTCCAGATCGGGAAGTACCGGCTGGTCTTCTACGCGAGCCAGCGGGGCGTGTGACCCGCTCCCGGACTCCGTCCGGGGGACCCCCAGGAAGGTCCATGCTGCGAACACCGACAGGCGGTGCCGGTCACGGCACCGCCACCCCGGACGAGCGCGCCATGAGCATCGGCACGGTGCTTCTGCAGCTGCGCGACGAGTTTCCCGAAGTGACGATCTCCAAGATCCGCTTCCTGGAGGCGGAAGGGCTCATCGAGCCGCAGCGCACGCCTTCCGGCTACCGGAAGTTCAGTACCGCCGATGTCGGGCGGCTGGCTCAGGTTCTGCGTATGCAGCGGGACCACTACCTGCCGCTCAAGGTCATCCGTGAGCATCTGGACGCCCTCGCCCGCGGTGAGCAGGCCACGCTGCCTCCCGGCGCGGGGCAGGGCGAGCTCACGGACGGCCGCCGGGACCAGGAAGCGGGCGGGGTGACCGCGGCCCGTATCGGGCGCTCCGAGCTCCTCGCCGCCGCAGAGGCCACCGAGGACCAGCTCGACGAGTGGGAGTCGTACGGCCTGATCGTGCCCACGCCGGAGGGCAGCTACGAGGCCGAGGCGGTCACGGTGGCGCGTCTTGTGGCGGATCTGGGGCGATTCGGTCTGGAACCTCGGCATCTGCGGCCCGTGAGAGCGGCCGCGGAGCGAGAGGCCGGACTGGTCGAACAGGTGGTGGCGCCCCTGCGCCGGCACCGGAATCCGCAGACCAGGGCCCATGCGGAGGCCACTGCGAGAGAGCTCGCCGAGCTGTCCGTCCGGCTCCACGCGGCCCTCGTGCAGACGGCCCTGAAGGTGCGCTTCCACTGAGTGGGAAGGGGCCCGACTATCCAAACATGCCGGGCACGTCCTAGGGTTGCTGTGTGAACGAGCTCGACGTTGTGGGTGTCCGGGTGGAAATGCCCTCCAACCAACCGATCGTGCTCCTGCGTGAAGTGGGAGGCGATCGGTACCTCCCTATCTGGATCGGTCCTGGGGAAGCGACCGCGATCGCCTTCGCCCAGCAGGGCATGGCTCCGGCCAGGCCGCTGACCCATGATCTCTTCAAGGATGTGCTCGAGGCCGTCGGCCAGGAGCTCACCGAGGTCCGGATCACGGACCTCAGAGAAGGGGTCTTCTACGCGGAGCTGGTCTTCGCCAGCGGGGTCGAGGTGAGCGCGCGGCCGTCCGACGCCATAGCGCTCGCCCTGCGCACCGGCACGCCGATCTACGGCAGTGACGGAGTGCTCGACGACGCGGGAATCGCGATCCCGGACGAGCAGGAGGACGAGGTGGAGAAATTCCGCGAATTCCTCGACCAGATCTCGCCGGAGGACTTCGGGACCAACAGCCAGTGACCGCCCCGCAGGGGCGCCGTCAGCGCATTCGAGAAGCCGTTCCCGTATTCCGGTCACGGGAAACCACCCTCAGGGTGATTATCACTCGGCGTGCCGAGTGTGGCGATCGTTGACGCACCCCTGGTGACTGCCTACCTTCGAGATGGCAGGTCAAGGACGGAGGTCGGCGTGAGAAGCAGCGGCGACGGTACGGCTGCGGGTGGGCCGTACCGGCAGCACGGCAGTGCGGCCGACCAGACCATCAGACAGCCGGTACGGCCGGCGACGATGGCGGCGGACGGTACGGCAGTGGAAGACGGTATCGGGTACCGGGGGCCGACGGCATGCGCGGCGGCCGGGATCACCTACCGGCAGCTCGACTACTGGGCGCGCACGGGGCTCGTGGAGCCGAGCGTGCGTCCGGCGTACGGGTCGGGGACGCAACGCCTCTACAGTTTCAGGGACGTGGTCCTCCTCAAGATCGTCAAAAGATTCCTGGACACCGGGGTCGCACTGCAGAACATCCGCTCCACGGTCCAGCACCTCCGGGACCGTGGATTCACCGACCTCGAGCGCATGACGCTCATGAGCGACGGGGCCACGGTCTACGAGTGCTCCTCGCCGGACGAGGTCGTGAATCTGCTGCAGGGCGGCCAGGGCGTCTTCGGCATCGCCGTCGGTGTCGTCTGGCGCGACGTGGACGCGGCTCTGTCGCAACTGCACGGCGAGCGGGTCGACACGGGCGAGACACTGATCGGCAACAACCCCACCGACGAACTGGCCCGCCGCCGCAACCGTGCGGGCTGAGTGCCGCCCCGCGCCACCGACGAGCCGGGCAGGCCGGTTGTCAGTGGCGTAGGGCAGCATCGGTGCTGTGAGAGCCGCGCCCACCATCCTGCATCTGGACATGGATGCCTTCTACGCCTCTGCGGAGCAGGCGGCGAAGCCGAGCCTGCGTGGGAAGCCGGTCGTGGTGGGCGGTCTGGGGATGCGCGGGGTGGTCGCCACCGCTTCGTACGAGGCGCGGCGCTTCGGCGTCCATTCGGCGATGCCGATGGCACAGGCCCGGCGGCTTGCGCCCAACGCGGCCTACCTCGTGCCCCGTTTCGCCCTCTACAGGACGGTGAGCGACCAGGTGATGACGCTGCTCGGGCGGCTGTCACCGCTCGTGGAGCCGCTCAGTCTGGACGAGGCCTTCGTCGATCTCGAGGCCGGGGGAGTCGCCGACGACTCGGCGTCCGCCCGCCTGATCGGTGAGCAGCTGCGGACGGTCATCAGGGGCGTCACCGGGCTCAGCGGTTCCGTGGGGCTCGCGGGATCCAAGATGCTGGCCAAGATCGCCTCCGAGGAGGCGAAGCCGGACGGCCTCATGCTGATCGAGCCCGGCACCGAGCGCGAACTCCTGGCCCCGATGTCGGTACGGATCCTCCCGGGAGTGGGACCCGCCACGGGCGACCATCTGCGCCGCGCCGGTATGACCGTGGTCCAGGACCTGGCGGAGGCGGGGGAGGCGGAGCTCGTACGCCTGCTGGGCAAGGCGCACGGTGTCGCCCTGTACCGCATGGCCCTGGGCTACGACGACCGTCCCGTCGTCGCGGAACGGGACGCGAAGTCCGTGTCCGTCGAGGACACCTTCGACGTGGACCTGCACGACCGCGTGCGGGTCCGGACGGAGGTGGAGCGCCTGGCGGACCGGTGCGTCCAGCGGTTGCGGGGCGCGGGGCGGTCCGGGCGGACCGTGGTGCTCAAGGTGCGGCGCTACGACTTCTCCACGCTGACCCGGTCCGAGACCCTGCGCGGCCCTACCGACGACCCCACGGTGGTCAGGGAGGCCGCCGCACGGCTGCTGGAGGCCGTCGACACCACGGGCGGCGTACGTCTCCTCGGTGTCGGCGTCACGGGCCTCGCGGACTTCACCCAGGAGGATCTGTTCGCCCAGGCCGCGGACGCCCTGCAGACGGCGGCCGGCGCGGCCGGCGCGGCCGGTGCGTCCGGCGCGGAGGACACCCCGGCCGCGCCGGACACCCCGGCCGGGGAGCGGGAGCGGCCGGAGCCCGCGCCCGCGCCCTCCCGGCAGTGGCCCGCCGGGAGCGACGTACGGCACGGGACCCATGGTCACGGCTGGGTGCAGGGGAGCGGCGTGGGCCGAGTCACCGTGCGGTTCGAGGAGCCGCAGACGCCGCCCGGCCGGGTGCGTACGTTCCGTGTCGACGACCCGGAACTGCACCCGGCCGATCCGCTGCCCCTGGTCCGGGAGCCGGTGGACTACTCCTCGTGGCCGGCCAGTCTGCCGAAGTCCCTGTCCGGGCCCACGCCGCCCGACGGTGCCGCGTCCAGACCGTAATGGCGGTACAGCTGCAGTTCCTGTTCCGGGGACAGGTGGCGCCCGACGCCGAAGTCGGGCGCGTCCTTGATCAGGGCCCGGTCGAAGGGGATGTGCAGCGAACCGTCGACGAACTCGCTCGGCTCCAGCGGTACGAACGCGTCACGGGTGAAGAGCCCGGTGCGCACGGCCGCCCACTCGGGCACTCCGGTGGCATCGTCGAGATATACCTCGTCCACCGTTCCGATCTTGGTGCCTTTACGGTCGAACGCCTTGCGGCCGATCAGGCTGCGCGGATCGATGTCGGTCTGCACGGTGCCTCCCACTGCTCGCAACTCCATGAGGGTGGTCACGACTGCACCACAGGCACTACCCAAGGCCAGATTCGGGGCTTCGGCCACTCGAGACGGACGGCGCCGGCCCGCTGGTAGGCTGGAGGCGGCTGCCGACCCCGTGCGGGAGAGTCCTCCGTGAAGTCGGAGGCGCCGAAGGAGCAACTCCTCCCCGGAATCTCTCAGGCACCCGTACCGCACGGACGAGGTCACTCTGGAAAGCAGGACGGTACCCGCACGGCCCCGGCCGGGACGGTGCCCGTCCTCACCGACGGTGAAAGCCGGCTCGCCCCCGGGCGGCTGGTGAAACTCTCAGGTCGAGATGACAGATGGGGAGGCCGTCCGGGCAGCCACGCCGTGGTGCCCCTCGCAGGTCGTGACAGACCAGGAGGCCTCCATCATGACCCCCCGTCGCACTCCGCTCTCCCAGCTGGAGCAGGGCATCCCCTTCGAGCAGCGCCACATCGGGCCCGATGCCGGGGCCCAGGCCAAGATGCTCGCCCAGGTCGGCTACGGCTCCCTCGACGAGCTCACCGCCGCCGCGGTGCCCGACGTGATCAGGAGTGCCGAGGCGCTGAACCTCCCGGCCGCCCGCACCGAGGCCGAGGTCCTGGACGAGCTGAGGCGTCTGGCCGACCGCAACCAGGTGCTCGCCCCGATGATCGGTCTGGGGTACTACGGCACCTTCACCCCGCCGGTGATCCTGCGCAACGTCATGGAGAACCCGGCCTGGTACACGGCGTACACGCCGTACCAGCCGGAGATCTCGCAGGGGCGGCTCGAGGCCCTCCTGAACTTCCAGACGATGGTGGCCGACCTGACCGGCCTCCCCACCTCCGGCGCCTCCCTCCTGGACGAGTCCACGGCGGCCGCGGAGGCCATGGCCCTGGCGCGGCGTGTGGGCAAGGTCAAGGGCGGTGTCTTCCTGGTCGACGCGGACACCCTGCCGCAGACGGTCGCGGTGATCAAGACCCGCGCGGAGCCGACGGGCGTCGACGTGGTCGTCGCCGACCTGAGTGAGGGCCTTCCCGCCGACGTCGCCGAGCGCGGTGTGTTCGGCGTGCTTCTGCAGTACCCCGGCGCCTCCGGGGCCGTACGCGACATCAAGCCCGTCATCGACCGCGCCCACGAACTCGGCGCCGTCGTCACCGTCGCCGCCGATCTGCTGGCGCTGACCCTGCTCACCTCGCCCGGTGAGCTGGGTGCGGACATCGCCGTCGGCACCACCCAGCGCTTCGGCGTCCCGATGGGCTTCGGCGGTCCGCACGCCGGTTACATGGCGGTCCGCGAGAAGTTCGCCCGCAGCCTGCCCGGGCGCCTCGTCGGCGTCTCCGTCGACGTGGACGGCAACAAGGCCTACCGCCTGGCCCTGCAGACCCGCGAGCAGCACATCCGCCGCGAGAAGGCCACCAGCAACATCTGTACCGCGCAGGTTCTGCTCGCCGTCATGGCCGGCATGTACGCGGTCTACCACGGGCCCGAGGGCCTGCGGACGATCGCCCGGCGCACGCACCGGTTCGCCGCGATCCTGGCCCAGGGGCTGCGTGCCTCCGGCGCCGACGTCGTGCACGACACCTACTTCGACACCCTCACCGTCCGTGTTCCCGGCGGTGCGGCGGCCGTGGTGGCCGGCGCCCGGGAGCGCGGGGTGAACCTGCGGCTCGTGGACGCCGACCAGGTCTCCATCGCCTGCGACGAGACGACCACCCGTGCCCGGATCGCCGCCGTCTGGGCGGCTTTCGGCACCGACGGTGACGTCGAGGCACTGGACGCCGAGACGGCGGACGCCCTGCCCGAGAACCTGCTGCGCACCGATGCCGTCCTCACCCACCCGGTCTTCCACCAGCACCGCTCCGAGACGGCGATGCTGCGCTACCTGCGCAAGCTCGCCGACCGCGACTACGCGCTGGACCGGGGCATGATCCCGCTCGGCTCCTGCACGATGAAGCTCAACGCGACCGCCGAGATGGAGTCGATCACCTGGCCCGAATTCGGCGCGCTGCACCCGTTCGCGCCGGCCGAGCAGGCCCAGGGCTTCCTCACCCTGATCCGTGAGCTCGAGGAGCGGCTCGCCGAGGTCACCGGTTACGACGCCGTGTCCCTCCAGCCCAACGCGGGCTCACAGGGCGAATTCGCCGGTCTGCTGGCCGTGCGCGCCTACCACCGGGCCAACGGCGACGACCGACGCACCGTCTGCCTCATCCCGTCCTCGGCGCACGGCACCAACGCCGCCAGCGCCGTCATGGCCGGCATGAAGGTCGTCGTCGTCAAGACCGCCGACGACGGCGAGGTCGACATCGAGGACCTGCGCGCGAAGATCGAGAAGCACCGTGACGAGCTCGCCGTGCTCATGATCACCTACCCGTCCACGCACGGAGTCTTCGAGGAGCACGTCGCCGACATCTGCGGCGAGGTGCACGACGCGGGCGGCCAGGTGTACGTGGACGGCGCCAACCTCAACGCGCTGGTCGGTCTGGCCAAGCCCGGAAAGTTCGGGGGCGACGTCTCCCACCTCAACCTGCACAAGACCTTCTGCATCCCGCACGGGGGCGGCGGTCCGGGCGTCGGCCCGGTCGGCGTGCGCGCCCACCTCGCGCCGTACCTCCCGAACCACCCGCTGCAGCCCGCCGCGGGCCCCGAGACGGGTGTCGGCCCGATCTCGGCCGCCCCGTGGGGCTCGGCCGGCATCCTGCCCATCTCGTGGGCGTACGTCCGCCTGATGGGAGGCGAGGGCCTCAAGCGCGCGACGCAGGTGGCCGTGCTGGCGGCCAACTACATCGCCAAGCGTCTGGAGCCGCACTTCCCGATCCTGTACAACGGCCCTGCCGGACTGGTCGCCCACGAGTGCATCGTGGACCTGCGGCCGATCTCCAAGGCGACCGGCGTCAGCATCGACGACATCGCCAAGCGGCTGATCGACTACGGCTTCCACTCGCCCACCATGTCGTTCCCGGTGGCCGGGACGCTGATGATCGAGCCGACCGAGAGCGAGGACCTCGCGGAGCTCGACCGGTTCTGCGACACGATGATCGCCATTCGCGCGGAGATCGAGAAGGTCGCCTCCGGTGCCTGGAGCGCGGACGACAACCCGCTGCGCAACGCCCCGCACACCGCGGCGGCGCTCGGCGGTGAGTGGACGCACGCCTACAGCCGCGAGGAGGCTGTCTTCCCGGTCGGCGTCGCGCCGTCGGACAAGTACTGGCCGCCGGTGCGCCGCATCGACGGTGCGTTCGGCGACCGCAACCTGGTCTGCTCCTGCCCGCCCCTGGACGCGTACGACCAGTAGGGCGCGGAACAGCTCGCAGGACGCGGAGCACGCGTGGGGGCCGGTGCGGAGACCACTCCGGGCCGGCCCCGTTGCTTCTTCCGCCGGATCAGGCGGCCTTCACCACCTGACCGGTCCGCAGCGGCCTGTGCGGGGCGATGACCTGTCCGTCCGGGAGCAGCTCACCGGTGTCCTCGAAGAGCAGGACGCCGTTGCACAGCAGGCTCCAGCCCTGTTCCGGGTGGTGCGCCATGAGACGTGCGGCTTCCCGGTCGTTGGAGTCTGCGGTCGGGCATGGTGGCTGGTGCTGACACATGGATGGGTTCTTTCGCTGCGTTGAGTCGAGTGTCCTGCGGCGTGGCGATGCGTTCATGGTCGCCCCGTATCAAGTCGGTCCGGTCCCAGTGTTGCCCCACGGGCCTCGGTCCGCAGGGATTTCACGACAGCTCCCGTTCTCCTTCCATGACGCATCACCCGGCCGGGCGGTTCAAAGCAACCGCACTGCCTCTTCGGGTGGTTCGGGGTGGCCCGACCGGGCTAGTCCGGACGGGTAAGGACGGCGCCCCCGCCGTGGTGCTCGGCGGGGGCGCGTGAGGCAGGGGGATCAGGCGGGCGATCCCAGGAGGCCCGGGAGACCGGGAAGCTCAGGAGCGGGGGCCGGGGTGACGCGCAGGGTCATGACCGGAAGCAGGTCGGCGACCCGGTGCGGAAGGTGCGCGGTGATACCGGGGGGCGCGGGCGCCAGCGGCACCAGTACGTCGGCCGGATCGAGCGTGCCGCCGGCGGCGTCGGCCTCCGTGTCGTTGTGCAGCCACAGCGTGAGCATGTAGAGCTCCGGCACCGACAGCAGCCGCGGCTGGTAGTGCGTGGTCGCCGACTCCGCCTGCCGGACGGCGAGTTCGGTCGAGACGATGTAGGGGCCCTCGAAGAAGTGCGAGAAGGTCCAGCCGTCGGGGGTGATCATGGTGTCGGCGGCGGCCACGGCGCGGTCGCCGTTGCGGATCAGGAAGCGCCAGCCGGCGAGACGGGTGCGCGGCGCGGCCTCGTCGGGCACGATGCGGTCCAGTACGTGGACCGGGAGCGGAAGTTCGGGGCTCAGCGATCCCTGGACGGACCGGAGAGCCGGCGTGTGGGCCTCGCGGACTGCGGTGGGAGAACCGAGTGCCGCGAGAACGCTGCGCAATGCGGGCGCGGGGGCCGGGTAGACATGCAGCGGCATAGTGGGTCGCCTCTCACTTCGGAGACACGGTGATGCGTGGGCGGGTGCAGACGGCGCTGTCGGCGTGCGGGGCCAGAGGAAGGCCGGTGACGGGCGGACGGGCCGGTGCGTCAACTCTCTGCCTCGTGCGCAGAGTTTATACGACAAATGTTCACATGATGTTTCGGCTAGCCGTTCCGCATATTCCGCGCAAGACACATTCAGGCCCTCGAATTGCGGAGTTTCTGTTGGTTCGGCCCGTCTCGGACGTCCTCTGCCAGGTATTTCCCCGGCCGGGCGGTAGGCTGAAACCCGTCGATCATTACAGCCGGGACTCGACAGCGGTACCGCTTATGCCGCATGCCGAAGGAATGTGCCTCCGGCGTTCGTCGACAGACTACTGGGTAGATGTGACCCGCGGGGGCGTTACGGATCAGCTCCTCGGGGCATTATCGATCGTGATACGAGCGGCCTGTGCCGCGGGCCGCCCACTCGAGGAGGGACCCTTCGATGGGCGAGAAGGTCGTGGCGGGCGCCTTTGACCTGTCCGATCCGCAGACGTACCGCAAGAAGCTCACCCAGTGCCTGGAGGGACTGGAGAGGCTCCTGTCGGAGGGGAGGTTCGACCGGCCGAGAAACCTCATGGGCCTGGAGATCGAGCTGAATCTCGCGGGCTCGGACGGCATGCCGAGGATGCGGAATGCGGAGGTGCTCCGGCGCATCGCCAGCCGGGATTTCCAAACGGAACTGGGGATGTTCAACCTGGAAGTGAATATTCTTCCGCACCGGCTGAGCGGGCGGGTATTCGATCAGCTCGCCGAGGAGCTCCGGACGGGGCTCGCATATGCCCACCGCAAGGCGGCGGAAGTGGACGCGGGCATCATGATGATCGGTATCCTGCCGACGCTCGGCAGCGATGACGTGGTCTCGGCGAACCTCTCGGACGTGGACCGGTACACCCTGCTCAATGACCAAATGGCGGCAGCGCGTGGCGAGGATTTCCTCCTCGACATCGAAGGTGTGGAGCGACTGGTCCGTACCTCTGCCTCCATTGCGCCGGAATCGGCCTGCACCTCGGTGCAATTGCACCTCCAGGTGACGCCTGCCCGCTTCGCGGACGTGTGGAACGCGGCCCAGGCCATCGCACCGGTACAGATCGCCCTCGGGGCCAACTCCCCCTTCCTGTTCGGCAAGGAGCTGTGGCGCGAGTCGCGGCCCCCGCTGTTCCAGCAGGCCACCGACGTACGGCCGCCGGAACTCGCGAACCAGGGGGTGCGGCCCAGGACATGGTTCGGCGAGCGCTGGATCGACTCCGCGTACGAGCTCTTCGAGGAGAACGTGCGGTACTTCCCGCCCCTGCTGCCGATCTGTGACGACGAGGACCCGCTGCGGGTGCTCGACGAGGGGGGTGCGCCGACGCTCGCCGAACTCGTCCTGCACAACGGGACGGTCTACCGGTGGAACCGGCCGGTGTACGGGCTGTCCGGAGGCGTTCCCCACCTCAGGGTGGAGAACCGGGTGCTGCCCGCCGGGCCCACGGTCACGGACGTCATCGCGAACGCGGCGTTCTACTACGGCCTGGTGCGCGCGCTGGCCGACGAGTCCCGGCCCGTCTGGACCAGACTGCCCTTCGAGGCGGCCGCCGAGAACTTCGACACCGCCTGCCGCCACGGCATCGACGCCGAGCTGCTCTGGCCGCGGCCGGGCCGCTCAGGAGGCGTGGCGAAGGTGCCCGCCGTCAAGCTGGTGCGGGACGAGCTGCTGCCGCTCGCCGCCGCCGGGCTCGACGCATGGAACATCGAGCCCGCCGACCGGGACCTGTACCTCGGTGTCATCGAGGAGCGCTGCCGCCTCCGTGTGAACGGCGCCTCCTGGCAGGTCGACACGTACCACCGCGCCCTGGACGCCGGCCTCGAACGGGAGGGTGCGCTGGCCGCCACCACCCGGCGGTACGGCGAGCTGATGCAGGCGGGTGAGCCGGTGCACACCTGGCCGGTCGGTTTCCCCGCCCCCTGAGCGGGTCCTGCGGTCCGCTCCGGGCCCGCAGGACCGCCCGCCCCGTTCCCGGCCTCCCCGCGGGGAGGCCGGATGCCGGTGTCCCTGTGCTCTCGTGCCGTCGGGCAAGCTAAGACGCACGGCTGGAGGCAGGAGTACAGGTGGAGGCGGGACGCGTGGCTGAATCCATTCCCCACGAGGGGGTGTCCCGGCGGATCCTGCGCACGGAGATGCTCCTGGTGCTGGCCCTCTCGCTGGGGGCCAGTGGGGTGTCCGCCCTCATCAGTTTCATCGGCTCGCTGACGAAACCGGGGGGCCTGAAGGACCAGGCCGCGACTCTGAACGGCTCGTACGCCCCCGGACGGCCGTGGCTGGACCTCGCCTGGCAGCTGTTCGGCATCGCCACGGCCCTGGTGCCGGTGGCGCTGGTCGCCCACCTGCTCGTCCGGGAAGGAGCCGGGCTGCGGAGCCTGGGGGCCGACCGGAGCAGGCCATGGCCGGACCTCGGCCGTGGGGCCCTGGTCGCCGCGGGGATCGGAAGTGCGGGTCTGGCGTTCTATCTGGCGGCGCGGGCCGGCGGTTTCAACCTGACGGTGGTGCCGGAGTCCCTCCCCGAGGTGTGGTGGAAGTTCCCGGTACTGATCCTCTCCGCGCTGCAGAACGCCGTACTGGAGGAAGTGATCGTCGTCGGCTACCTGGTGCGGCGGCTGGGGCAGCTGGGATGGACCCCCATGGCGGCCCTGGTCGCCAGCTCCGTGCTCCGGGGCTCGTACCACCTGTACCAGGGGATCGGCGGCTTCATCGGAAACGTGGTCATGGGCGTCGTCTTCGTGCTGCTGTACCGGCGCTGGGGGCGCGTGGGACCGCTGATCGTCGCGCACGCCCTGCTCGACATCGGAGCTTTCGTCGGATACGCGTTGCTCGCGGGTGAAGTGAGCTGGCTGCCCACACCGTGAGGCGAGGGCAGGCTCCAGCCGCTCTCAGAGCCCGGGCAGCAGTTCCCCGTCCACGACCGTGACGGCGGATCCGGTCAGCAGCGTCCGGTCACCGCGGAGCGCGGTGCGGACCACGCCCGAGCGGGCGGAGGCCTGGAGGCCGGTGAGGTCGTCGCGGCCGAATCTGGCCGACCAGAAGGGTGCCAGGGCGGTGTGCGCGCTGCCGGTCACCGGGTCCTCGTCGATGCCGACGCGGGGGAAGAAGCCGCGCGACACGAAGTCGTAGCCGGCCCCGGGGTCCTCGGCGGCAGCCGTCGCAATGATGCCGCGCCGGGACCGGGCGGCGAGCCCGGCGAAGTCGGGCCGGAGCGCCCGGACGGTCGCCTCGTCCGCCAGTTCCACCAGCAGATCGCCGATGTGCTCTCCCGTGTCGTGGACGGAGAGCGGTCGCGCGCCGAGCGCCTCCGCCAGACCTGGCGGAGCGGAGGCCGGTGTCAGTGGTGCCGTCGGGAAGTCCAGCGTGATCGTGCCGTCGGGGTGGGCCGTGGTGCCCAGGACTCCGGCGCGCGTCGAGAAGCGCACCGTGCCGCTCGCCGTCCCCGTGGTGTGCAGGACGTGTGCGGTGGCGAGTGTGGCGTGCCCGCAGAGATCCACCTCGGTGGCCGGGGTGAACCAGCGCAGGGCCCAGTCGGCGTCGCCGCCGGGCGGCAGCGGGTGGGCGAACGCGGTCTCGGAGAGGTTGACCTCCGAGGCGATCCGCTGGAGCCGGCCGGCCTCGGGGAAGGGGCCCGCATCCAGGAGCAGGACTCCGGCGGGATTGCCGGCGAAGGGCCGGTCGGTGAACGCGTCGACGATACGGATCCTCATACGGGCGACCGTAGGCGGCGTGATGCCGCACGGTCCAAGGCCAATCGCGGGTCGGCGGCACCTTCTGGCCGCGTGTCGCGGACGGCTGGGGCGCTCGGGTTCGCCGCCTGGCGCAGTGGCCTTCGACCTGCTCTTCCGGAGCATCGGGGGCCGGTTCGGCTCTGACCTGTGCCAGCGAAGCTGGACCGCGTGCCACTGAAGGTGGACCGACGGCAGTTTGCGACAGCGAGGATGGACCGCCGCAGTTGAGAGGTCTCCTGGCACGCTGGTGACATGAACGGCTTCCAAGATCAAGAGCTGATTGATTCGCTCGTCGCTGCGGACTCGTCCTCATGGAGCGTCAGGGCCGCTGCAGGACGCCGGCTGGCGGCGGCACCTCGGCTCGGGGCCGTCGCCGATGTCCTTCACCGCCTCTTGCTCGACGTTCAAGACACCGCAGTGACCTCGGAGACAGCCGTGGCCCTGTTGGCACGTGGGGACCTGGCCGGTCTGCGCGCCGTACTTGCAGCCCGAGCCGACGCGACCGACCAGGGAACTGCTGACCAGCTCGGCGCGGAGTTGGACGGTGACCCGCGCTGGATGACCGGTGACGGCTTGGCGGAACTCATCCGGCAACTTCAGGCGCTGGCGGCGGATGCGGATCCAGGAGTCCGTGACGAGGCCCAACGGCGACTTTCGCTCCTACGCCAGGACGACTGACCTGCGGCGGTCCATCTTCACTGTCACAAACTGCCGTCGGTCCACCTTCAGTGGCACGCGGTCCAGGTTCGCCGGCACAGAACGGGCTCCTCCTGGGGGGAGATTGCCAGTCGATAGTCGGCGATATATCGTTGACGTATCGCGACACTGCGGCGATGGAACATGACAGGGATCGAACCGACAGAAGGAGCGCGGTCATGCGTGCACATGGACACGAACACGGGCACGGGCCCTGCGGACCCGGACATCACGGCAGGGGCGACTTCGAAGGCAGGCGCGCCGCGTTCGGGCCGTTCGGCCCGCCCTTCGGCGGCGGACCCTTCGGTGGTGGACGCGGCAGGGGTGGCGGCAGGGGAAGGGCGAGGCGCGGCGACGTGCGCGCCTCCATCCTGGCGCTGCTCAAGGACGGCTCGATGCACGGCTACGAGATGATCCAGGAGATCGGCGAGCGCAGCGGCGGAGCCTGGCGGCCCAGTCCCGGCTCGGTGTACCCCACCCTCCAGCTCCTCGAGGACGAAGGGCTGATCGTCAGCGCCAGCGAAGGGGGCAAGAAGCTGTTCACCCTCACCGACCTGGGGCGCACCGAGGCGGAGTCCGGTCCCGAAGCGCCGTGGGAGGAGGCCGGGCGTGGAGCCGACTGGGAAGGCGTCAACGAGATCCGGCAGGCCGGCTTCGCCCTGATGGAGGCGTTCGGGCAGGTCTGGAAGACGGGCTCGGCCGGCCAGCGGCAGAAGGCGCTCACCGTGATCAACGACGCCCGCAAGAAGCTGTACCTGATCCTGGCCGACGAGCACTGAGGCGTGCGGTACGAACGGCGACCGGATGGAGGCCCCGCGGCCTGGCCGTGGGGCCTCTGCTCTGCTCGTCGCTCTGCTCGCCGTGGCGAGATCTCATCCGCAGGGATGAGGAACTGGGCCGGTGCACACCTCCGGTGGGATGCGCGGATGGGTCGTACCGGGGACGTTTTCGCGCTCCGGTAATGATGGGGTGAGACATGTGCACAACCGGACACCAGTGAAACCCGAACATGCCCCACCGTCCTACGCCGAGACCGGTGCCGGGCTCACCGCCGAGATGACGGCTGTGACCACCGGCGCGCGCAGGCGGGCGGTGCGCGACGGCGACCGGCACGTCGATACGGCCCACCTCCTGCACTCCCTCATCGAGGTCGATCCCGCCGTGCGCGAGGCCTTCGGGGGCGGACCACGGCTGGCCAGGGTCCTGGGTTACCTCGTGCAGCGCAGCATCGGCTACGGGCTCCGCTGGCACGGGACGCAGGAGGACTCGGGTGCGTTCCGGGTGGTGCGCGGAACGGGTGCCGAAGGGTGGTCGCCGTCCGCGGCGGCCGCGGTCGACCGTGCGGTCCGGGGCGCCGCTCTGCGCGGCGAGGACCACGCCGGGGGGCTGGATCTCCTGACCGCGCTGGTCGCCGACCCGCGGTGCCGTGCCGTCGAAGTGCTGGAGCGGGCGGGCGTCGACACGGCATGGCTCGCCGGCCGTGCCGCCGACCAGCGGTCCGGGGCACGCTCGTGACGCGTTCGCAGGCACATCCCTGTCAGGCGTGACAGGGGTGACGCTGCTGACGTCGGCTGTCATGATGTGCCGATGCACGCGTCTCACGGCAGAAGCACGGGTCTGGGCCTCGCCCTTGCCTCGGCCTTCGCATTCGGTGGTTCAGGGGTGGCGGCCAAGCCGCTGATCGAGGCCGGGCTCGACCCGCTGCACGTGGTGTGGCTACGCGTGACGGGTGCCGCCCTCGTCATGCTTCCGGTCGCCTGGCGGCACCGGCACCTGGTACGCGAACGGCCCGCGCTCCTGGCGGGCTTCGGGCTCTTCGCCGTGGCGGGCGTGCAGGCCTGCTACTTCGCGGCGATCTCCCGTATCCCGGTCGGCGTCGCTCTGCTCGTCGAATATCTGGCGCCCGCCCTGGTCCTCGGCTGGGTGCGGTTCGTCCAGCGCAGGCCCGTCACCCGGGCCGCCGCGCTCGGCGTGGTCCTGGCCGTCTGCGGACTGGCGTGCGTCGTCGAGGTGTGGGCGGGCCTGTCGTTCGACGCGGTCGGGTTGCTGCTGGCACTCGGCGCGGCGTGCTGCCAGGTGGGCTACTTCGTCCTGTCGGACACCGGCAGCGGGAACGCCGGGAGTACGGGCGCCGGGAGCGAGACCCCCGCGAAGGGCGGGCCGCCCCATCCGTTCGGCGTGATCGCGTACGGGTTGCTGGTGGGTGCGGCTGTCCTCACCGTGGTGGCCAGGCCGTGGGGCATGGACCTGTCGGTCCTCGCGGGGAGCGCCGACATGGGCGGGCACGACGTCCCCGCCTGGCTGCTGCTCGGCTGGATCGTCCTGCTCGCGACCGTGCTCGCCTACGTCACGGGCGTGGTGTCGGTGAGACTGCTCTCGCCACAGGTCGCGGGGGTCGTCGCCTGTCTGGAGGCGGTCATCGCCACCGTGCTCGCCTGGGTGCTCCTCGGTGAACACCTCTCGGCGCCCCAACTGGTGGGCGGAGGCGTGGTGCTGATCGGGGCGTTCATCGCCCAGTCGGCCACGCCCAAGCCCCCGTCGGGCCCCGTGGCGTCCGGGCCGGGCGGCTCGGAACCGGCCGGTGCCCGCGGATCCGCCGACGCGGAGGGTGAGTTGTCCGGGCACCCGGCCTCGCCGTAGGCTGCCGGGCATGCACCTCACCGTACTTCCGCCGCCTGCCGCCTAGCGCGCGGCGGCATCTCCTGACGAAGACCGGGCTCGGGCACGTCCCGAGCGGTCGGTCGCTGCCCGCGTGCGGAGCCGAGCGACCACCCTTCCCTCTTCTTCCGGAGCATCCACGTGTCCCACCCTGTTTCCGGCCTGTCCATCGGGCGGAGCCTGCTGTATCTCGTTGTCGCCGGTATCGCCTGGGGGACGGCGGGGGCAGCCGCCTCCCTGATCTTCCGGGTCAGTGATCTCGGCCCTCTCGCCCTGTCGTTCTGGCGCTGTGCCGGCGGTCTCGTCCTGCTGGCAGGGGCTCTCGTCCTGCGGCCCCGCCGCCCTGGGGGCGCCCGTGAGTCCCGCCGTCGGCGTCTGGTGCGCGTCCTGGGGACCAGCATCGGTCTCACCGTGTTCCAGAGCGCCTACTTCTCGGCGGTCGAGGCGACCGGTCTGGCGGTCGGGACCGTCGTCACCCTCGGCGCCGGGCCCGTCCTCATCGCCGTCGGCGCGCGGCTGACGATGGGGGAGCGGATCGGCCGCGGCGGGATCGCCGCCGTGGCCGGTGCCCTCACCGGGCTCACGGTGCTGGTGCTCGGCGGAGAGACGGCCGAGGTCAGGCCCGCGGGGGTGCTGCTGGCCCTGCTCTCCGCGGCCGGGTACGCGGCGATCACCCTGCTCACCCGCCGGCTGGGCCGTGACGGTGCGGCAGGCGATGCCCTCGCGACCAGCGCGTGGGCCTTCGGGATCGGCGCCATCGCACTGCTGCCCCTGGCGGCGGCCGAAGGGCTCGTGCCGCACACGGCCGCGCCGGGTCAGGTGCTGTGGCTGCTGCTCTACGTGGCGGCGGTGCCGACCGCCCTCGCCTACGCGCTGTACTTCACAGGTGCCGCGGCGGTCCGGTCGGCGACCGTCTCCGTGATCATGCTCCTGGAGCCGGTGAGCGCCGCGGTCATCGCGGTGACCGTTCTGCGGGAGCGGCTCACGGCTGCGACGGTCGTGGGCACGCTGCTCCTGCTCACGGCCGTGGCCGGCCTGGCCTTCGCCGAGACGCGCCGGGCGGCTGCGGCCCGGCGGCTCCGGGCCACCGTACCCGCCTGACCCACGGGCCGGCCCGTGGGTCCCCGCCCTGGGCCGGCCCGCTCCGGCGGGTCAGAGCCCGGCCAGGTAGTCCGGCACCGGAACGCCGGGGTCCAGGTCGTCGGACGGCAGCGGCGCGGAGTATCCGTGGGTCAGCGGCACCACGCCCGCCCAGTACGGCAGCGAGAGGTCATCCGGCTCGTCGTTCGGGCCGCCGGTACGGATCTTGGCGGAGACCTCGTCGAGATCCAGCCGGATGACCGCCGTCGCGGCGAGTTCCTTCGCGTCGGCCGGTCGCGAGTCCCGGGACCTGCCGGGAACGACCTGGTCGAC
Organism: Streptomyces sp. B1I3; assembly: GCF_030816615.1. Classification (NCBI taxonomy): domain Bacteria; kingdom Bacillati; phylum Actinomycetota; class Actinomycetes; order Kitasatosporales; family Streptomycetaceae; genus Streptomyces; species Streptomyces sp. B1I3. The sequence goes on from NZ_JAUSYD010000001.1 coordinate 6,777,122, forward strand.
GATGGCGTCGAGCGCGACGCGCCGTTCCTCCGGGTCGGTCACGGTGCGGGCGACGCCGTGGACGACGACGGAGCGGTAGTTGATCGAATGGTGGAAGGCGGAACGGGCGAGCACGAGACCGTCGACGTGCGTGACCGTCAGGCAGACCGCGAGGCCCGGATCCGCCTGCCCCACCGTGCGCAGCGGCCGGGAACCGGTCGAGCCGTGCACGTACAGCCGCTCGCCGACCCTGCCGAAGAGCGTCGGGAGCACCACGGGCGCGCCGTCCCGGAGGAACCCCAGGTGGCAGAGGTATGCCTCGTCGAGGATCGCGTGGACCACCTCGCGGTCGTACGAGGCACGCTGCTTGGACCGGCTCGGGACCGTGCGGTCGGTCGGCCGGTAGGCGGTGGTGCTGCCCTGGGCGGCGCTGCCGGGGTCGGTGGTGTCCGGGCCGGCGCTTTCGGTCGCGGTGGTGTCCGGGCCGGCGCTTTCGGTCGCGGTGGTGTCCGGCATTGCGTCCTCCATTGCACTAGTGCATAATGCTCTTTGTGCTAGAAGAGTATCGGATCAGTGGGCGCCGCGCATCGGACATTGCCGCGAGCGTCGAACGCGGAGTCGGTTCGGGAGACCTGCCGCCCGGTCATGTACTGCCGCCCATGCGGGAGTTGGCGACTCGGCTCGGCGTCAACCCGAACACGGTGGCAGCCGCGTACCGAACCCTCCGCGAGCGCGGGGTGATCGAAACCGCAGGACGCAGGGGGAGCCGGGTGCGGTCGCGTCCGGCGAACACGGCCCGCGGATCCCTGCGCATCGAGGCGCCGCCGGGCGGGCGCGACCTCGGGCAGGGAAACCCTGATCCGGCCCTGCTCCCCGATCTGCGCGAGGCGCTGGCCGCCGCCGCGGATGCCCACGGCCGGCAGCCGGGCCTGTACGGCGACGCCCCGGTGATTCCCGAGCTGGCGGCCTTCGCGCGGGCCGCCATGGATGCCGACGGCGTGCCGGCCGGGCCGGTGGCGGTCGCCTCCGGATCCCTCGACGCGATCGAGCGGGTGCTGTCGGCCCACCTCAGACCGGGCGACGCCGTCGCCGTCGAGGACCCCGGGTGGGGCGCGCTCCTGGATCTCATCCCCGCGATGGGGCTGCGGGCCGTGCCGGTGGCGATGGACGAGGAAGGGCCGCTTCCCGGCGAAGTGGAACGGGCCTTGCGGGCGGGGGCCGGTGCGCTGGTGATCACGGACCGGGCGCAGAATCCGACCGGTGCCGCAATCGGGGACGAGCGGGCGAGGTCGCTGCGATCCGTCCTCGTGGAACACCCCGGTGTGCTCCTGATCGAGGACGACCACGGTCACGCCATCGTCGACCTTCCGCTGCACCCCCTCGCGGGCACCACGGAGCACTGGGCGTTCGTGCGCTCGGTGGCCAAGGCGTACGGACCGGACCTGAGACTCGCCGTGCTCACGGGGGACGCGTCCACCGTGGGCCGGGTGACGGGGCGGCAGGAGCTGGGGCCCGGCTGGGTCAGCGGGATCCTGCAGCGGGCCGTCGTGCACCTGTGGACGGCGGGGGCCGTCGACACGGCGGCGATCGCCCGGTCCTACGGGGAGCGCCGGGACGCGCTCGTACGCGCGCTGGGCGAACGGGGAGTTGCTGCCTACGGGCGAAGCGGGATGAATGTATGGGTGCCCGTGAGCGACGAGACGGGGGTCGTGGCCAGGCTGCTGCGGGCGGGCTGGGCGGTCGCCCCCGGTGCCCGCTTCCGGATGGCCTCACCGCCCGGGGTGCGTCTGACCGTGTCCTCGCTCGCCGCCGCCGACATCGCGCCGCTGGCGGACGCGATGGCGGCCGCGGCCGGTCCGGTCCGCCCCGTCAGTCACGGGTGAACGGCCGACGGCCGGCGACCCTGCGGGACGTGCCGGCCGAGGTGCGGGTCCGGCTCTGCGTGAGAGCGGCTCCCGCCAGGACCACCAGGGCTCCCACCGGGGTGTTCCAGGTCAGCCGCTCGCCGAGCACGGCCACCCCGGCGGCCGTGGCGATGACAGGGATGAAGTAGGTGACCATCTGTGCCGTCGTCGGGCCCACCTCCTCGACGAGGCCGTACTGGAGGAGGACCGCGAGCCCCGTGCCGAGCGCTCCGAGTGTGAACACCGCGAGCGTCGGGAGCAACGGGAAGCGATCGGGTGCAGACGTGAACAGGGGCGTGACGAGGGCGAGTTGCAGCGTCGCGACGAACAGCTGGCTGCCGGTCAGCGCGAGTGCCGACGAACCGGAGCCCGCCAGCGTGCGACGCACGTAGATCCAGCCGACCGGATAGCTGAGGGAGGCCAGCAGGGCCATCGCCGTGCCGGTGAAGTCCAGCCCGGAGAAGCCCTGCCACACGCCCAGCACGGTCAGGACGCCGATGAAGCCCAGCCCGAGCCCGGCGACGCGGCGGCGGGTCGGCCGGTCCTCGGAGAGCGCGACGAGCGAGAGGGCCATGCCCCACAGCGGGGACGTCGCGTTACAGATCCCCGCCAGCGTGGACGGGATGGTCAGTTCGGCGTACGCGAACAGCGAGAACGGCAGGGCGTTCAGGAGGAACGCGGCGACGAAGAGGTGTCCCCAGGTCCGGCCGGAGCGTGGCAGCCGCTCGCGGCGTACGGCCATGGCGGCGGCCAGGACCGCCGTACCGGACAGCAACCGGCCGAAGGTGACCTGGAAGGGGGCGTATCCGTCGGTGCCGACCTTGATGAGCAGGAAGCTGAATCCCCAGATGAGCGACAGCGCCACGAAGCGGAGGCGCCAGTCCGTGGAGCGGCGCGGGGCCGGGCCGGAGTCCGTGGCCACGGGGGTGTCGGAGGGGTGCACGGTTCTCGGTGCGGAGGGGGCGCTCATGGGACAACAATGGCGATCCGCACCGCGTAGAACAAGCGAGAATGTGTCGCTCCCTTCGCGTAGCATCGCTTACATGTTGAACCTGGAGCGACTGCGCACGCTGGATGCCCTCGCCAGGCACGGGTCGGTGAGCGGTGCTGCCGACGGCCTTCATGTCACGACATCGGCCGTCTCCCAGCAGATGGCCAAGCTGGAGCGCGAGGTGGGGCAGCAGCTCCTCGCCAAGAACGGCCGGGGCGTCAGGCTCACCGACGCGGGCCGGCTCCTCGCGGACCATGCCGCACGCATCCTGTCCCAGGTCGAGATCGCGCAGTCCGACATCGAGGCGCAGCGCGGCCAGGTGGTGGGCGAGGTCAGGCTCGCCGCCTTCCCGACAGCCGCCCGCGGGCTCTTCCCGGTCGCCCTCGCCACCCTGCGCGCGGGCCACCCCGACCTCGCACTGCGCACGACCGAACTGGAGCCGGAGGACGGTATGCGAGCGGTGCTGCGCGGGGACGTCGATCTGGCGGTGGTACTCGACTGGAGCAACAAGCGGCTACCCGTCCCGGGCGGGCTCGCCAGGGCCGAACTGCTCGACGACGTACCGGACGTCGCTATGCCGGCCTGCCACCCCCTCGCGGACCGCACCGAGGTCGACCTCGCGGACTTCGCCGACGACGACTGGGTGTCCTGGCCGGCGGGTGAGTTCTGTCACGAGTGGCTGACGTCCACCCTCCGGTCCGAGGGCATCGAGCCCCGCATCGCCCACCTCGCGGCCGAACACCACACACAACTCGCCCTGATCGCAGCCGGTTTCGGTGTCTGCGTGGCCCCACGCCTGGGGCGTGGACCGGTGCCGGACGGCGTGCGGCTGGTGCCCGTACGGCAGTTGATGCGGCGGCACATCTACGCGGTCTGGCGCACGGACGCGGACCGCAGGCCGTCGATCCGGGCAGCTGTGGGAGCACTGCGCGAAGCGGGAAGGGCGCTGGACGGTCCCGTCCCGCAGAAGGGCTGACGCCCTCGCCGCCGTACGGACCCCGAGCCGGGGCCTCGGCGTGGCCCCGTCGGTCAGGCGAGTGTGATGGAATCACCGGCCACCTGGATGGAGACCGCGGGCAGCGGTTGTGTCGCGGGGCCGCCGGTGACCTCGCCGGTCGTGGCGTCGAACGTACTGCCGTGACAGGGGCAGTTGATGGCGTTGTCGGCGACCCCCTTCACCGCGCAGCCCTGGTGGGTGCACTTCGACGAGAACGCCTTGAACTCCCCGGCCTTCGGTTGCGTCACCACGACACCCTGGTCACCGAAGACCACTCCGCCTCCCTCGGGGATGTCCGCCGTCCTCGTGAGCACCGCGCCCCCGGCTGCCGGCTGGACGGCTTGCGCGCCGTCCGAGTCCTTCGAGCCGCCGCACGCGGTGAGAGCGGCGGCGACTCCCGCCGCACCGACGGCTGCGACGACGGTGCGGCGCCCGAAGCGGACCTGGCCCTCCTGCGATGCGCTCATGTCGGCTATCCCTTCGTCGGAGTACGAGACGTCGGAGTTCGAGACGTCGGAGGTGATTACGCGCGAGAGGTCCCGCGTGTTCAGTACCCCGCACGCCGAGACCCGCCGGCCTCGTGCGAGGCCGGCGGGCAGGGGGTGTGTCGGGGTCAGGAGGTCGAGCAGGAGACCGTGGGCCAGGTCCAGGTGCCGTTGGTCTGGATGGTGACGCCGAAGTTGTTGCCGCTGCCGTTGGGTTTGGCGGTCATGACCTGTGGGCTGGGGTAGGTGGCGGTGGTGTTCCAGGTCGAGAGGATCTTCTCGGGCGAGGGGACGTTCATGGTGACGGTCCAGTTGCTGGAGCCGGAGACCGCGACGTTGAGGTTGTAGCGGTCGCTCCACTTGTCGCCGGCGGACAGGGTGGCGGTGCAGCCACCGGTTCCGCCGCCACCGCCACCGCCGGTGCCACCACCGTCGGGTGCCACGGCACGGCCGGTCTGCGGTGAGATCATGCCGGCGCACAGGCCCCGGGAGGCCAGCCCTTGGGCGATACGCGCGGGATCGCGGCGAGGGTGTTGGCCGGCCAGTCGTGCATGAGGATGATCTGGCCGTTGGTGAGCCGGGCGTTGGCCTGCACGATCGCGTCGGTGCTCGCACCGTTCCAGTCCTGCGAGTCCACGTCCCAGATGATCTGGGTGAGACCGTACTTGGCCGTGACCCCCTGCAGCGTCGCGTTGGTCTCGCCGTACGGAGGACGGAACAGCTTGGGTGTGCCGCCACCGGCGTTGGCGATGGCCTGCTGGGTCCGGGAGACCTCCGAGTCCATCTGCGACTGGCTCTGCTGGATCAGGTGGGGGTGGGTGTAGCTGTGGTTGCCGACCCACATGCCCGCGTCGACCTGGGCCCGGACCTGCGACGGATTGGAGGCGGCGTACTGGCCCTCGTTGAACATCGTGGCCCGCAGCCCGTTCTGCTTGAGCGCGTTGAGCAGGGCCTGCGTGCTGCTGGACGGGCCGTCGTCGAAGGTGAGGCCGACGTACCCGTTGCAGGCGGCGGCCTCGGCAGGGGTGTCGTTCACGGCGACGGTGCCGGTCACGGCCAGTGCGGCGGCAGCGAGTCCGGTGAGCAGGGAGCGTACCGGCAGATATGGCGTGGTTCGCATGCGGTGGGTCCTCCTCGTGCTGGGGGGCGACGGCGGGTGGGGGGTGTGGGGCGGCGACTGCGGGCGGTCGCCGCCCCACGGGTGTGTGTCCGTGTGGGGGTCAGGAGGCTGAGCAGGAGACCGTGGGCCAGGTCCAGGTGCCGTTGGTCTGGATGGTGACGCCGAAGTTGTTGCCGCTGCCGTTGGGTTTGGCGGTCATGACCTGTGAGCTGGGGTAGGTGGCGGTGGTGTTCCAGGTCGAGAGGATCTTCTCGGGCGAGGGGACGTTCATGGTGACGGTCCAGTTGCTGGCGCCGGAGACCGCGACGTTGAGGTTGTAGCGGTCGCTCCACTTGTCGCCGGCGGACAGGGTGGCGGTGCAGCCACCGGTTCCGCCACCACCACCGCCACCGCCGGTGCCACCGTCGCCGCCACCGCCGGAGGAACTGCCCAGCGTGATGTTGGAGCTACCGCTGCTCTGGTAGCCCTCCGTGGCCATGATCATGTAGTTGAACGTGCCCAGGTTCATGCCGTGTTGTGCCCACGCGTCGAAGTGGTTGCCGGTGGTGATGGTGCCGCCGGTCCTCTTGGACTGCCGGACGCTCCAGAACTGCTTGAACGTCTTCGTTCCCTCGATGGAGGGGGCGTTGGTGCGCGTCGTCTCGTAGATGTCGTACGTACCGCCGTCGCTGCTGACGGTGCCCTTGAACGTGCCCGTGGGCCGGTAGGTGCCCCAGTTGTCGACGATGTAGTACTCCACGAGCGGGTTCGTCGACCACCCGTAGAGCGTCAGGTACGCGTTGCCCGACGGGTTGAAGCTGCCCGAGTAGGTCACGCTCCGGCGCCCGCCGGTGCTCCAGCCCTTGCCGGCGACGAAGTTCCCGGTGTTGCTCCACGAGGTGCCGTAGGTGCCACCGGATCCCAGGTTCATCGAGACCGATCCCGGACTGTCGGTCCAGAACGAGTAGTAGTACCCGTTGTTGGTGCCGGTCTGGTTGGAGTTGACGACCGTGTCGGCGCTCGCGGCGCCGGGCAGGCCGATCACTGCCAGGGTGGCCATCGCCATGGCGAAGGCGCTTCGGACCAGCAGCCTGAGGCGGCCGACCGTTCTGAGGCGGCCGGCCGTTCTGAAGCGGTCGGGCGTGCGACTGGCCGGATGTGCGGGTGCATCGTTCATGTGCGTGCTTCCTCCTTGTCCTCGCGACGGTGCGGCCGGGCGGTGTGACGCGGCTTGGTGAGGCTTCTTCCGGAAGGGCGATGGCGGCGCCTGCGCGTCGGTGTCGCGCACCCGGCCGAACCGGGCCGTTCGCCGTGCGCGCGGCGAACGGCCGGAATGCCGGGTCATGGTGGGCCCGGATCGACAGTGGCTGATGTCTGTCGACGGCGAACAGTGTTGAACCGGCCTCATCGACTGTCAATAGTTTCGGCGTCAGTTACGAAAGAGTCGATGGTGGAGTAATTCGAGCTGTGCAGTGTATGTGCTGGTCAGTTGCACTGTGGGGGTGGCGGTGGTGGATGCATTCGCGAGTCCGTCGAGTAATCCGATCCATCGACATAGTTGAGATCTCGAAACTTTCGAGATTTCTTGGGTCGTTGCGAAAAGTGGTTGCCGGTCGGCGGGACCGTGAGGGCCGACCTGTCGCGCACGGAGGGTGATGGGAGTGCCGTGCACTGTCCGCTCCGGCCGTACCGCCCGCGCCGAGACCCGAACCGGGGTGCGCCCCACTCCTGGCCGCTCCATGGCGACGGTCGTGCCCTTGCCGGTCGGGCGGGGAGGTGGTCTCGTGATCGGGTGCGGTCGCCCCGGCCCCCTCGACGGAGCGGTGGTCTTCCCCTCATCATGAGTGTCATGTCCACTACATGGCGAACAGGTGTCGCCCTGGCCCTCACCGCTGCCTTCACCCTGATCCCCGCGGGGACCTCGCAGGCGGACCCGACCGTTCCTGAGCACGCGGTCATCGTCTGCGACAGTGCGAGTTTCTACGCGAACTACGACAGCTCCTCCGGTCCGGCCGGCCTCAAGCGGATCCTGTCGCGCGGCGACAAGGTCGGACACACCCGCGGCGCTCATCCGGTCTACAACGGCTGGGCTGCCACCTTCGACTTCGGCCCGAACGACTGGGGCTTCGTCAGGCAGGAATGCCTGGGCGGCTACGGATCCTGGTGATCCGCATGCGGTCACGACGGAAGGGACGAGACATGACCCCGACGAGCAAGCTCGCAGCCCTGGCTCTGGCCACCGCTGCCGTCCTGATGACGGCGAACCCCGCGGGCGCGGCCGACGGCACCGTGGGACAGCGCGAAACCGTCTGCGCCCAGGACCTGGCCGTACGGGTCACCGCTCCCCACGGAGCGTGGATGGGCACCTTGTACCGCGGGCAGACCTTCCTCGTCGAAGAGGGCGGCGGGGACTGGGTCTACGGCTTCGCCTACGGAGACATCAACCGCAGGGGGTGGGTGCAGAACGGCTGGTTCTGCTGACGACGGCTCTCAGGTGGTGCCACGCCCTGGGAACCTGACAGCCCGCGACGACGCGGGGTCGGCGCACGGGCATCCGTCGGGACGTGCGGCTGATGCCGCATGCCCGACCGGATGCCGGCTCCCGTCCGGTGGGAGGTGGACCTTCACCGGCGGTCGGACCGGGGCGTCGCCGGTCGGCGAAGGGGCCGCGCACGGACGCAGGACCATGAGCGAGCCTTCCGGGGCCGCCACCATGGCGAAGGGGAACCGGTCGAGTTCGAGACAGAGGGCGACGTCATCAGGATGGACTCCTCGACGCACGCCCTGCGCCAGCTCGGCGGCGGCGCGCGACTCGGCGGCGCGGCGGAGGAACCCGGCAGCATCCGTCCCGGGCCCGGCGGCTCTGCGGGCGATGTACTGAGCGCACGCCAGATCCTCATCGGCGTGCCCGTCTTCGCCGGTGACCACGAACGTCACGTCGTCATGCTTGCGTGTCCGCAAGAGCCGAGCCGTCGCCTCCGCCACCACGAAGCCGGCGCACAGCACCAGCGACGCCTCCTTGACCGCGAGCGCGCCGACCGTCCCCGCCGTGGTCTTCTGCACGACGGTCCGTCCGCCAAGGTCCATGGCCCGCAGCAGCCCCGGCGAGTTGACGGCGTCGAACCCGGGGGCGGGCGGACCGTCCTTGATCGTCATCCAATCCGGGTGGCGCGCCTTGAGTGTCAGGGCTTCGTCCAGCGACTCGGAAAGAACGATCCTTTCCGCGCCCCGGCCAAAGGCCCAGGCGGCCACCGTGAAGGCACGCATGACGTCGACCACGACCGCATCTCCACGGAGCCATGCCGTACAGCCTGGCGAAATGCTCACAGAAGTCACCGCGACCCGGTATGTCACCCCCCTGCGGGAATGTGGATCGCTGCCCGGGATCGTCGAGGCCGACGACCTCGGCACGTACGTCGTGAAGTTGTCCACCTGGCGGCGCTGATCTGCGGATTCGTTTCGGGGAGTGTCACTGGAGCCGGAACTCGGCTATGGAGCCGCAGTCTCAGCGAAACGCGGCGACGTTGCGGGCGGCCCAGTCGGCGAAGGGGCGTGGGGCGCGGCCGAGGACCCGCTGGACGTCCGGGCTGACACGCAGTTCGGCCGGGCTCGGGGAGCCGAGGATGTCCAGGGTGTCGTCGGCGAGCTCCGCCGGCATGCTCTGGGTCATGGCGGCCTTGGCCTCGTCGCGGGTGAGCTCGTGGAACCTCACCGGCGAGCCCAGGGCTGCGGCGATGGCCTCGGCCTGCCGGCGCGGAGAGACCACCTGAGGGCCGGTCAGCTCGTAGACGCCGCCGGTGTGCCGGTCGTCCAGCAGGCAGGCTGCCGCGACCGCGGCGATGTCCGCCGGGTCGATGATCGGTACCCCGACGTCGCCGAAGGGCGCGGCGACGACCTGTTGCGTCCGGACGGACTCGGCCCACCACAGGGCATTGGAGGCGAAGCCGCCCGGCCGCAGGATGGCCCACTCCAGGCCGGACTCCCGCAGCATGTCCTCCAGCGCGCGCATCGCGATCCGCGTTCGGCCGGAGGGCCTGGTCACCACGCCCTGTGTGGAGAGCAGGACGACCCGGCGGACCCCGCCGGCCGCAGCTTCGCCGATGATGTCGGCAGGGTTGGCTCCTGTGGCGTGCAGGTCGCCGGACAGCAACAGGAACAGCGCCTTCGCCCCGGCCAGCGCGGGCTTGAGGCTGGTCGGCTCGGCCAGGTCGGCGACCACGTGGCGCACACCGTTGGGCACCGCCGCCGTGTGCCGTGACACCGCCGTCACCTGCTGGCCCGCCTCGGCCAGTACCTGCGTCAACGGCCGGCCGATATTCCCGGTGGCCCCGGTCACAACAATCATGTTCAGCTCCTCGTCACATGCGCTCTGTGGCCTGGACGTTAGGAGCAGGGACTAACTCTTGGTAAGGACGTACCCAGAGGTAAGCTCATGACGTGACGGGAAGCGTGCAGGACAGCCAGGGCGAGGCGGGGGTGCGGTATGACGTGTTTCACACCGACTGCCCCGCGCGCGACGTGGTCGACCATGTGACGAGCAGGTGGGGCGTCTGGGTGCTGATCTCCTTGCGGAGCAACAGCCTCCGGTTCTACGAGCTGCGCGAGAGCATCCAGGGCATCAGCGAGAAGATGCTTGCTCAGACGCTGCGGGCGCTGGTCCAGGACGGCCTGGTCTGGCGGGAGGTCGAGCCGACGACGCCGCCGCAGGTCACCTACGGGCTGACCGAGTTCGGCCGGGACGTCGGCGAGCCGTTGACGGAGATCTTCGACCGGATCACACGGCGACTGTCGCCGCAGAGCACGGGCTAGCGTGGTGCCGGCTGGTGCACATGCGCGACGCGATGGCGACCGACGTTTCCGGCCCTGTGCTCCCGAAGCTGCCATGAGGTGACAAGTCGCTTTCCGGGGTCGACCGATTGAGGCGGGATCGCCTCTCGGGACGGATGACAGGACGTCGGGGATGGGTATGACCTCGGCCTGTGGGCCATGGCCGAATGCGACCTCGAGACCCACGGCTTCGAGCGCGCCGACCGGGGTTGCCCCGGACCGGAACCGGTCCGGGGCAACCCGGAGCGCCGACAGCGCAATCCCTCCGACGACCCTCGCTGGCACGACGCCTGCTCGGACCGTATTGAGTGGACCGTGGAACGGGACAAGAACCACCCGAGCGTCATCCTGTGGTCGCTCGGCGTCCGGCCGGGTTGAGGTCCGGCTGCCCGGCCGCGTGTTCGCCGTCCGGGCAACGATGCCGGAGCGCTTACGGATGCCGGAGCGCTTACGTACGCCTCGATCATGCTGGAAGCCGGAGAGCCGGTTGTGACCTCGGCGCGTGGCTCGGGCGCTCCTCGCCCGTGATCACCCTCGGTTACTATGCTCACTTCGTGCCGGAGGCCGGCAGCAAGGGGCGGGGCACCGTCGACGGACTGCTCGGGGAGCGGGGAGAGCGGCACGCCAGTCGAAACTCCCCACATTCTCCCCGGCATCGTCGACGCCGATTCTCGCCCCTGCGCCCCGGAGGAGCCGTCCGTGGATTGCAAGGCTGTAAAGATGGGTGGCCTGGAAAAATGTTGGAAGAGGTTGTAGCGACCCGCTATGTCACGCCGTTGCGTGAGGGTGGCTCGCTGCCCGGGATCGTCGAGGCCGACGACCTCGGCACGTACGTCATGAAGTTCACCGGAGCGGGGCAGGGGCGCAAGACCCTCGTCGCGGAGATCATCTGCGGAGAGCTCGGCAGGAGGCTCGGCCTGCGGGTGCCCGAGCTGGTGACCATCCAGCTCGATCCGGTGATCGGGCTGGCCGAGCCGGACCAGGAGGTGCAGGAGCTCCTCAAGGCGAGTGGTGGACTCAACCTCGGGATGGACTACCTGCCAGGCTCTCTCGGGTTCGACCCGCTCGCCTACCAGGTGGACCCTGCGGAGGCCGGGCGGATCGTGTGGTTCGACGCGCTGATCAACAACGTCGACCGTTCCTGGCGCAACCCCAACATGCTCGTGTGGCACGGTGACCTCTGGCTCATCGACCACGGGGCGACCATGATCTGGCACCACAACTGGCCCGGCGCGCAGGCCTCGGCGGCGAAGCCGTACAACGCGTCCGACCACGTGCTGGCGTCCTTCGCGCCGGACGTCGAGGCCGCGGCCGCACAGCTGGCCCCGCTCGTCACCGAGGAACTGCTCACCGAGGTGACCGCAGCCGTACCGGACGAGTGGCTGGCCGGCGAGCCCGGCTTCGACACCACGGATCTGCTGCGACGCGCCTACGTGGAACCGCTGCTGGCGCGTGCCGGAACGATCCACCAGCGGATCTCGCTGGGGGAGCCCACGGCGACAAGGCCCTCGCAGGCGCCGGGCTGGCTCACCGACCGCCTGGCCCCGCGGCCGCATCCCACCGAGAAGGACCGTGGCGCCCGGACGGGCGCAGTACGCGACAGCAAGGACGACGGCCGATGAGTCAGCGCGATGTCTTCGAGTACGCGGTGGTGCGCGTCGTCCCGCGGGTCGAGCGTGGTGAGTGCTTCAACGCGGGCGTGCTGGTGTACTGCCGGGCCAAGTCCTTCGTCGCCGCGCGGACGCACCTGGACGAGCGCAAGCTCATGGCGCTGGATCCGGACGCCGATGTGGCCGGTGTCCAGGCCGCGCTGCGTGCGGTCGAAGGGGTCTGCGGCGGCGGTGAGGCGGCGGGCCAGGCGGCCGGCGACGACGCGGGTCGGCGCTTTCGGTGGCTGATCGCGCCGCGCTCCACGGTCGTCCAGCCCGGTGCGGTGCACAGCGGGCTCACCGCCGACCCGGCCGCCGAGGTGGAGCGGTTGCTGGACCTGCTGGTGCGCTGATTCCCCGCCGGAGGCGCCCGCCGTGATGCATCCGGTCGGGCGCCTTCCGGTGTGACATGCGTCCGTACGCCCGTGGCCCGTTGACACCGGGTGCCAGGGCTTCTAGCGTCTCGTCTGCTGAAGGTACTAAGCGGTTGCTCAGTTATCGGGAACTTCCTGACGTCCGCTGAGCCGCGATCCAAGGGCGAGGAGAACCAAGCATGTCCACCACCGAGCAGCGCGTCGCCATCGTGACGGGAGCGGCACGGGGCATCGGCGCCGCCACGGCCATACGCCTGGCGGCCGAGGGCCGCGCCGTCGCCGTACTCGATCTCGACGAGGCGGCGTGCAAGGACACGGTCGAGAAGATCACCGCCGCGGGGGGTACCGCCCTGGCCGTCGGCTGTGACGTGTCGGACAGCGCCCAGGTGGAGGCCGCCGTCGCGCGGGTGGCCGCCGAACTCGGTGCCCCGACGATCCTCGTCAACAACGCGGGCGTGCTCCGCGACAACCTGCTCTTCAAGATGAGCGAGGCGGACTGGGACCTGGTCATGAACGTGCACCTCAAGGGCGCGTTCCTGATGGCGAAGGCCGTCCAGTCGCACATGGTCGAGGCCAAGTTCGGCCGTATCGTCTCGCTGTCCTCCTCCTCCGCGCTCGGCAACCGCGGGCAGGCCAACTACTCCGCCGTCAAGGCCGGGCTCCAGGGCTTCACCAAGACCCTGGCCAAGGAACTCGGCAAGTTCGGTGTCACCGCCAACGCCGTCGCGCCCGGTTTCATCGTCACCGAGATGACCGCGCAGACGGCGGCCCGGGTGGGCATGGGCTTCGAGGAGTTCCAGGCGGCGGCGGCCACCCAGATCCCCGTACAGCGAGTGGGCCGCCCCGAGGACATCGCCAACGCCATCGCCTTCTTCACGGGGGACGACGCCGGCTTCGTGTCCGGACAGGTCATGTACGTCGCCGGCGGACCGCTCAACTGACCCCGGAAGGGCAACGGACATCATGACTGTGCAGGACAGTGGCAAGGTCGCGCTCATCACGGGTGCCAGCCGCGGCATCGGCTACGGCATCGCGGAGGCGCTGGTCGCCCGGGGCGACCGGGTCTGCATCACGGGCCGCGGCGAGGACGCGCTGAAGGAGGCCGTCGAAAAGCTCGGCGCCGACCGCGCCGTCGCGATCGCGGGCAAGGCGCACGACGAGGCGCACCAGGCGGCGGCCGTCGAGCGCGCGATGGAGGCCTTCGGCCGGGTCGACTTCCTGATCAACAACGCCGGTACCAATCCGGTGTTCGGGCCCATGGCGGAGCTCGACCTGGGTGTCGCGCGCAAGGTCTACGAGACCAACGTCATCTCGGCGCTCGGTTTCGCCCAGCAGACCTGGAAGGCCTGGCAGAAGGAGAACGGCGGGGCGATCGTCAACATCGCCTCCGTCGCCGGGGTCTCCGCGTCGCCGTTCATCGGCGCCTACGGCATGAGCAAGGCGGCCATGGTCAACCTGACCCTGCAGCTGGCGCACGAGTTCGCGCCGGCCGTCCGGGTCAACGCGATCGCCCCCGCCGTGGTGAAGACGAAGTTCGCCGAGGCACTGTACGAAGGCCGGGAGGCCGAGGCCGCAGCGGCCTATCCGCTCGGCCGGCTCGGTGTGCCGCAGGACATCGGTGGCGCTGCCGCGTTCCTCACTTCGGCGCAATCCGACTGGATCACGGGGCAGACACTCGTCGTCGACGGCGGTATCTTCCTGAATGCCGGCGTGGCCTGAGAGCGGGCTGAACCACTTTCGCCCTGATTGACACAAGTGCCCCGCCGGGCCATGGGATTGACCCGGCGGGGCACTGCGGTATGGTCTGCCGACCCCAAGGCTGATCGAGGAGCGTGCACGTGTTCTACCGGGCCGGTCTGCAGTCTGCTGCAGCCCTTGCTTCCCTCTCTTTGCTGGCCGGCTGCGGCCTCCTGTCCGACAGCAGTGCGGAAACGAACCAGCAGATATCGGTCGGAACGACGAGTTCGCCCTCGACCCTCGATCCGGCGGCGGCCTGGGACGGTTCCTGGGAGCTGATGCGGAACGTCTTCCAGACCCTGGTGAGCTTTCCGACCGGCAGCATGAGCCCCCGAGCCCGACGCGGCGGAATCCTGCCAATTCACCGATGCCACGAGCATGGCCTACCGGTGCACCCTGCGTGAGGGGCTGAAGTTCTCCAACGGCGACAAGATCGACGCCGAGGCCGTGAAGTACTCCATCGACCGGATCAAGAAGATCAAGGTGAAGGGCGGCCCCGTCGGACTGCTGGGCTCCCTCGACCGGGTGGAGACCAAGGGCGAGGACACGGTCGTCTTCCACCTGAGCAAGGCGGACGCGACCTTCCCGTTCATCCTCGCGACGCCCGCGATGTCGCTCGTCGCGCCCGGCGACTATCCCGCGGACAGCATCCGGGACGACGGCAAGGTCACCGGATCGGGGCCCTACGTCCTGGACTCGTACGAGCCGGGGAAGAAGGCCGAGCTGACCAAGAACCCCGACTACAAGGGCTTCGCCGACCGGAAGAACAGTGCGGTCACCATCCGCTACTTCGACGACTCCGCCCCCATGGTCGAGGCCCTGAAGAAGAAGCAGATCGACGCCACGTACCGCGGTCTGACCGCCGAGGAGGTCGTGAGCCTCGAGGACGACCAGCAGGACCACAACGGCCTGCAGCTCGTCGAGACGGTCGGAGCCGACATCCGCTTCCTGGTCTTCAACCCCAGGGACCCGGCCGCCGGGAAGCTCGCCGTCCGGCGCGCCATCGCCCAGCTGGTCAACCGCGACGCCCTCGTCGCCAAGGTCTACCAGGGCACCGCCGAGCCGCTGTACTCCATGGTGCCCAAGGGCATCGCCGGCCATAGGACGAGCTTCTTCGACGCCTTCGGCGACCCGGACAAGGCCAAGGCGAAGGCCATCCTCACCGACGCGGGGATCGACGAGCCGGTCGAGATGACCTTCTGGTACACCACGGACCGCTACGGCTCCTCCACCGCACCCGAGTTCGAGGAGCTCAAGCGCCAGCTCGAAGCCTCCGGTCTGTTCAGGATCACCTTGAAGAGCGCGCCCTGGACGACCTTCCAGGAAGGCTTCACCAAGGGCGACTACCCGGTCTTCGGCCGCGGCTGGTTCCCCGACTTCCCGGACCCGGACAACTTCATCGCCCCGTTCGTCGGCAGGGAGAGCGTCACCGGGACGCCGTACCTGACCGACGAGATCACCCAGGACCTGCTGCCGTCCTCCCGCAAGGAGAGTGACCGCGGTGCCGTCTCCCAGCAGTTCAAACGGGCCCAGGAGATCCTGGTCAGTGACGTCCGGCTGCTCCCGCTGTGGCAGGGCAAGCTCTACGTGGCGGCGGGCGAGGACATCGGCGGCGGCGAGCGCGCCCTGGACCCGCAGACGGTCATGCAGATGTGGGAGCTGTACCGCAAGACCAGCTGGTAGGAGACCGGCGGCGGAGTCGTTGTCAGTGGCCCCCGGTAGGTTCTGTGGAGCAAGAACCGATTGCTTACCGGAGGTTGTGGACGTGACCGACACCGACCTGCTGCCCGAACCCTGGCGCGGCGTCCTCGGCGAGGAGCTTCAGAAGCCGTACTTCAAGGAGCTCATGGAATTCGTCGAGGAGGAGCGGTCGCGAGGGCCGGTGTATCCGCCGCGCGAGCAGGTCTTCGCCGCCCTGGAGGCCACTCCGTACGACCGCGTGAAGGTCCTCGTCCTCGGCCAGGACCCGTACCACGGCGAGGGCCAGGGGCACGGACTCTGCTTCTCCGTCCGCCCCGGGGTGAAGACGCCCCCGTCGCTGCGCAACATCTACAAGGAGATGAACGACGAGCTGGGCCTGCCGGTCCCGGACAACGGCTACCTGATGCCCTGGGCCGAGCAGGGTGTCCTGCTGCTCAACGCGGTGCTGACGGTCCGGGGCGGCGAGGCCAACTCGCACAAGGCGAAGGGCTGGGAGAAGTTCACCGACGCGGTGATCCGCGCGGTGGCCGACCGGCCCGACCCGGCGGTCTTCGTCCTCTGGGGCAATTACGCGCAGAAGAAGA
Organism: Streptomyces sp. B1I3; assembly: GCF_030816615.1. Lineage (NCBI taxonomy): Bacteria > Bacillati > Actinomycetota > Actinomycetes > Kitasatosporales > Streptomycetaceae > Streptomyces > Streptomyces sp. B1I3. Next base: position 6,793,449 of record NZ_JAUSYD010000001.1, read on the forward strand.
TACCGCTGATCGACCAGGAGCGTCATGCCGTGGTGAAGGGCGCGCACCCCTCGCCGCTCTCCGCGAAGCGGTGGTTCGGCTCCCGTCCCTTCACCCAGATCAACGAGGCCGTCGCCGCACAGGGGCACCAGGCCATCGACTGGCGCATCCCGGACCTGGGCTGACGTGCGACCCGACGGTGGATCGGCCCGCGCCTGAGCGGGTTTCCCGACGGCTGCGGCTAGCGTCGGACCGACGGGAAGAGCCGGACGGTTATCTCAGGGAGACCTCTGTCGTGGAGCAGCGGGAAGCGTCGGCGGACGCTGTCATGACCAGGATCGGCCAGGCGGTCATGCTGCTGCACGGCGGGGACCGGGAGGAGGCCCGCAACCGGTTCCGGAGCCTCTGGTCGGAGATCGGGGAGTGCGGCCAGGCCCTGCACCGCTGCACCCTCGCGCACTACATGGCCGACACCCAGGACGATGCGGGGGACGAACTCGCCTGGGACCTGAGGGCCCTGGCGGCGGCCGAGGGGCTGACCGGCGAGCTTTCGGCGGACCGCCGCGACGCGTCCGCGGTGCGGGCCTTCTTCCCCTCGCTGCACCTCAACCTCGCGGCCGACTATCTGAAGCTGCAGCGTTTCGGGGCGGCCCGCACCCACCTGGACCGGGCGTGGGAAGCCGTCGGAGCACTCGAGGACGACGGGTACGGCGGCGGGGTCCGGGCGGCCATCGGACGGCTGGAGCAGCAACTCAGGGAGACCGGGACGGGGGAATAGCGGGAGAGTGGCGAGGGGGCCGGTGGGAGAGCGGCGAATGGGCCGGCGGGACAGCGGCTCGGGGCTCACCGGAGACAGCGCGGCCCGGCAGCCCCGCACGACGGCGAGCGTCCGCAGCGCGGCCCAGGCCCTTCCGGTTGCTGCGGCTCCGGCGACCCGGCCGCCGCTGCCCGGAGCAGGCTGAAGCCCACCGTCACCCGTCTCGGCCCCGGGCCTCGTCCTGCGCACGTCCGACGGCATCGCCGACGGGAAGTGGCCGCGGCGCACGTATGCTGCGGGACCAGGGACGGGCAAGTGACGCGGCCGTGAGGCGGCGCGGTCGTGGCGAGAGGGAGAACTCCGTGAAGGTCGGCTGTATCGGACTCGGCGACATCGCGCAGAAGGCGTATCTGCCGGTACTGACGACGGTGCCCGGGGCCGAACTGCATCTGCAGACCCGCACCCCCGCCACGCTGGCGGCCGTCGCGGGGACCCACCGCATCCCCGAGCGGCAGTGTCACGCGGATCTCGACTCCCTCCTGTCCGAGGGGCTGGACGCCGCGTTCGTGCACGCACCGACCTCGGCCCACCCGCAGATCGTCGAGCGGCTGATCGAAGCGGGCGTCCCGACGTACGTCGACAAGCCGATCGCCTACGAACTCGCCGAGTCCGAACGGCTGGTGGCCCTCGCCGAGGAGCGCGGCACCGCCCTCGCCGTCGGCTTCAACCGCAGGCTGGCCCCCTCCTACGCACAGTGTGCCGAGCACCCGCGCGAGCTGATCCTCATGCAGAAGAACCGGGTGGGGCTGCCCGAGGACCCGCGCACCATGGTGCTCGACGACTTCATCCACGTCGTCGACACCCTGCGCTTCCTGGCTCCGGGCCCGGTCGGCAGCGTCGTTGTGCGGGCCCGGATCGCCGACGGCCTCATGCACCACGTGGTCCTGCAGCTGTCCGGCGACGGGTTCACCGCCATCGGCATGATGAACCGGCTCAACGGATCCACCGAGGAGATCCTCGAGGTGTCCGGCCAGGACACGAAGCGGCAGGTCCTCAATCTCGCGGACGTCGTCGACCACAAGGGCCAGCCCACGCTCCGGCGCCGCGGCGACTGGGTACCGGTCGCCCGTCAGCGGGGCATCGAACAGAGCGTGCTCTCGTTCCTGGACGCGGTGCGGGACGGACGGGCGCTCAGTGCCCAGGACGCGTTGGAGACCCATCGCCTGTGCGAGCGGGTGGTCCGGGACGCGCTGGAGCAGGCGACCTGAGCATCCGTATCCCCGTGGCTCCGAAGAAGGCGGCCAGCGCCGCCAGCGCGCCGTACACCGGCCAGGCACCCAGCCGGACGTAGAGGGTGGTGCCCCGGGCGAGCGGTACGTCGTACACGGCCGCCGCGCTCGCGTCCGTGCCGAGCACCGGGCCCACCCGCTCGCCCCGCGGGCCGTACACCGCGCTCACGCCCGTCAGCGTGGCGTGCGCCATCGGGCGCCCCGTCTCGGCCGCCCGCAGAGCCCCCAGCGAGGCGTGCTGTTCGGGGGCCCAGCTGTTCTGGAATGTCGAGGTGGACGACTGGGCGACGAGCAGCTGCGCACCGTCCTCGGCCAGCCGCCTGCTCATGTCGGGGAACGCGGACTCGAAGCAGACCAGCGGTCCCACACGCAGCCCGTCCGCGTCCGGCAGGTCCATGACCACGGGGCCCTCACCCCGCAGCCGGTCCTCTCCGGCCGCCTTGCCGACCGAGGTGGCCCAGCCGAGCACCGCGCGCGCCGGAACGTACTCGCCGAACGGCACGAGACGCATCTTGTCGTACCGGTCCCCGGTCGGCCCGTCCGCGCCGACCAGTACGGCCGACTTGAAGATTCCGGCGTGGTCCGCGCCGTCCGTACGCCGGGCGTCCATGTTGACCAGCACGTCGGCCCCGACCAGACGCGACAGCGCCGCGAGCCGCGATGCGGTCCCGCGGCTGCGCGAGAGGTCCACACCGACACTGCTCTCGCCCCACACCACCAGATCCACATCACGGCCCGCCAGGCCGCGGGTCAGCTCCTCGGCGCGGGCGAATCGGCGTTCGACGCTGCCGGGCCCCTCGACGACGCCCGGCTGCACCACGGCGACACGGGTGGTACCCGTGCCCTGTGGCTGCGGTGCCCAGGCCACGACGGCGCCCGTGAACAGAGCGCACGCCACCAGGGCCGCCGCCGCGGCCGTGCGGGCCGGCGGTGCGACGAACAGCAGCACCACCGCCGTGTTCACGACGAGGACGAGCAGGCTGATCAGCCATACGCCCCCGACCGACGCGACCCGCAGAGCGGGCCGGACATCCCACTGGCTGGCCCCCAGCAGGCCCCAAGGGCCTCCGAGCCCCTCCCAGGAGCGGACCAGTTCGATCATCAGCCAGCCGGAAGGCACTACGACCACGGCGGTCAGGGAGCGCCCGACGGACGGTGATCCGCCGAGCAGCCGGGCCACCAGCAGACCCCAGGGCGCCCACAGCAGTCCGATCAGGGCTGTGAGTACCACGATGAAGACGTGCAGACTCGGCATCAGCCAGTGGTGTACGGCGAGCATGAAACCCGCACCCCCGAGCCAGCCGTCCACGGCCGCGCGGCGCCCGGTCTCCGCCGACCTGATCAGCAGCATCCAGGGAACCAGCGCGACGTAGGCGAACCACCAGAGCGACGGGGCGGGAAACGCCAGGGCGGGCAGGGCGCCGGCGAGCACGGCGACGGCTCCACGCCCCAGGCGCGAGCGGAGCACCCGTTCGTGCGGCCGGACACCGCCGACGGCCGGCCCGGCCGGGGCCGGACCCGCCGGAATCCCTGCGCCCCGCGTCGGCATGCAGTGCCTCCTCGCCGGTCCTCCGCCTGATCCCAGTGTTTCCCGTCTTCCCAGTGTGGGGCAGAAGATCGGCGGCGCCCAGGGGACGTGCCGCGGACAGGCGCCAGGCCGAGTGCCGGGGACAGGAGCCCAGCGCACAGGGGAGGCACTGTGGGCAGGCACCCCGGGGCGGGGCGCTGCGCGGGCAGGCGCCCCGGGCACAGGGGGCGCGCTGCGTGGGCAGGCGCCCCGGGCACAGGGGGCGCGCCGCGTGGGCAGGCGCCCAGCGCGCCAGGGACGTGCCGGGGGCAGGCGGCCCGTGCGCCGCCACCGCTCGTGGTCAGCCGCCGACGGCGCGTCCGGGGACGCACCGCCACTTCTCGTGCGCCGTGAGGGTACGGATCCGCCAGCCCTGCTCCGTGCGCAGCAGGTCGAAGGCATATCGGCCGCCGGAGAGCAGGGACGGCTCCGCTCCACGCCCGTCGGTCCGCGGGCACCCCGTACTGAGGTAGTCCGCCCGCACCTGCGCGTGGTCCCCGGGATAGCCGCCCAGGTCCTGGAGGTCGAGGCGCCGGTTGACGATCAGGTGCTGGCGGACCGGGTAGAGCCGCAGATCCTCGGCGAGCCACTGCCCACTCTCGGCGGCAGGACCCTCGGTGCCGCCCGCGTCCCGGTAGTCGGCGCGGCCGTCCGCGGTGAAAAGACCGGCGTGGTCCTCCCAGACTCCGTCGTCCACCGCCACGGCGTAGTCGGTGATCACTGCATCGATGGAGAGCCGGTCCATCACCGTCGCCAGAGCCACGCGCTGTGTCATCGTCCAAGTGTCGGCCAGGGACGGCTGCAGGCCAAGAGGCCCGCACCGCCGGTGGCGGGGTGGAGCCCGGTGGCCCACGGCCCGGCCCCGCCTGTCCCACCGTGGTGACCGGCCTCAGCAGGGCACGACGGCCACCGGACCGAGGGCATGGGTCACCGTGGTCTGCGCGACCGGGGAGAGCCCGAGGCCCAGGGACTCCCCGCCCTTGCGCCGCCCGACCACGGTCAGGGCCGCGGTGGCGGACGCCGTGACCAGCGTCCGCGAGGCGGAGCCGCTGACCGGTTCACACACGACCTCCACCTGCGGGTACGTGTCGAACCAGCCGGAGGTGAGTTCGGCCAGGGTGCGCTCCGCCGCGTCCGCCGCGGCCTCCCGGTCGAAGACCGGGCCGCCGGAGAGCATGGAGGAGAACATGGTCCAGCCGTGTACCAACCGCAACCGCGCCCCCGGCCTGGAGGCGACGGCCGCGAAGGCGAACTCCAGGACCGCCTCGCTGCTCTCGTCCGCGGCGACCCCCGCGACGACGTCCGGGAACGCCGCCGCCGCTCCCTCCTCCCCCTCCTCGGCCCGCCCGCTGTTGACGACCACGACGGGGCACCGGGCCATCGACGCGGTGGCCAGGCTGTTCGAGCCGATCATGAGGGAGCGGAAACCTCCGAGTCCGCGCGAGCCGACGACCACCATCGACGCGTCACGGCTCAGTGACGTCAGGGCGGCCGAGGGGAAGTCCAGAGGCGTCAGCGTCGAGGCCGGCAGGTCAGGGGCGCGCCGGGAGGTCCGGCGCGGCGCCTGCTCGAGCAACTCCTCCGCCTCCCGCAACTGGATCTCCTCACTCCCACGCCGGGCGAGCGGCCTGACGTGCACGAGCAGCAACGGCCACCCGCGGCGCAGGGCCTCCTGAGTGGCCCACTCGAGCGCCTCCCAGCTGTGCGAGGAGCCGTCGACCGCGGCGATCACGGGAAGGGCGTCGGCACTCATGAACGCCTCCAGGAACGAGGGAGATCTTCCGGGCCACTCCCGGCCCCACCGCGCGAGCGGCTACCGGGCGCCTCCCTTCCGAGTATCGCCCGGGCAGCGCGCCGTGGAGCGGAGGAGCCCGCCGGCTGCGGGGCACCCCCACCGACCCGTGCCGCCGGCTGCTGGGCGCCCTCACCTGCCGGTGCCGCCGGCTGTGCAGGGGACGTAACCGTGCTTGATCGTTCGGCGTGACACACGGGAAACGGGCGTTTCGTACCCTCGCGGGACCAGCGTCCCCCCATGAGAGGCCGTACATGACCCCGCCGAATACGCAGCCGGACACCCCCACCCAGGTGCGGACGGTCTGCTCGTACTGCGGTGTCGGCTGCGGAATCGTCCTCGACGTCGCCATGGGGCCTGACGGTCGGCGCACCGTCCTCAAGGCCGCCGGTGACAGGACGCACCCGGCGAACCGCGGCCGCCTCTGCACCAAAGGCGCGACGAGTGCCGACATGCTCGCCGCCCCCGGGCGGCTGACGACCGCGATGGTCCGGGCCGGGCGCGACGGGGAACCAACGCCGCTGCCCATGGAGGCCGCCGTCCGGGAGACCGCCCGGCGGCTGCGTGCGATCGTCGACGAGCACGGTCCCGACGCGCTCGCGCTCTACGTCTCGGGGCAGATGACGCTGGAGGCGCAGTACCTGGCCAACAAGCTTGCCAAGGGCTTCGTCCGCACGAGCTGGATCGAGTCGAACTCCCGGCTCTGCATGGCCGGAGCGGGCACCGGCTACACCCTCTCCCTGGGCGCGGACGGGCCGCCCGGTTCCTACGAGGACTTCGAGCACGCCGACGTGTTCCTCGTCATCGGCGCGAACATGGCCGACTGCCACCCCGTGCTGTTCCTGCGCCTCATGGACCGGATGAAGGCCGGTGCGAAGCTCATCGTCGTCGACCCCCGGCGCAACGCCACCGCGGAGAAGGCCGACCTCTTCCTGCAGATACGACCCGGCACGGACCTGGCCCTGCTGAACGGGCTGATGCGCCTCCTCGTCGAGAACGGGCACACCGACCCCGAGTTCATCGCCGAACACACCGAGGGCTGGGAGGCCATGCCCGCCTTCCTCCAGGACTACCCGGCCGCGACGGTCGCCGAGACCACCGGCATACCGGAGGAGGACATCCGCCGGGCCGCTCGCTGGATCGGCGAGGCCGGCGAGTGGATGAGCTGCTGGACCATGGGCCTCAACCAGAGCACCCACGGCACCTGGAACACCAACGCCCTGGTCAATCTGCACCTGGCCACCGGTGCCATCTGCCGCCCCGGCAGCGGCCCCTTCTCGCTCACCGGCCAGCCCAACGCCATGGGCGGCCGGGAGATGGGGTACATGGGCCCCGGTCTGCCCGGCCAGCGCAGCACCCGGTCCGACGAGGACCGGCACTTCGTCGAGAAGCTGTGGGACCTCGCCCCCGGGACGCTGCGCACGGACGCGGCAGGCGCCGGGACCATCGACATGTTCCGGCGCATGGCGGACGGCGAGATAAAGGCCTGCTGGATCATCTGCACCAACCCGGTGGCATCCGTGGCCAATCGCAGAACCGTGATCGAGGGGCTCGAAGCCGCCGAGTTCGTCGTCACCCAGGACGTGTTCGCGGACACCGAGACCAACGCCTACGCCGATGTGGCCCTGCCCGCGGCCCTGTGGGGCGAGGCGGAAGGCGTCATGATCAATTCCGAGCGCGACCTCACGCTCGCCAGGCCCGCCGCCGATCCGCCGGGGGAGGCCTGGCCGGACTGGCGGATCATCGCGCGGATCGCCTGCGAGATGGGGTACGAGGACGCCTTCGGCTACAGCGACGCCGAGGAGATCTTCGAGGAGATCAGGCGGGCGCACAACCCGCGAACGGGCTACGACCTGCGCGGTGTCACCTACGAGCGGCTGAGCAGGACCCCCGTCCAGTGGCCGAGCGCCACCCCGGAAGGCCCCGACCGCAACCCCGTCCGCTACGTCAACGACGGAGTCAGCCAGACCCTGTCGGTGCGACCGGACGGAACCGTGCCCCGGCTGGCCTTCCCCACGCCGAGCGGCCGCGCGGTGTTCCACGCCCGCCCGCACATGCCGGCGGCCGAGATGCCCGACGGGGACTTCCCGTACGTGCTCAACACGGGCCGTCTGCAGCACCAGTGGCACACCCTCACGAAGACGGGAAAGGTCGCCAAGCTCAACAGGCTGAACCCGGGGCCTTTCGTGGAGGTCAATCCGCAGGACGCGCGGACTCTCGCCATCACGGAAGGCGACTCGGTCGAGGTCGCCTCGCGGCGTGGCCGCGCCGTCCTGCCGGCCGTCGTCACCGACCGGGTGCGGCCGGGGGACTGCTTCGCCCCCTTCCACTGGAACGACCTCTTCGGTGAGTACCTCAGCGTCAACGCGGTGACCAACGACGCGGTCGACCCCCTGTCCCTGCAACCCGAGTTCAAGGTGTGCGCGGTGACACTGGCGAAGGTCGCCGCAGTCACCCCACCCGCCCCCGCGGTGGTGGACGCACCCGTTGCCGCGCTCGCCGGTGTCTTCGGGATCGCCGACGCCGCACCGCCCGTGCTGACGGACGCCGAGCGCCGCTACCTGTCCGGGTTCCTCGCGGGACTCGATGCGCAGGTCGTCGGCACGCCGGTCCTGCCGGCGCACGCGCCGTTCGCACCGGATCACGCCTTGTGGGTCGACGGAGTGCTGGCGGGCATGTTCTCCAGGGCGCCGGGCGGCGCCTCTCCGGATCAGGAGACCGCGGTCGTCGCGCCGGACACCCCGCCCGGGAGGCAGGTCGTGGTCCTGTGGGCATCGCAGACCGGGAACGCCGAGGAGGTCGCCGCGGCCGCCGCGCGGCGCCTGGCCGACGGGGGACGGGCCGCGACGCTCCTCGGCATGGACGACAGCCCGTTGGAGAACCTGCCGCGGGCAGCCGATCTGCTGGTCGTCACCAGTACCTTCGGCGACGGCGACGCGCCTGACAACGGCTCCGGGTTCTGGGAGTCGCTCAACCGGCCCGACGCGCCCCGCCTGGACGGGGTGCGCTACGCCGTACTCGCCCTCGGGGACTCCTCGTACGACGACTTCTGCGGGCACGGCAGGCGGCTCGACGAGCGGTTCGACGCGCTGGGCGCCGTACGGCTCCTCCCGCGCACGGAGTGCGAACCCGATTACGAGGAGCCGGCCGGACAGTGGCTCGACGATGTGTTCGCCGCGCTGGGCACCTCCGCCGGTCCCGCCGCGCTGGGCACCTCCGCCGGTCCCGCCCCGGCAGCACCGTCCCTCGCGGCCGCACCCGCTCCCGGCCGCCCTGCCAAGCCGGCGCCCGTACCGGCCCGCCTCACCGGCAACAGGCTGCTCAGCCTCCCCGGCGCGACCAAGGAAGTGCGTCAGTTCACCTTCGACACACGGGACAGTCCCGTCCCGCTGGTCTACGAGGCCGGTGACGCGCTCGGAGTGGTGCCGCGCAACTGCCCCGACCTCGTCGCCGAATGGCTCGCCGTCACCGGCCTGGACCCTGCGGCCCCGGTCGACGTGCCCGACGGGGGCGCCGTCCCGTTGGGCGAGGCGCTCCACCGCCACCTGGACATCGCCCGGATCACCCCCGACCTCCTGCGCCTGGTCGCCGACCGCACGCACGACCGCACCCTCAAGAAGCTGCTCCGGCCCGACAACAAGGGCGAACTCGCCCAGTGGACCTGGGGCCGGCAGGCGATCGACGTCGTCGCCGAGCACTCCGCCCGCGCGACGGCTGCCGAATGGACCGCCGCCCTCGCACGCCTGAGGCCGAGGCTCTACTCCATATCGTCCAGCCCGCTCACCGACCCCGGCCTCGTCCGCCTCACCGTCTCCGTCGTGCGCTACGAGAACCGCCACGGACGCCCTCGCAAGGGCGTGGCGTCCGCCTTCCTCGCCGACGCCGCGGCCGACGGCCCCGTACCGGTCTTCGTGCAGCGGGCCCCGCACTTCCGCCCGCCTGCCGACCCGGCCACCCCCATGGTGATGGTCGGACCCGGCACCGGGGTCGCCCCCTTCGTCGGCTTCCTCGACGAACGGCGCGCCCTCGGCCACCGGGCCGCCAACTGGCTGTTCTTCGGCGAGCAGCGCCGGGCCACCGACTTCTACTACCGGGAGGAACTCGGGGCCCTGCTCGCGGACGGCACGCTGACCCGGCTGGACACGGCCTTCTCCCGCGACCAGCGGACCAAGGTCTACGTGCAGGACCGGATGCGCGAGCACGGCGCCCAGCTGTGGTCCTGGCTGCAGGAAGGCGCCCACTTCTACGTCTGCGGCGACGCCTCCCGGATGGCGAAGGACGTGGACCGGGCCCTGCGGGACATCGCGGCGGCCCACGGTGGACTCCAGGAGGAGGCGGCCGCCGCGTACGTCAAGCAACTCGCCGCAGACAAACGGTACGTGCGCGACGTCTACTGAGGCCGGCCCGCCGCGACAGCCGCGGTGAGGGCGGGCAGATATCCCGACTCGTGGCCCTCCGCGGTCGGATGGACGGTCGATCCGCTGATCCACTCGTCGGCGGTGCAGATCTCGTGCCCGGCGAACGCGGTCCGGCCGTCCACGAACGGGAATCCGGCGGCCTCGGCGCGCTCCGCGATCGTCTCGTTGAGCAGATCCGAACCCTGGTTCACGGCGGTGCGCTTGGCGGAGGTGAGGCCGCCGATGCAGAGTCCGCCCTCCTTGTAGAGGTGCGGGTAGCCCATGACGACGACCTGGGCGTGGGGTGCCCGGGCGCGCACGGTGGCGTACAGGCTGTCCAGCTCGTCGGGGAGCTCGTTCACGACGTACTCCCCGGCCTCGGACAGGGCCCGTTCGCAGGCCGCGAGCGTGGAGTACCGGCAGCTGAGCATGGTCGAGGCGAAACCGGAGTCGTTGCCCCCGATGCTGAGGCTCACCAGCGTGGTGTCCGCGTCCAGCTCGTCGACCTGGTCGCTCAGTACGTCAGGGATCTGCGCACCGCCGCAGGCGGCGAAGGTGAACGAGGCGGGCTCGCCGGCGGCCGCCCAGAGGGCGGGGTAGGCGTTGCGGCTCCGCGTGCACAGGGCGTCGGAGTAATCGCCGGCGCCGGTACCGGAGGCGTACGAATCGCCCAGGGCCACGTAGTTCACCCCGGCCCCGAGCGGCGCCCCGGACGCGGGCGCCGGGAACGTGACCGACGTGAGGGCGGCCAGCAGGGCGAAACCGGCCGTACGAGAAGCGAGCATGGGGACTCCCGTGGTGTGCGGACGAGACGGCACGTGCGCGGCCACCGCCTTCGGTCCCGGCAGCCGTCCCCCAACCTCTCGTCGCACCCGCCCGCACGTCATCGGCGAAATGGCCCGTGGCGGAGCCGGCTCAGCCCGCAGACTCTCCCGCGTGCGGGCTCAGCACACCGGCCGCGATCAACGCGAACAACACCACGCCCAGGATCACGCGGTAGATGACGAACGGCATGAAGCTCTTGGTCGTGATGAACTTCATGAACCAGAAGGTCAGTCACCATCTCCGACTACAGCCTCCTTGCCGGCGGCACCACCCGCTCCGGTAAGGGCATGGCTGTCGCGAACGTCCTCGTCGGCGCGATGCTCGACCCCCCGGATCCGGGTACGGCTCTTCGACGGGAAGGGCACCGGCGAGTACGTCGGCATTGCCGAGTCCCTCGACACGTTTGTTCGCCGCAACCCCGAACGGCTCCTGCAGTTCCTGAAGGCGCTTGCCATCGAGCTCGAGCGGCGCACTGAAGTCCTCGTTGACCTCGGCGTGTCCAAGGCGACCGAGGAACTTCTCGAACAGCTGGGCGGCATCGAGCTCGTCATCGTCGACGAGCTGGCCACCTACACCGTCAAGGGCGGACTCAACGGTCAGCACGCAGAGGAGATCGTGGAGCTCCTCGCGCAGATCGCCTCCGTAGGGTGCAGCGGTCGGCATTGTGCTGGTGCTGGCCACCCAGTCCCCGAAGGTCGACGTCGTACCCTCCCGGCCGCGCGGCAACTGCGCTGCCAGGTGGGCGATGCGTGTGGATTCCACGACTGCGTCCGGAGCAGGCCCCGCAGGTGCAGGACTCGGCTGGGGAATCGGGCAGGCCTTCGCGGGCATCGCCACCATGGGAGGCGCTGCAGGTGCCGCAGGCATCGCCCTGTTGCTCCTCGCCACGAAGGTCCTTGCGTTCGGGAAGCCCACATCCACAACGAGACCCACAACCACAACCGCAGCTTTGGGCGATCTACGACAACCCTGCGACGCGACCCGCCCGGCCCCGGCAGGATGACCTGATGGCTCTCAACTTGAAGTACAGCGGCGAAGGCAAAGACATGACGTTCGAGGAGCTCGAGGCGTTCGTGAAGCAAGCCAAGGCGAGCGGCGTCCAGAACGACCGCAACGTCTACGCCGAACTCAGCACCAGCGGCAAAATCAAGGAGCTCAGCGTCAAGGTCGACGACGGCGACTAGGGCCTGTATCGAAAGTGCGCTGCTGGGCAGTTGAGTCCTGTGGGTCGGTACAGTCGCGTGCATGCTGAAGCCAGTGCTGCGTGTAGTCGAAGCGGGCGGTCGTACCGTGGACGATCCGACCGAGGAGGCTCTGCACGACCTGCTGTCTGAGATGAACCTGTCGCACCGGTTTGTGATCCTGGAAAGACTCGATTTGGAGCCTGTGGATCAGCACTACATTCAGGTGTGCCTGAACGATGACCTCAGCTACCAGGTCGAGTACCGCGAAGGCAGTGCAGACAAGCACTACCAGGCCCACGTTCCAAGACTCCATGAAGTGTTCGGCCCGGAAGAGTCGACCGCCAAGGTGATGATGGACTGGGCTCACGATCGGCAGGGATGGCGGGAGGCGTTGCCGTGGACCTCCATGCCTTTTCAGTGAAGGATTACAGCCACTCGTTGATCGCCGCGACCAGGACTGTCGCCTCGTAGCGGACGGCGAGCTTGTCGTAGCGCGTGGCAACCGCGCGGTTCCTCTTGAGGCGGTTGATCCCGCACTCGACCGCATGGCGCTCGCGGTAGTCGGCTGGGTAGAAGCGCGGCGGCCGGCCGCCGCGGGAACCGAGCCTTCGGCGGTTGCGCGCCTGGTCGGCCTTGTCAGGGATGGTGCAGCAAATCCCGCGGCGACGCAGGTAGGCGCGGTTCCTGCGGGAGGCGTACGCCTTGTCCGCGCGGACCCGATCGGGGCGGACGCGTGGCCGGCCCGGCCCGATGCGGGGCACACGCACTTTCTCCAGTACGGGTTCGAACTGCGGCGAGTCGCCGCGCTGCCCGGCCGTGATGACGATCGACAGGGGCTTCTGGCCCTGCTCGACGGCCAGGTGCAGCTTGGTGGTGAACCCGCCGCGCGAGCGCCCAAGTCCGTGATCACCAGGTTCGCTGAGGACACCGCCCGGCGGTTCCTTCTGTAGATCACCCTGCTTGCGGGCCCCGGCCGCATGCTGATGGGCACGGCAGACTGTGGAGTCGACGCTCAAGTCCCACGTGATCGCACCTTCCGCGTCGGCCAGGGACTGCAGCCGGGTAAGTATCCGGTGCCAGGTGCCGTGCCGCTGCCATCGGCGGAACAGGTCGTAGATCCGGCCCCACGGTCCCTACTCGACGGGCACGTCCCGCCACGGCACACCGGCCCGGACCCTAAACCGTATGCCGCCGATCACCCGCCGCCGGGACCAGACAGATGGCCGGCCTGCCTTCGTGCCCTTCGGCAGCAACGGTTCCAGCATCGCCCACTGCTCGTCCGTGAGATCTCCCCGACCCATGAACCGTGATCATCCACAGCCCAAGATCCACTTTCGACACACGGCCTAGCCGACATCACCGCACAGCGTGGCCCGCGACCTAACGGTCGGGGGGCCTTTGTCGTGGTTACAGCCCGTGCGATCCACCGCGGCCCCGCCAACTGCGCCGTCACCGCACAACAAGGCCCCGGACCGTCTGGTCCGGGGCCTCTGTGTTCCCTGGGCTGAGGGACCTCTAGTCGTCGAGGTCGGGCTCTGTCTGCCCTCGCTTCTTCGCGCAGTCCGGGCAGTAGTTCTTGCTCCAGCTCCCGGTGTGGCGCGTCCCGCACTCCTTGCACTTCAGCTCGTTCGGCCTGACCATGATTCCTCCGGATTTGTGCTGGCGATGGCGACTACTCCGGCGACTTCTCCAGAATTTCGCCGGTCTCCTTCAGGAACTCCAGCCATGGCCCGGACTCGGCGTCACCGCCGCGCTGATAGGCGGCCGCCCACTCCTGCATGATCCACATGCGGAAGTCGTCCCAGATGTGCCCATTGCCGGGCGGCAGGAGAATGCTCGCCTCCAGGAGCCGGTCATAAAGGTCGGACTTGACCTCGACGAACGGCCGGCCGCCGTCAATGGCTCGCTGGTAGTTGCCGATCTCTTCGAACAGCACTTTCAACCGGTCCATGGCTGTCACCAGTTACCCCCTGTTGTGACTGAACCTCACCGTATGGGGGGAGCGGCCCGCGGGAGCGAGGTGTGTAACGGGGGATCGCCGCGCTCGGCACGGAATCGTCTACGCCGAAGCGGTCTGGCCGGTAGACGGGATGGCGCAGTCCGGGGCGAGGTGGGCCGTAGCACCGCCCGTGCCACCCACCCGCGGCCGACGGGGTTCGCCGACGGGTTCGTCGGGGTCGCCCCCGACCGCCGGCACAGGTCGTCCCACACCTGCTGGCACTCCGCCCGGCTCACGCCCCGCACCGTGTAACTCACGCCCATGACAGCAGCATGACGGGGATAGCAGGCCACCGGGCCGGAACGGTCACGAAGGACACGGATTCACCCACTGCTGCATGCACTCTGGCGACGCACCCCGTCTCGGATTACGCTCAACGTCCAACTCGGGGGAGGGGGCAACATGGCGAAAAAGAAGCCCAAGAAGCCTAAAGGCTGGTGGGTGGAACAGCGGATCGCGAAAGCGGAGCTTGCCAAGCGTGTGATCGCCGCGCAGGCGCGGCGGGAGAGGGTCTACGGCCGCGTCGGTGTAACGCCACCACGCCAGTCTTCGAACTCTGTGTACGCCATGTCGAGCGGGGCTTACAGGTGAGCGATCTTGCCCTTGGCCGATGTGTGACGAAGCCCCCGCACCATCCCGGTGCGGGGGCTTCGCCGTGGGCGCTACGGCTTCCACTCGGTCCGGTAGCCGGGGTGGTCGGCGTACACGGCGGCTAGGTCTTGTCTGATAAATGATCACCCGTGGGCTCAGAATGCCGGATGCTTGTTGACGGAGGGTGGCCACCGTCACGGGGCATCACGTCTCCCCCCGTGGCGGGCCATGAAGACGAGGAGTGTCAGCGGTGTTGGAGACCTACCTGTCCTGGTACCGCGAGGGCCGGATGGACGAGTCCGAGTTCCGCACGGTCACCGACAACTTGGCCCAGTCCGGGCTGACCGTCGAGCACCCGATGCTGGGCTGCGGGATGCTGTTGGACGTCGTAGGGGAACAGGTGAAGCTGCCTGTCGGGCCCATTCTGGAGCTTGTTGGCCTGTCGGTCGGGCCGCTCTGCATGCAGTTCTGGCTGTCGGCAGACACGGACGTGGTGTGCGATGTCAGGTACGTGGCGCCGGACACCCAGGTCCTCACCTTCGTGCTCGGCGGGTTGACCGAGATCGAGCGTGAGCAGGCCACTAATGCCGTTCAGCGGCTGATCCAACGAGAGTTGGACAGGACTGTCGCGCTACTCGTCGATCTGGGCGGCGAAACAGCGGACGAGGACGATGACGCGCTGGTCCTGTATGGCCGACTGCCGATGGGCCCGCGCCCGGACCGAGTGCACTTCCGGACGGACCGGCTCAGCATCATCCCGGCTGTTCTTGCTGGAGCAGAGGTGACGGATCTCGGCAACGGGCTGAGTACAGTCCGCTGGTAATGATCATCGGGCAGGTTCGCGGAGCCAGAGGACGAGCGCTGCGAGGTGGAGTCCAGCCCGGTATCGGGCGGCGAGTTTGTCGAACCGTGTCGCGACGGCGCGGAACTGCTTGAGTCGGCTGAAGCAGCGTTCGACCACGTTGCAAGCTTTGTAGAGCTCGCGGTCGAAGGCTGGCGGCCTGCCACCGGCCCGCTCGCGCCGAACACGGTTGGCCTTCTGGTCGACCCTTTCCGGAATTACCGCTCGGATGCCCCGGCGACGCAGGGTCTGGCGGATCACCCGTGACGAGTACGCCTTGTCGGCGATGACCGCGTCGGGCCTGCGGCGCGGCCGCCCGACGCCGGTCCTGGGTACTCGCAGCGCGTCCAGGACCGCATCGAAGGCGGTGGAGTCGTTGACGTTGCCCGGCGTGACGAGGATGGCCAGAGGCAGGCCCCGGCCGTCGCACGCCAGGTGAACCTTGGTGGTCAGCCCGCCGCGGGACCGGCCGAGCGCCTGGTCAGCCGCCGCGCGTGCCGGATCTTCTAGTTCATCCCCCGCCGGTGCCCCTTTTTGCGGGCGCCGGCGGCGTGCTGGTGAGCACGGTTAACCGTGGAGTCGACCGACACGGCCCATTCCACCGCTCCGATTGAGTCGTCGTGGACCTGGACCTCCTCGAGTAGACGGGCCCAGGTCCCGTCCACCTCCCAGCGGGCGAACCTCTCATAGATCGTCTGCCACGGCCCGAAGCGTTCTGGCAGGTCACGCCACGGAGCACCCGTGCGCAATCGCCACAGCACCCCGTTGATCACCTGTCGGTGATTCCGCCACGGACGACCCCGCCCGTCAACACCTGGCAGCAGCGGCGATATCCGCTCCCACGCCGCATCCGTCAGCTCTCCGCGACCCATCACAAGATCAATTATCAGACAGGTCCTAGGTCGCGGAGGTCGGGGCACGGCGCCGTGCGTTCACAGTGGTCGCAGACCTGCATGCCCCAGTGCGACCGTTCGCAGGTGCGGCAGCCGCCAATTGAGTGCGGCGCATGCCGGGCGACGAGCTGTCGCTTCGCCTCGACCTCGCGCAGGGCGCGGGCCGGGTCGTGGCGGGCGATGTGCTCGGCCTCAGCAATCCCGAGCTCCCGAGCGATGAGGAACCGTCGGTTGGCGACGACCTTCGCGAGGGGTTCCGCGTCCGGGTGCGCAACCCAATCCCGCTGCGGGCTGCCCATCGTCTCGTCCGTCGCCAGCGCCGCCCGCTCATCTTCATCGAGACGGGCCCGAAGAAAGCCCACTAGGTCGGCGATCATGCCGGGCGCCCGAGCTCATGCGGGTAGTCCTTGTGCTCGACGTAGGGCGCGGCGAGGAGCCGCAGCTGGTACTCGGCGGTCTCGCCGACCAGCCCACCCGCTCCCAGGTGTCGCACCACGGTGTCCTCTAGCAGTGCGATGCGCGCCTCGGCCGTGGCGATGGTGAACCGGGCATGCGCGGAGGCATCCTCGGGCTCAACGCCGAAGCGGGCGGGGTCTGTGACCACCACGTTGCTGGCGTAGCGGGCCTTCTCCAACTCCTCGCTGTACCGGGCCCGCAGAAAGGCGACGAGGGCGGCGGTCACTTGCTGCCCCCCGAGTCGGGCTGGGCGGTGGATCGTTCCAGGTCTACCCGGTCGGCGATGCGGCGGGCCCATTCGCGACTGTAAGGCGTGTGCTTGGCGATGGTCATGAGTGGGACGCCGGCGGCTCGGGCGTCCGCAATGAGTCCGTCGAGGTTCATCCGGGCTTTCTCGTGAGCCGAGGTCGCGCGGTCGAGACGGCGCAGCCAGGAGGCTTCGGCCTCGGGGTGGGGTCGTGGCGTCATGTCGCTGATGATCTCATGCGAACCTGCCAAGTCGGTGGGCAGTTCACTGCCAACCTTGTGGGCGCCCGCTCTTGGCTCAGTCATGCCAACTATGTTGCACCACGGCTGCTGCTGTGCCAATATCACAATGCCAAGAAAGTTGGCACCTGGGTCAAAGGGGGACCCGCATGAACGCCGCCCGCCACATCGCCCGCACCCACCGCGCCGCCCGAACCATGTCGAAGCCGCTCAAGTACCGGTGCCTCTCCGGAAATATCGCCGTCGCCGTCGACGAGGGCGCCCTCATCCACCGGCGACCTGCTGGACCGGCTCGGCGCCGACGACCAGCGAAGACGGGCGCGATATCACGGCCGCCCTAACCCCCGTCTTCACCGGCATCAGACTAAGGGCACCCGCCCGCACGTCATCGGCGAAATGGCCCGTGGCGGAGCCGGCTCAGCCCGCAGACTCTCCCGCGTGCGGGCTCAGCACACCGGCCGCGATCAACGCGAACAACACCACGCCCAGGATCACGCGGTAGATGACGAACGGCATGAAGCTCTTGGTCGTGATGAACTTCATGAACCATGCGATGACCGCGTATCCCACCGCGAAGGCGATGACCGTCGCGAAGATCGTCGGCCCCCAGGAGACGTGTCCCTCGCCCGCGTCCTTCAGCTCGAACACGCCCGAGGCCAGCACCGCCGGTACCGCCAGCAGGAACGAGTAACGCGCCGCCGCCTCACGGGTGTAGCCCATCAGGAGGCCACCACTGATCGTGGCGCCCGAGCGCGAGACGCCGGGGATCAGCGCCATCGCCTGACAGAAGCCGAAGATCAGGCCGTCCCTGACGCCCAGCTCCTGGAGGGACTTGCGCTCCCTGATCGCCCGGTGCTTGCCGCCGGTCTCGTCGCGCGCCGCGAGACGGTCCGCGACACCCAGGACGATGCCCATGCCGATCAACGTGGTCGCGATCAGGCGCAGATCACGGAACGGCCCTTCGATCTGGTCCTTGAACGTCACACCGAGCACGCCGATCGGAATCGAGCCGATGATGACCAGCCAACCCATCTTGGCGTCGTGGTCGCCGCGCATCGAGGCATTGGTCAGCGACCGGAACCACGCCGAGACGATCCGGGCGATGTCCTTGCGGAAGTAGATGAGGACCGCCGCCTCCGTACCGATCTGGGTGATGGCGGTGAACGCCGCACCCGGGTCGTGCCAGCCCGCGAACGCCGCGGTCAGTCGCAGATGCGCGCTGGAGGAGATCGGCAGGAACTCGGTCAGTCCCTGAACGAGTCCCAGGACGAATGATTCGAACCAGCTCATGGAGCTCAGGCCATCCCGGAGGTGTTCATGCGACGGCCGACGGCCTCGACGGCCGTCGGCAACGTGCGGGTGTGGTCAAAAAGGGGGACGGGGCACCACGGCCCCGGACATCCTCTGTCGGTCGCGCGCAGCGTATCGCCTGCAGATGAACGGCCTCCCGGCTGCCCCCGCATCATTCGGAGGAGGGACCGTGAGCGGCGCCGCCCGCCCTGCCCAGCCTGTGGTGCTTGCGCCAGGCGACCAGCGCCGCACCCGCGCCCGAGAGCACGATGAAGCCCATCGCCGCCAGGAACACCGGGGAGGTCGGCGAGGAGGCCTCGCTGCCCGCGATGACGTACGCCGCCGTGTTGGGGATCGAGCCGAGCCCGGTGGCCAGCAGGAACGGCGGATATCCCATCCGGGAGGTCGCCGCGCAGTAGTTGGCCGCCGCGAACGGCACGCCCGGGAAGAGCCGTATCGCCAGCATGGAGCGGAAGCCGTGCCGGCTCAGCAGCCCGTCCGCGGCCTTGAGCCACTTGCCGCGGAGCAGCGTACGGAGCGCGTCCTGGCCCAGTACCCGGCCGAGGAGGAAGGAGACGCCCGCGCCGAGGACGGTTCCGGCCAGCGCCGCCGCCAGACCGGCCTGAGCGCCGAACAAGGCGCCGGCGGCGAGGTTGAGCAGCGGACGCGGCACGAAGGCCACCGTGCACACGCCGTACGCCAGGCCGAACACCATGGCCGCCCCCGAACCCGTGAGCTGGGGTGGCCAGCCGGACGCCAGCAGCCGCTGTGGTTCGAACAGCAGCATGGTGGTGGCCGCGGCCAGGAGCACCGCGACCAGGAGGGAGAAACGGGACCAGGGGGAGAGCAGCAGCTTCGCGCAACGCGCTGCGAGACCGCCGGCGGGCCGGGCGGCGGGGACGGGCTCGAACATCTGGGGAGCGTAACCGAAACAGGTGTGTGATCGCCGTAATGTGCGTCCCATGAGTCCGTCGGAGCAATCCGTCCCCGACGTGCCGGACAGTGCCCTGGCCGACACGGTGCTGCGCCGCCTCACCCAGGTGTATCCCGAGGCGGCCGACCCCGGACGGGCGGTTGCGGCGGCTGCGTACATGAGGAACGTGGCCCCTTTCCTGGGCATCGCCACCCCGCGACGCCGGGACCTGTCCCGGACCGTCCTTGCAGACACCCGCCGGCCGGCCGAAGCGGACTGCACCGCCGTCGCCCTGCGCTGCTGGGAGTTGCCCGAACGCGAATACCAGTACTTTGCCGCCGACTACCTGCGCCGTCATGTCGGCCGTTGCTCCTCCGGCTTCCTGCCCGTCCTGCGGCATCTGGTGACGACACGCCCCTGGTGGGACACCGTCGACGTACTCGCCGCCCATGTCGCCGGACCGCTCGTGTCGGCGGACCCGGTGCTGAGGGGAGTGATGGACCGGTGGGCCGGGGACGAGGACCTCTGGCTCGCCCGTACCGCCCTGCTCCACCAACTCCGCTTCCGCGAAAACACCGACACCGACCGGCTGTTCGGGTACTGCCTGCTCCGCGCGGACCACCCGGACTTCTTCATCCGCAAGGCGATCGGCTGGTGCCTGCGCGAGTACGCCAAGACCGACGCGGAGGCCGTCCGCGAGTTCGTCGACACGGCTCGTGACCGTCTGTCACCGCTCTCCGTGCGTGAGGCGCTCAGGCACATCGGCTGAGTCACCGTCCACAGCCGCCGAAAAGCATTCGACGGCCGTGCGCGGTTCCGCCATGATCAGGGGCATGTTCCGGTACGCCTTCCTCGCAGCGCAGTCCGCAGTCGCGGACACGCCGAAGGCTGCCGTGAGCCCCGCGACCGCGTTCGCGGCAGCAGCAGCAGCAGCAGCAGCCGCAGCAGCGTGCACCGCTGCCGCAGCGCCCATCGGCGGCGCCCGAAGCTGACCCTCCCCCGACAGTCCGGCGGACCCCGTAAGGGGAGGGTCGGCGGGGCCCTGGGGTCTTCTCGTCTCAGCTTCGAACACCAAGGAACGAGCCATGCCCAAGACGGCATACGTGCGCACCAAGCCGCACCTGAACATCGGCACCATGGGCCACGTCGACCACGGCAAGACCACCCTGACCGCGGCCATCACCAAGGTCCTCAGCGACCGGGGCAGCGGTACCTTCGTGCCGTTCGACCGGATCGACCGGGCGCCCGAGGAGGCGCAGCGCGGCATCACCATCAACATCTCGCACGTCGAGTACGAGACGGACACCCGGCACTACGCGCACGTCGACATGCCCGGACACGCCGACTACATCAAGAACATGGTCACCGGAGCGGCGCAGCTCGACGGCGCGATCCTGGTCGTCTCCGCGCTCGACGGCATCATGCCGCAGACCGCGGAGCACGTCCTGCTGGCCCGTCAGGTCGGTGTCGACCACATCGTCGTCGCCCTCAACAAGGCCGACGCCGCCGGCGACGGCGAGGACTCGGTGCTGACCGACCTGGTCGAGCTCGAGGTCCGCGAGCTGCTCTCCGCACACGGATACGGAGGGGAGACGCTGCCCGTCGTCCGGGTGTCCGGCCTCAAGGCCCTGGAGGGCGACCCGCAGTGGACGGCCTCCATCGAGAGCCTGCTGGACGCCGTCGACACGTACGTACCGATGCCGGTGCGCTACACCGACGCGCCGTTCCTGCTCTCGGTGGAGAACGTCCTGACCATCACGGGCCGCGGCACGGTCGTCACCGGCGCCGTCGAGCGCGGCACGGTGCGCGTGGGGGACCGGGTGTCGGTGCTCGGCGCGGACGTCGAGACGGTCGTCACCGGCCTGGAGACCTTCGGGAAGCCGATGGAGTCCGCGGAGGCGGGGGACAACGTCGCGCTGCTGCTGCGCGGGGTCGAGCGCGACCGGGTCCGCCGCGGCCACGTGGTGGCGGCGCCCGGCAGCGTCACACCCAGGCGGCGCTTCACCGCTCAGGTGTACGTCCTGTCGGCGCGCGAGGGCGGCCGCAGTACCCCGGTCACCACGGGATACCGGCCGCAGTTCTACATCCGCACGGCGGACGTCGTCGGAGACGTCGACCTGGGGGAGGCGGCGGTGGCACGGCCCGGTGACACCGTCACCATGACGATCGAGCTCGGCCGCGACGTCCCGCTGGAGCCGGGACTGGGCTTCGCGATCCGTGAGGGCGGCAGGACGGTCGGCGCCGGCACGGTGACCGGCCTCCTCGACGGCTGAGGCCGGCACGGTGGGCCCGCCCCTCTCTTCGCCGAGGGGCGGGCCCACCCGGTCCGGGCCGCCCGGGGGACAGGGAACAATGGGGGCGTGAACGAGCCCATACCCGTCCTCCGCGCCACCGACTTCGGGACCGCCCGCCTGATGCCCGACGTGGACCGCGAACGGGCCTGGCTGCTCACGGTCGACGGGGCCCCGCAGTCGTACGTCGACCTCGACGAGCCGGAGTACCTGGAGTTCGAGTACGTACGGCGGCTCGCCCACGTCGTGGACGGGGCGGCGGACCCGGGCGCGCCCGTGGACGCCGTACACCTCGGCGGCGGGGCGCTCACCCTGCCCCGTTACGTCGCGGCGACCCGCCCTGGTTCACGGCAGGAGGTCGCCGAGGCGGACCGGGGACTCGTCCGCCTGGTCGGCGAGCACCTGCCGCTGCCCGAAGGGTCCGGGATCACCGTGCACGGCGCCGACGCCCGGGCCTGGCTCGAGCACGCGCCCGCCGGTTCCGCGGACCTCCTGATCGCGGACGTCTTCGGCGGAGCACGGGTACCGGCTCACCTGACGTCCGTCGAGTACGCGCGCGCCGCCGGGCGGGTCCTGCGGGCCGGAGGGACGTATGCGGCGAACCTGGCCGACGGTGCTCCCTTCGGCTTCCTGCGCTCGCAGCTGGCCAACTTCGCGTCGGTCTTCGGCGAACTCGCGCTGATCGCCGAACCGGCGGTCCTGCGCGGCCGAAGGTTCGGCAACACCGTGCTCGTCGCCTCGCGCGAGCCCTTGGACATCGCCACGCTGACCAGGCTCTGCGCCGCCGACGCGTTCCCCGCGAGGGTGGAGTGCGGTGCGGCGCTCGCCCGGCTCATGGGCGGCGCGCAGCCCGTACGGGACACCGAGGCGGTCGGCTCACCCGAGCCCCCCGACGGTGCCTTCGGCATCGGCTGAGACCTTGGCCGCCTGACCGGGCACCGCGCCGCCGCCACCCTGCACGCCGGCGGTGCGGCGCGTCAGGTTCCGTACGTCCGGGACGAGCAGCACCCCCGCCGTCACGAGCACGATCAGTGCGGCGCAGCCCCACAGTGCCTGGCTGCGGCCGGCCAGCGTCTCCACCGGACCGGCCGCCGCCGTGGCCAGCGGCACCATCGCCACCGAGCCGAACCAGTCGTACGCCGAGACCCGGGACAGCTTCTCCTCGGGGATCTCCTGATGCAGGGCCGTCATCCAGGAGACGCCGAACACCTCGATGGCGATGCCGGTCACGAACATCACGCCGCAGAGCGCGCCCACCGGCAGCGGGACCGCCAGCCCCGCCGACGGCAGGGCCAGCGGGAACACGCAGAGCGTCCCGGCCAGCAGCAGCCGGCGTGGCTTCCAGCGCGTCATCAGCAACGCCCCGCCCAGGGTGCCGACCCCGAACGCGGCGAGCGCGAACCCCCACGGGCGCGCCCCGCCCAACTCGTCGCGGGCCACCAGCGGCCCGTACACCGCCTCGGCGGCCCCGACGACGGCCACGACCACGGAGAACTGCAGGACGATGGCCCAGAGCCAGGGGCGGCTCGCGACCTCCCGCCAGCCGTCGCGCATGTCGGCGAGCAGCCCGCCGCCCGGCGCGCGGCCGGGGATGTGGCTGACGTCGAGGAAGGCGCGCAGCGTACCGGCGACGGCGAACGCCGCCGCGTCGACCGCCAGCACCCAGCCCGGGTCCATCGCCGCGATCATGGCGCCGCCGAGTGCCGCGCCGCCGATCGCGGCACCGTGCATGGACATCCGGAAGAAGGCGAAGGCGCGGGCGGCGTGCTCGCCGGTGACGCTGGACAGCAGCATGCCCTCGGCCGCCGGATTGAAGAAGGCCTGGCCGGTGCCGCACAGGGCGGTCAGCAGCATCATCTGCCACAGCCGTGCGTCGCCGGTCAGGACCAGCCAGGCGAACACCGCCTGGGAGGCGCAGTTGAGGGCATTCGCCGCAACCATCACCCGATGACGCGGCAGCCGGTCCGCGATCGCACCGCCGATCAGCAGGAAGAGCACGAGCGGAGCGGTGCGGGCGGCGGCGACCAGCCCCACGTCGCCCGCGTCGCCGCCCGACTCCAGAACCGCGAAGGCCGCCGCGATCAACGCGCCGTGGGTACCCAGGCTCGTGATGATCGCGGCGGCGGTCAGCAGACCGTAGTTGCGGCCCGCCCGCGGGGTGCGGGAAGCGGCGGGCGGGGCGAAGTCGGCGGAAGTCACCAGGGGACTATCCCCGCCCGCACCCCGGTCCGCCAAATGGCACGGACCGGCCCAGGACCGTCAGGGGGTCAGGAGGTGCTCTTCGCGAGGCGTACCGTGCTGAGGATCTTCTGGATCGTGGCGTCCGGGAGCTCGTCGTCCACACCGGCGTTGGCGTAGAGGACCCAGGTCGAGTACTCGCCCTTGGCGTTCTTGAAGCTGAACGCGGTCGACTTGCCGTCCGTGTCGCACTTGTTCTTCTTGGCCAGACCCGTGGCGGTGGCCGTCACGACACTGCCGGTCAGCCCCGACTCGGTCGTGTACGGCGCGGCCTTGCCGATCTTGACCTTCTCCTTGGGGTCCTCCTGGGCGTAGGCGGCCCACACCCAGTTGGCAGCCTCGTTGGTGGCGGCCTCGTCGGTACTCTTGGCGCCCTGGGCGCCCTTGGTGCCGACGCCCGCGAGGCCGGTGTCCTCCTTGGAGCCGTCCTTGTCGACGTCGTCGACGCACCACTTGCTCTTGTAGTAGGCCGGTGCGGAGAAGCCGGCGGCCGGCGGCCCGGTCGGGTCCTTCACGTCCTCGAAACCGGAGAACACACCGGTTCCGGCGACCTCCCAGTCACCGGGCACGTCGAACTGGGTGCCCCACTTCGGGTTGGTCACCACCTTCCAGCCGGGGACCGAGGGCGCGGCGTCCTCCCCGCCACGCGGGTTCGCCGCGGGGGAGGAAGGGGTGTCGGAGGCCTTCGCCGACGGCGAGGTCTTCTTGCCGTCCGCGACCTTCGAGCCGCCCTTGTCGTCGTCCTTCTTGTTCATGACGACGACTCCGGTGACGACGGCCGCCACCACGACCGCGGTGGCGGCGACGATCGCGACGATCGTCGTCTTCTTCCTGTCGTCCGGCTGCGGCCCGCCGGGCTGACCCGGCACGGCGTACTGCGGCACGGTGGGCTGCTGGTACGGGTTCGGCTGCGGATACCCCTGCTGATAACCCGGCTGCTGCTGTCCCGGCTGCTGGTATCCCGGCTGCTGATAGGGATTCGGCTGCTGGTACCCCGGCTGCTGGTACGGATTCTGGTCCTGCGGGTTCTGCTCGCCCCCGGGCGGCTGCTGTCCTGGCCACATGGCCAGTAACCATAGAGGGACCGGGCACCCACTGCCACGGCCGCCCCTGTGAGGGGATGGTCAAGGCCTGCTACTGACTAGTAACATCCCGGCCCATGAGCACTGAAGAGATGACGGTCGGCGAGATGCTGTCCGCGAGCGTTCCGATGGTCCGCACCCTCAACCTCGAATACCTGGAGACCACCGCCGAGCGCGCTGTCCTCTCGTTCCCGGACCAGGCCGAATACCACAACCACCTCGGCGGACCGCACGCCGGAGCGATGTTCACGCTGGCCGAGTCCGCGAGCGGCGCCGTCGTCGTCGCCGCCTTCGGTGACCAGATGGCGCGTGCCGTGCCGCTGCCGGTGACCACCGAGATGGCCTTCAAGAAGGTGGCCATGGGCGCGCTCACCGCCACCGCCACCCTGGGCCGCCCGGCCGCCGAGGTCATCGCCGAACTCGACGAGGGCAAGCGCCCCGAATTCCCCGTGCGGGTGGAGATCCGGCGGGCCGACGGGGCCGTGACGAGCGAGATGAGCGTGGTCTGGACGCTGCGCCCCAACCGCTGACCCCCGGCCGGGCGGCGCGCTCCCACCGCCGGCCCAGCCGGCCGGTCGGTGCACCACCACCGCCGAACCCGTCGGCCGGGTAGGCTGCCCGCCGTGCACCACCGTGGTGCGCGGCGGCAGATTCTTCACGGGAGGAACCGGCGTTGCACGTCCAGGAGTGGCTCGAGACCGTCCCCGCGGTCAGCATCTACCTGCTGGTGGGGGTCGTCATCGGGCTGGAGAGCCTGGGCATTCCGCTGCCCGGCGAGATCATCCTCGTGAGTTCGGCGCTGCTCGCCTCCCAGCACGGCGACATCGATCCCGTGGTGCTCGGCGCCTGCGCGTCGGCCGGAGCGATCATCGGTGACTCGATCGGCTACGCCATCGGCCGCAAGGGCGGGCGGCCCCTGCTCGCCTGGCTCGGCGGCAGGTTCCCCAAGCATTTCGGGGAAGCGCAGATCGCCATGGCCGAGCGGTCCTTCGAGAAGTGGGGCATGTGGGCGGTCTTCTTCGGCCGCTTCGTCGCGCTGCTGCGGATCTTCGCCGGGCCGCTGGCGGGTGTCCTGCGCATGCCCTACTGGAAGTTCCTCATCGCCAACGTGCTCGGCGGCATCGTCTGGGCGGGCGGCACCACGGCCGTCGTCTACTCGGTGGGAGTGGTCGCCGAGGCGTGGCTCAAGCGCTTCTCCTGGCTCGGCCTGGTCGTCGCCGTCCTGATCGGCCTGACCTCGATGCTGGTGCTGAAGAACCGTGCCAAGAAGGCCGCGGAGCAATCGGCCGGCCGGCCGGTGGCGACGCCCGAGTCCGACTCCGTGCCCGCCGCCGACTGACCCGGCATGGCCGGCCGTGGGTTCGCCCGGCGCCGCGGGACCGGGCCCGCGACGAGCATGTGCGCGAGGTCAGCCCTCGTGTGCCTGCCGGTGCGCTTTCGCCAGCTCCACATAGCCGGCCGCGTTGAAGGCGATGCCCTCGCGCTCCTCGGCGGTCAGCTGCCGCTTGACCTTGGCGGGTACACCGGCGACGAGCGAGCCCGGGGGCACCCGCATCCCCTGCGGTACGAGGGCCTGTGCGGCGACCAGTGAACCCGCACCGATGTGGGCCCCGTTCAGCACCGTGGCGCCCATGCCGACCAGTACGTCGTCCTCGATGACACAGCCGTGCAGGACGGCGTTGTGGCCGACGGAGACCCGGGCGCCCACGGTCAGCGGGAACCCGGGGTCGGTGTGCACGCTGCAGTTGTCCTGGATGTTGCTGTCCGGGCCGAGCGAGATCGGGCCGCAGTCGGCGCGCAGTACCGCCTGGTACCAGACGCTGGAGCCGGGGGCCAGCGAGACCTCGCCGACGAGAACGGACGTCGGCGCCACGAAGGCGTCCGGGTCGATGTGCGGCTCCTTGCCGCCGATGCCGGTGACCAACGCCTTTTCTGCCATCGCCTGCTCCTCCGCCGCGGGTGTGGTGCGGTCGCGCTCGCGCGCCGGTCGCGCCAGAGGAACCGTAATGGACGGTCCCACCGCCCTTGCGGGGTGGGGTGAACATCACAGGTGGTGGGCGGACCGGCGCCGCCCCGGCCGACTACCGTGAGCGCGTGGCGAAGAACCGTGAGCGGGTGCCGAAGAACGGAGACACGGTCTCCTCCCTGGCGCGCTGGCGTCGTCGTGTCCTGGCCGGTGCGGTCCACCGGGGCTGGGCCTGGCTGCAGGAGACCGGAGCGGTCACCGCGCAGCGTCCGGGGAAACTGCGGTTCGGCCGCATCGGACCGGGCACGCGGCTCGCCTTCCCGCAGGGCACCGTGTTCGGCGAGCGGTGGATCGAGCTCGGTGACCACTGCATCATCGCCGAACAGGTGACGCTCACCGCCGGGCTGATGCCCGATCTGGACCTGGGCCCGCAGACCGTGCTGACGCTCGGCAACGGCGTGGTGCTGGGCCGCGGCAGCCACGTCGTCGCCGACACCACCGTGTCGATCGGATCGGACACGTACTGCGGCCCGTACGTCTACATCACGTCGACCAACCACAGTTACGACAATCCCGACGAGCCGGTCGGCAGGCAGTGGCCGCGCATGGAGCCGGTCGTCATCGGCCCGGGCTGCTGGATCGGCACGGGCGCGGTCATCCTCCCGGGTGCCAGGCTCGGCCGCAACGTCGTGGTCGCGGCGGGCGCCGTCGTACGCGGGGAGGTCCCGGACCACGCGGTGGTCGCCGGGGCACCCGCCCGCGTCGTCAGGCGCTGGGACCCCGACAACGGCTGGCAGCCGCCGTTGCGGACGCCCGCGCCGGTACCGATCCCCGAGGGGGTCACGTCCGAGCAACTGCAGGCCGTGGCGGATCTGCTGGAGGACACGGGACCGGGTGCCCGGCCCGCGGACGCCGACGGGGTGCCGGTGCGCCGGGGGAACGGCTAGGTGTGTTGTCCCGGGAGGTTGGTTACGCGGCTGGCGGGGGTGCGGACACGGCATCGGCCTCCTCCCGCGGACCGCGCGGGGCCGGCCCGCGGGCGAAGGCCCCGACCCGTCGCTAACCCGTCGCCAGGAGAACCGTCCCGAGCAGGGCGAGGCCGGCTCCGGCCGCCTGGACGCCCCGCAGCCGCTCGCCCAGCAGGCCGCGTGCCGCCAGTGCCGTGACCACCGGGTACAGCGAGGCCAGCACGGCGGCCACGGTGACCGGGCCGTGCTGGGCGGCGACGGAGTACGTGCCGTTGGCCGCGACATCGGCGAGGCCGACGAAGGCGAGGGCGGGCAGCGCGCCCACGACGACCGCCCGGCCGCCCTCCTCGGGGAGGGCGCGGCCTCCACGGCGCACCGAGACGTACAAGGCCGTGCCTCCGACGGCGATGTTCGTGACGCGCTGGACGAAGAGCGCCAGGAACAGGCCGGTCACGGTGGTGGACGCCTCCGCGATCAGTGCCATCACCGCGCCGAAACCGAACGCGGCGACGAGTGTCAGCACGACCGCGCGACGCTGCACCGGGGCTCCTCGGAGCTGCGGTCCGCCGGCCAGGACGACCCCCGCCACGGCCACGCCCACCCCGGCGAGCTGCAGCGGTCCCGGGTGTTCGCCCATGGTCAGACCGGCCGCGACGGGGACGGCCACCCCGAGCGATCCGAGTGGGGAGACCACGCCCATCGGGCCCAGGGCCAGCGCCTTGTAGAAGCTCAGCATCGCGACCGGGCCCACCGCGCCGGCCGCGACCGCGAACCAGAGCCTGCCCCCGGCCTCGCTCCAGCCGCCCGTCGCCACGACGACGCAGCCGAGGACCACGGCGGCGATGCACTGGGACACCACCACCACGGTCAGTGCGGGCGTACGCCGGGTGAGCAGCCCGCCGCCGAAATCGGCCAGGCCCCACAGAAGGCTCGTGGCCAGGGCGAACAGTGCTGTCATCACATGCCTCGCAGTACAGTGCGGTCGTCGGTTCGGTGCACCACACCGTAGTGCAGTATTTTCGACCCTGTCATCCAGAATATTGGACGGAATGTGTCTGACCTCGATCAGCTCACGCAGTCGCTCGCGCGGAATCTCAAGCGCTGGAGGGGCGAGCGCGGCTTCACTCTGGACGCCCTCGCCGCCCGCGCCGGAGTCAGCCGGGGGATGATCATCCAGATCGAGCAGGCACGCACGAATCCGAGCGTCGGCACCACCGTGAAGCTCGCCGACGCGCTGGGCGTCAGCATCACCACGCTCCTCGACTACGAGCAGGGCTCGCAGGTGCGCCTCGTACCCGAGAGCCAGGCCGTGCGCATGTGGTCCACGGAGGCGGGCAGCTCCACCACGCTCCTGGTGGGCACGGAGGCCAGGGGGCCCATCGAGCTCTGGGCCTGGCACCTGATGCCCGGCGACAGCAGCGCCTCCGACCCGCATCCCGAGGGGACGGTCGAACTCCTGCACGTCACCGCGGGCGAACTGACCCTGGTCGTCGACGGCGAGGCGCACGCGGTGTCGGCCGGCACCTCGGCGACCTTCGAGGCGCATGTACCCCACAGCTACCGCAACGACGGTGCCGAGCCCGTCGAGCTGACCATGGCGGTCTCCATCCCGCCGGTACGCGGACAGGCCAAGTGACCACCCCGCGGGGACTGTTAGCGTGACCGGTATGCGCGCACCCCTGGGCACGTTCGACGACGCCTCCCCCGCGACCGACCGGCTCGACCTGCTCACCCCGCCCGTGGCGGAAGCGGTGGCGGCGGGCTGGGGCGGCGTCCCCGCCGAGCAGATCGTCTACATCGACACCGACCCGGCCATCGCCGACACCGCCGTCTTCGCCGAGCACTACGGCCGGGAACTGCTGGACGAGTCGGCCAACTGCGTGGTCGTGGCAGGGAAGCGGGGCGGGGAGGTCATGCTCGCCGCGTGCGTGGTCCTCTCCAGCTCGCGCGTCGACGTCAACGGCGTGGTGCGCAAACACCTCGGAGCACGTAAGGCGTCCTTCGCGTCGATGGACCTGGCGGTGGGGGAGACGGGCATGGAGTACGGGGGAATCACCCCGGTCGGCCTCCCCGCGGCCTGGCCCCTCCTGCTCGACCCCGCCGTGGTCGACCGGGAGTGGGTGCTGATCGGCAGCGGCCGCCGCCGCGGCAAGCTGATCGTCCCCGGCAAGGCGCTGGCCGCACTGCCGGCAGCGGTGCTGGTCGAGGGCCTGGGCGTCTGAGCCACTCACCGCGCCCGGACGCGGTGCTCCACCAGCCAGCCGGTGGCGAAGTCCACGGCCGCGCGGAGGGGGAAGAGGCGGCATGGTGCCGCCCCCACCCGGCCCCTCCGCACGGCCCCGGTCACATCCGCCCGCTCGAAGTCGCCGCCCAGGGCCGCGAAGTCGCTGTCGTCCAGCTCGACGTCCTCGTACTCCCACCATCGGCGTCCGCCGTCCGGTGCGATCACGCAGCGGTAGAGACGGCGGGGCGCCGCCGGAAGGCGGTACTCGGCGAGGTGGAAGGCGCTGCAGGTGGCGAAGCCCGTCCCCAGCAGCAGGACCTGGGCGTCGGCCTCGTACAGGCGGGCGAGGGGGGAGTCCTCGCCGAGGTGACAGTCCGGGCGGTGCCGTGCGAGCAGCGTCGCCGCCGCCGGTCCCACCGCGGCGAACGACGTCTGCGGATGCCCGCTGCGGACCGCTTCCGGGGCCAGCCTGACCGTCTCGGCGAGCCGCCCCATGGAGGGCGACGCGGGAGTGGTGGCCCGGTCGAAGGGCGGCATCGCTGCCCGCAGGGCCGCGCGCGCCTCTGCGCCCAGCCCTCGGACGCGGCTCAGGTAGAAGGGTGACGTGTCCGAATTCTCCGGCGTGAAGGAGGGGACGACCAGGGTTCCCTGCGGACCCAGCGACCGTCGCAGGGCGTGCGCCATCGCCTCGGCGTCCTCTCCCGCGGAACGCATGGAGGCATGCACCAGCAGGACGCCTCCCCGCTCCACGCCGAGCCCGTGAAGCTGAGCCGCTACCCGGTCACCGCCGTCGGGATGCTGTGTCACGGCACGCATTGTTCCCGCCGGAGGCCGGGCGTGGCACCACGCCTCCTCAGGCCCGGCGGCTCAGGCGGGGTATCTCGATCGCGGGGCAGCGGTCCATCACCATGTCCAGACCGGCCGAGCGGGTGCGCTCGTACGCCTTCTCGTCGATCACCCCGAGCTGGAACCAGACCGCTTTCGCGCCTGCGGCAACCGCCTCGTCGGCGACCGCGCCGGCCAGGGCGCTGTTGACGAAGACGTCCACCACGTCGACGGGGAAGGGGATGTCCGCCAGCGACGCGTATCCCTGCTCGCCGTGGACACTCTCGGCCCCGGGATGGACCGGAACCACCCTCTTGCCGAAACGCTGGAGGACCTCGGCCACCCCGTAGGCCGCCCGGGAACGGTTGGAGGACAGGCCGACCACCGCCCAGGTGTCGCCCGAGTCCTGAAGGATCCTGCGGACCGTCTCATCGTCTGCGTACATGCCCGGACAACGGACGGTCCCGCCCGGCCATTCCCCACGAACGGGTGAACGGCCCGGTGGATCGTCGACCCGGGAGAGTTAACGGCCTCGGCGAACGGGCGCATAGGGTGGGCTGATGCAGGAGCAGTACCGGACCGTCGCCCGCACGGGCGTGCACGAGACCGAGGTGAACCGGTCGCGCTTCCTCTGCGCGCTCGCCCCCGCCGCCACGGAGGAGGAAGCGCAGGAGTTCGTCGCCCGCGTGCGCAAGGAGCACCCCACCGCCACGCACAACTGCTTTGCGTACGTGATCGGCGCCGACGCCTCGGTGCAGAAGGCCAGTGACGACGGGGAGCCCGGCGGCACCGCGGGTGTCCCCATGCTCCAGATGCTCATGCGCCGCGAGGTGCGCTACGCCGCCGCCGTCGTCACCCGCTACTACGGCGGCGTGAAGCTCGGCGCCGGCGGGCTGATCCGGGCCTACGGGGGAGCGGTGGGAGAGGCGCTGGACGCGCTGGGCACGGTCACCCGGCGGCGGTACCGGCTCGCCACCGTCACCGTCGACCACCAGCGGGCGGGCAAGCTGGAGAACGACCTGCGCGCCACCGGCCGTGGCGTGCACGACGTCCGGTACGCGGAGGCGGTGACCATCGGCGTCGGGCTGCCGGACGCCGACGTCGAAGGCTTCACGGCCTGGCTGGCCGATGTCACGGCCGGATCCGCCACGCTCGAACTGGGCGGCGAAGCGTACGGCGACGTCCGACCCGGATGACAGGTCACGGACCACGCGGCATTAGCGTGGTCGGGCCCGCCGCGGGGAAACGCGCGCGGGCGGGGTCCGGGCCGGCGCGGCCCCGGGGGACGAGGAGACGGAACATGCGGGTCGGAGCGGTCGGAGTGATGGCATGAGGATCCTGCACACCTCGGACTGGCACCTGGGCCGGTCGTTCCACCGCGTCCCGATGCTCGACGCCCAGGCCACCCTGCTCGACCACCTCGTGCGGACCGTACAGGAGCGGGAGGTCGACGTGGTCGTCGTGGCGGGCGACGTCTACGACCGGGCGGTACCACCGCTCTCCGCCGTGCAGATCTTCGACGACGCGCTGCACCGGCTGGCCGCCGTCGGCGTGCCCACGATCATGATCTCCGGCAACCACGACTCGGCCCGCAGGCTCGGCGTGGGTGCGGGTCTGATCGCCCGGGCAGGCATCCACCTGCGCACCGACCCCCGCGAGTGCGCCGTCCCCGTCGTGCTGGCCGACGCGCACGGCGACGTGGCGTTCTACGGGCTGCCCTACCTGGAACCCGCCCTCGTGCGCGACACGCTCGGCGCCACGAAGGCGAGCCACGAAGCCGTCCTCACGGCCGCCATGGACCGGGTGCGCGCCGACCTGGCCACCCGCCCGGACACCACCCGGTCCGTCGTCCTCGCGCACGCGTTCGTCGCGGGTGGTGAACCCAGTGACAGCGAGCGCGACATCACCGTCGGCGGTGTCGCGGCCGTCCCGGCCGGTGTCTTCGGCGGCGTCGACTACGTCGCCCTCGGACACCTGCACGGCTGCCAGACCGTCACGGAGCGCGTCCGCTACTCGGGCTCGCCGCTCGCGTACTCCTTCTCCGAGCACGCCCACCGCAAGACGATGTGGCTGACGGACCTCGGCGCCGACGGGGAGATCACCGCCGAACGCGTCGACTGCCCGGTGCCGCGCCCGCTGGCCCGCCTCCGGGGGCGTCTGGACACGCTGCTCGGCGATCCGGCGCTCGAACGGCACGAGACGTCCTGGGTGGAGGCCACGCTCACCGACCCGGTACGCCCGGACGAGCCGATGGCCCGCCTCCTGGAGCGCTTCCCGCACACACTCAGCCTCGTCCTCGAACCGGAGCGGCCGCCCGAGGATCCGCTCGCCTCCTACGCGCAGCGGCTCGAAGGGCGCGACGACCAGCAGATCGCGGAGGACTTCGTGGCGCACGTACGGGGCGGCAACGGACCCACCGGGCCGGAGCGTGCGGTGCTGAGGACCGTTCTCGACGACGTACGGGTGAACGACGTCGTGAACGAGGTGCCGCGTTGAGACTCCACAAGCTCGGCCTCACCGCCTTCGGCCCCTTCGGCACCACTCAGGTGATCGACTTCGACGCGCTGTCGTCGGCAGGCATCTTCCTGCTGCACGGGCCGACGGGCGCGGGGAAGACCTCGATCCTGGACGCGGTCTGCTACGCGCTGTACGGAGCGGTGCCCGGCGCCCGGCAGAGCCCCGGCACCTCACTGCGCAGCGACCACGCGCCGGTGGACCTCCCGACCGAGGTCCGCCTGGAGCTGACCGTCGGCGGGCGCCGGCTGGAGGTCACCAGATCACCCGCCCAGCTCCGTCCCAAGCGCAGGGGTGGCGGTTTCACCACGGAGAAGGCGCAGAGCGGGCTGCGCGAATACGACCCCGACAGGGGATGGCAGGCACTCAGCCGCTCCCACCAGGAGATCGGTGAGGAGATCGGCGGGCTCATCGGAATGAGCCGGGACCAGTTCTGCCAGGTGGTACTGCTGCCCCAGGGCGACTTCGCCCGCTTCCTGCGCGCGGACGCGGAGGCGCGCGGCAAGCTGCTCGGCAGGCTCTTCGACACCCGCCGGTTCGCCGCCGTGGAGGAGCGACTGGCCGAGCTGCGACGCGCCGCCGAGGCCAAGGTCCGGTCAGGCGACGAACAGGTCCTCGCCCTCGCCCAGCGGATCGCCCAGGCGGCCGGGCCCGCGGCGGACGAAGCCGCACTGCCCGAGACCGGACCCGGCGAGCCCGGTCTCGCCGAAGGCGTACTGGAATGGGCCGCGATCGCACGCAGCGGGGCCCGTGAACGGCTCGACATCGCCCGGTCGGTCCTGTCCCGGGCGGAGAGCCGGAACGCCGCCGCCCGCGCCGCGCTCGAGTCGGAGCGCGAGCTCGCCCGGCTCCAGCAGCGGTACGAGGAGACGCGCCGCCGCTCCGCGGCACTCGAGGAACGCCGGCCGGAGCACGACCGCTGCCTCGAACAGCTGGCACGTGCGCGCAAGGCGGACCTGGTCGCCCCCGCGCTCGAACTGCGCGACGAGGCCGAGCGGGCCCATCGCGTCGCCGGCGCGGCCCGGGAGCGCACACGTGCCGAACTGCCCCACGCCCTGGCCGACGCGGGAGCCGAGCAGCTGGCCGGCACGGAGCGCCGGCTCAGGGCGGAGCTCGGCGCACTCGACGCCGCCCGCCGCGCCGAACGGCGCAGCGGTGAGATCGATGCCGAACTCGCGGGCCTCGAACGGCAGTCCCGCGCCGACGACGAACTGATCCAGGAGGCGGCGGACTGGCTGGCCGGGTGGGACACCACCCGTCGGGAACTGAGTGGGCGCGTCCAGACGGCCCAGGAGGCCGCTACCCGCACGGAACAGCTGGCGGGAAGGCTCGGCCCCGCGCGCCGGAGGCTGGAGGCGGCACGCCGGCGCGACGCCCTCGCCGTGCAGGAGGAGAGGGCCGGGGCCGGCCTGACAGCGGCTCGTGAGCGTGCCGTGACGGCACACGAGACCTGGCTGGGGCTGCGCGAGCAGCGGCTTCGGGGCATCGCGGCGGAGCTGGCCGCCCAGCTGGTCGACGGCGTGGCCTGCGCGGTGTGCGGGTCGGCCGACCATCCGGAGCCGGCCCGTGCGGGCGACGGCCATGTGGACCGGGCGACTGAGGAAGCCGCTCTCGAGGACCACCGGCGCGCCGACCGGGCCAGGGCGGAAGCCGAGCGCGAACTCGAGCGCCTCCGCGAACGCCTCGCCGCGGCGCGGACGGAGGCGGCGGGCGCCGGGGACGCCTCCGACGGGACCCGGTCCTCCGGCGGGGACCAGGCTTTTGACGGTGAGCGATCCTCCGCCGGGGCGGACGTGCCGCTCCCGGAAGGACCCGTCGGGCAGGCCTCCGGCCACCCGGGGGCCGACGCCCCGGTGGCCGCTCTCGAGACGGTCGTCGCCGCGCTGACGCGGGAGCACGCGGACGCGCATCGCCTGGCCTCCGGGATGCACGCGGCCAGGGAGGCGCTCGCCGCGGCCGAGCGTGAGTATCTCGGAAGGCTCGACGACCGGCAGCAGGCCGAGCGGCGTGCCGCTGCCCGCACCTCGCAACGGGAAGCTCTCGAACGCGAACGGTCCGCACTGGAAGCCGAACTGCTGCACACCCGCGGCTCCGCGGGCTCCGTCGCCGCGCACGCGGCCGTGCTCGAGCGGCAGGTCGCGCTGCTCGCCGGCGCGACGGAAGCGCTCCGGGCGGAACAGCGAGCCGCCGAGCGGCGCAAGGAAGCGGACGGGCGCCTCGCCGACGCCGCCTTCCGGGCCGGATTCGACACCCCGCAGGCCGCAGCGGCGAAACTCCTGAGCGACACCGCCCAGCGGGAACTGCAGCACCGGATCGACGCCTGGCAGGCGGAGGCCGCGGCCGTCGCCGACCGGCTCGCCGAGGAGGACGCGCGGTCCGCAGCCGGCCGCCCGGCCGCGAGCCCGGATGCCGCGCAGGCGGCGTACGACGTGTCGGCGCGGCTGCTGCGCGACAGTGCGGCCGCACTCGCCGCCGCGCAGGAGCGCTGTGCGCAGCTCGACCGGCTCTCGGCGCGCGCTGCTGACGAGGTGCGCGCACTGGGGCCGCTGCGCCTGGAGTACGGCCGGGTGGCCCGCCTCGCCGGGCTGGCCGCGGGCACCTCGGCCGACAACGAGCGCAGGATGCGGCTGGAGGCGTACGTACTCGCGGCCCGACTCGAACAGGTCGCCGCCGCGGCGACGGCGCGTCTTCGGCGGATGTCGTCGGGCCGCTACACCCTGGTCCACTCCGACGCGCGCAGCGGAGGCCGCAGGGCAGGCCTCGGCCTGCACGTCGTCGACGCGTGGACGGGCCGGGAGCGTGACACCGCCACCCTGTCCGGCGGAGAGACCTTCTTCGCCTCACTGGCCCTGGCGCTCGGCCTCGCCGACGTCGTGACCGACGAGGCCGGCGGCGTACGGCTGGACACGCTCTTCATCGACGAGGGCTTCGGCAGCCTGGACGACCAGACCCTGGACGAGGTGCTCGACGTCCTGGACTCGCTGCGGGAACGGGACCGCAGCGTCGGGATCGTCAGCCACGTGGCCGACCTGCGCCGCCGGATCCCGACGCAGCTCGAAGTGGTGAAGGAGAGGCACGGATCGACGGTCCGCCACCGGGCTGCCGGCACACCTAACGCCTGATTCCGCCGGCGGTGATTCCGGCTTCGTCGTCCTGGACTCGCGGTCGGCCGCTGCCTGGGACCAGGGTCACCTGCCGGGAGCCGTTCACCTGCCGACGGCCCTCGTCACCGAGCAGGCGGCCGGTCTGCTCGACCCGGCCGTCCCGGTGGTCACGTACTGCTGG
This sequence comes from Streptomyces sp. B1I3, assembly GCF_030816615.1. NCBI lineage: Bacteria > Bacillati > Actinomycetota > Actinomycetes > Kitasatosporales > Streptomycetaceae > Streptomyces > Streptomyces sp. B1I3. The sequence continues at coordinate 6,830,101 of NZ_JAUSYD010000001.1, forward strand.
GGGCCGGGCTGCAACGGCGCCACCCGTGCCGCGCTCGCCCTCGCCGAGCCCGGCTACCAGGTCAAGGAGATGCTCGGCGGCTACGAGTACCGGGTGCGGGAGGGGGTCACCTTCGAGACCGCGGAGGGGCAGGAGCGGCGCACGGCCGACCAGCTCACGGCTCCGGTCGACGCCGAGGACTGCGGCTGCTGAGCCGGAAGACGGCGCGCTGCGCGGCTCAGGCGCCCAGGAGGGCGGTGAACAGGCTTGCGCCGCTCTCACCGGCGGGCAGCCCGCTGACCTGACCGTCCCCCACCTCCACCACCCGCCACACGCCGTCCTCGCGCAGGGCCAGGTCGGTCGTCACCCAACGGCAGCCGAGACGGCGCACGGCCTCGCCGACGGCGTCGAGCGCGGGTGTTCCGACCCGGCCGGGCGTGTCCGGGTGGGCGGTCACCAGTACCGGTGATCCGTCCACCCACCACACGCGAGCCTCACCGCCCGCCACGAACGGCTCGTAGGCACGCAGCCCCACGCCACCGGCCAGGTACTCGCCCTGCAGTCCGACGAACCGGCCGACGACGGAGGCGAGCTGCCCCGTGTCGGACAGCTCCGGGACGAAGCACGCCTCCAGCCACTCGTGCTTGCGGGACTTCACGAAGTCCTTCACGATGCCGGGCCCGGGGCCCAGCCGCCCGGCGAGCCGGGACCAGGCGGCGGCTTCGGGCAGGGTGGCGCCGGCCGGCAGCGCGCACCAGACGCTGCGCGGAGTCAGGGACTCGAACGTGTCGTACCAGCCCGGGAGTTCGTGGGCGGTGCGGTAGGCGGCGGTACTCGTGAGGAGGGAGCACCCACGTGCGGCGAGCGCCTGCTCCAGGTCCTCGTAACGGCCTGCCGGGATCATCCAGCCCCGGTACCAGTACGGCCCCGGGTCCCGCCGTCCGGCCCGGCCCAGGGCCTCGTCCACGTCCCCGGAGAGCAGCGCGTCGTGATCGACCAGGGTGACCTGGGCGCCGGCCTCGCGCGCCGCGACGGCCTCATGGGCGAACGCGGGGTCCGGGCGACCCGGGTGCAGAGGGTCGCGGCAGAACAGGAAGGCGGGCGGCACCATGAGGGACTCGTTCCTCGATCCGTCGGGGACGCGGGAAGAAGGGGCGGGCTGACGGGCAGGCGGGCCCGGCCCGGGCCCGCGCACCCGACCGGACCCGCCACCCCGTGATCAGAGCCGGGACAGTTCCTCCACCAGGTCGTCCAGCCCGAGCGACCCCTGCGAGAGGGCTGCCATGTGCCAGGCCTTGAGGTCGAACGCGTCGCCGTGCGCCTTGCGGGCGTTCTCGCGTCCCAGCAGCCAGGCCCGCTCGCCCAGCTTGTACCCGATGGCTTGCCCGGGCATCGACAGGTAGCGGGTCAGCTCGCTCTCCACGAAATCGGCCGGGCGGCCGCTGTGGCTGCCGAAGAACTCCTGGGCCAGGTCCGGTGTCCACCGCTCACCCGGGTGGAACGGCGAGTCTGCGGGGATCTCCAGCTCCAGGTGCATGCCGATGTCCACGATCACCCGGCAGGCCCGCATCATCTGGGCGTCCAGATAGCCGAGCCGGCGCTCGGCGTCGGGCAGGAAGCCCAACTCGTCCATCAGGCGCTCCGCGTACAGCGCCCAGCCCTCGGCGTTCGCGCTGACCTGGCCGATCGACGCCTGGTACCGCGAAAGGCTCTCGGCGACGTGCGTCCACTGCGCGATCTGCAGGTGGTGGCCCGGCACGCCCTCGTGGTACCAGGTGGACACCAGGTCGTACACCGGGAAACGGGTCTCACCCATGGTGGGCAGCCAGGTGCGGCCGGGGCGCGAGAAGTCCTCGGACGGGCCGGTGTAGTACGGGGCGGCGGCCCCTCCCGCAGGGGCGATCCGGGACTCCACCTTGCGTACCCGCTCGGCGAGCTCGAAATGCGTGCCGTCCAGGGCCTCGATCGCCTCGTCCATGAGGCCCTGCAGCCAGGCCCTGACCTCCTCCACGCCCTCGATGTGCTTGCCGTGCACGTCGAGGTGGGCGAGTGCCTCCCAGGGCCCCGCGCCCGGGAGGATCTTGCCTGCCTCCGTCTTCATCTCGGCCAGCAGACGGTGGTACTCGGACCAGCCGTACGCGTACGCCTCGTCCAGATCCAGGTCCGTGCCGTTGAACGAGCGCGCCCAGCGGGCGTAGCGCTCACGGCCCACGGTGTCGGGAGCGCCCTCGATCGCGGGGGCGTACACCTCGCGCATCCAGTCGCGCAGAGCGATGAGCCCCCCGGCGGCCTGACCGGCGGCCTCGTCCAGCTCCGCCCGCAGCGCGTCCGGTCCCTGGGAGACGATGTCCTGGAAGAACCCGGGGCCGTCTTCCCCGGCCCAGGCGCCCAGCTGTCCGATGAAGGTGGCGGTGGGACGCGGGCCCGCGTACAGCTTGCGCTCCAGGCCGAGCGCCAGCGAGGCACGGTACCCCTCCAGCGCGCCGGGGACCGCCCGCAGGCGTGCCACGACGTCCGCCCAGTCCTCGTCGGTGGCGGTCGGGGTGGAGGTGAACACCTCACGGAGGCTGTGCACCGGTGAGTGGATGTTGGAGACGGCCCGCAGGCCCTCCTCCGAGTCGAGGATGGCGAGTTCGGCCGTCAGCCGCTCCCGCAGCAGCCGGGCGCAGCGCCGCTCCGCCTCGGCCTCGGCGCCGGGGACCCGCTCGGCCGCATCGAGCTCCGTCAGGGTGCTCCGGATGAGCCCGGCCATGGCGGCCTGGCCGGCGGGCGAGAAATCGGGCAGCCGGCGAGAGCTTTCTGCGACACCGAGGTACGTACCGGTGATCGGGTCGAGTTCGATGAACGCGTCGACGTAGGCGTCGGCGACCTGGCGCGGCAGCGCGCTGCTCGGTGTATCTGACATGAAGACATTCCTCGTACGGCGGAGGCCTCTGCGTCACGGGTATGGAAATGAGGCCCGGGAAGATTCCTTCGGCGTATCGGGGCTCCTGCAGGAAAGAGCGCAGGAGGACCCTTGCGGCGACGGAGGGTCCCGCGCCGCCCGCGGGGTTCTCTACGATGCCGAGGCGTCGGGCTGTGAGGGCGCCCCCGCCGGGCCCTGCGCATCCCCTGCCGGCGGCAGCAGGGGGCCGCACTCCCACTGCTGGAAGATCAGCCGGGTCTCCACCCGTGCCACCTCGCGGCGCGAGGTGAACTCGTCCAGCACCAGCCGTTGCAGATCCGCCGTGCCGGCGACGGCCACGTGGACCAGGTAGTCGTCCGGACCGGTGAGGTGGAAGAGCGCGCGGGACTCCGGAAGCGCCCGGATCCGTTCGACGAACGGACCGATGAGTTCCCGGCGGTGCGGACGGACCTGGACGAGGAGCAACGCCTCCAGGCCACGGCCGAGCCGCGCCGGGTCCAGCCGCAGTTGGTGCCCCAGGATCACCCCGGCGCGGCGCAGCCGGGCCACCCGGTCCAGACAGGTCGACGGAGCCACCCCCACCTCGGCGGCGAGCTCCCGGTACGTCGTCCGTGCATCGTTTTGCAGGAGTCGCAGAATGTGGAGATCCACCGGGTCCAGAGCGACAGATTCGGACATCTGTCGAACGTAGCACGGGCTACGCCCCCCAATGGCCGGTTCTTGTTCAAAGTAGTGACATGGACACCGAAGCCTCCTCGCTGACATCCTCGGCCCCCCTCCGGTCCAGGGCGCTCGCCACCGAAGCCGTGCACGCCGGACGCGACGATCTCGCCTCTCTCGGTCTGCACGCCGCGCCGATCGATCTGTCCACCACCTACCCGTCGTACGACTCCCGCGGCGAGGCGGAGCGCATCGACGCGTTCGCCTCCACCGGAGCGAGGCCGGACGGACCGCCTGTCTACGCCCGTCTGGACAACCCGACGACGGCACGCTTCGAAACGGCACTGGCCCGGCTGGAGGGTGCCGCGAGCGCCGTCGCGTTCGCCAGCGGAATGGCGGCGCTGACCGCCGTACTGCTGGCCCGTGCGAGTGTGGGCCTGCGCCACGTCGTGGCGGTGCGCCCCCTGTACGGCTGCAGCGACCATCTGCTGAGCGCGGGGCTGCTCGGCACCGAGGTCACCTGGACGGACCCGGCGGGGATCGCCGAGGCGATCCGCCCGGACACGGGTCTGGTGATGGTGGAGACGCCCGCCAATCCGACGCTCGCCGAGATCGACATCCGGGCCGTGGCCCACTCCTGCGGCTCCGTGCCCCTGCTCGTCGACAACACCTTCGCCACGCCCGTACTGCAGCGGCCGGTCGAACACGGTGCCCGGATCGTGCTGCACAGCGCCACGAAGTACCTCGGCGGTCACGGTGACGTGATGGGCGGTGCCGTCGCCTGCGACGAGGAGTTCGCGGCGACGCTGAGGCAGATACGGTTCGCCACCGGTGGTGTCCTGCATCCGCTGGCCGGCTACCTGCTGCTGCGTGGCCTGTCCACGCTGCCGGTGCGCGTCCGCGCCGCGTCGGCGGGCGCGGCCGAACTCGCCCGCAGGCTCTCGGCCGACCCCCGCGTCGCCCGGGTGCACTATCCGGAACTGGGCGGGGCGATGGTGTCCTTCGAGGTGTACGGCGATCCGCACCGGGTGATCGCGGGGGTCCGGCTCATCACTCCGGCCGTCAGCCTCGGCAGCGTCGACACGCTGATCCAGCATCCGGCCTCCATCAGCCACCGCATCGTGGACGAGGGAGACCGGCAGGCCGCGGGCGTCGGGGACCGTCTGCTGCGCATGTCGGTCGGTCTCGAGGACGTGGAGGATCTCTGGGCCGACCTCTGTCAGGCGCTCAGCGAGGGAGCCGAGGGGCCTGTTCCGCCGGCTCGTGAGGGGAAAGCGGCCGTGCGGGAGAGGGAGCCGGGACGGGCGACGCGGCCAGCCTGGCGGTGATGACCAGGGTGCCCTCCTCGATCTGGTAGTCGAGCGGCAGCGAGAGCGCGCGCATGGCCGCGACCATTCCCGTGTTGCGGGCCTGGGTGACGGCGTACACGCTCTCGCAGCCGGCCTCGACGGCCAGGGCCACCAGCCGGCCGAGGAGTTCGGAACCGATGCCGCGGCGCTGCCAGTCGTCCTCGACGAGGAGGGCGACCTCCGTCTCGTCGCCGTCCCACAGCAGGTGGCCGAGCCCCACCAGCCTGCCGGAGGCCGTCTGCACGGCCAGCGTGCGGCCGAAGCGGGGGCTCAGCAGGTGGTCCAGGTAGCGGTCGGCGTCACCGACCGGGCCGTGGTACCGCAGACCGAGGGTCTGCTCCGAGCAGCGGTCGTGCATCGCGCGGGCTGCGGCGAGGTCGCTGCGGTCCGCGCGCCGCACGGTGATCTCGTTGCCCTCGGGGAGGGTGAGGACGTGCTCACTGCGCGGCACCCGCGGGCCGAGTCGCGCGTCGAGCTCGACCAGGGCACGCGCGCGGGCGAATTCGGTCGGCGTGAAGGGGAGGTACGGGCGCTCCACGGTGATGACCCCGCCCGAGGGGTCGCGCAGCCGCATCACGGTCTCCTCCAGGACACCTTCCACGGGTGCACTCTCTCCCGTGGCACGGCCGGTGATCGACAGGGCAGGCAGCGAGTGGATGGTGCAGCGGCCGAGGAGCTGACGCAACGCAAGTGGCAGCTCGGCCGCGTCCAGGGCCGTGCGGGTGGCCAGGCCCAGCACCCGGGTGGGCGTGTCCACCAGGTCGTGCGCGTCCGCCCGCTCGATCCAGGTGGAGGAGCCGCCGGCTGCGGAGATCTCCCGGGTGAGCTGCTGGGCCGGCAGCGCCGCGGGCGCCCGCAGCAGGAATTCGTCCACCGTCCCCTGGGCGAGCGGGTGGGTCTGCAGGGTGAGGATGTCGATCCGGTGCCGGGCGAGAGCGATGCAGAGGGCGGCCAGGGCCCCGGGGGTGTCCCGCACCGTGGTCCGCATCCGCCACAGCACCGTCTCGGCCGGCTCTCCGGCCTCGGAGTGCGCGTCCGCGCCGGCGGGCCCCGGATCCCACCCGGTGCCCGTACCGGCGGCCGGGGGCGGGGCGTGGCTGTGCCGCCGTGCCCACCACGTGTGGAACGCCGTCGTGGCGACCAGGGCCGCCGCCGAGGCCATGAGCAGGTACGGGCCGTCGGGCTGGTGGCCGATCAGGTTGGCGATCGCGTCTGCCACGGCAACCGCCGTGAAGAGGGCGGCGAGTTCGATCAGATCCCGCCGCCAGTGGTGCGGACGGCGGGTGCTCTTCGCGGATGTCACATCAGTCATGGCCCCACTGTGACCGAACGGTGTTGCCTGATCACGAACGCGTTGTGACTGATGGGTTACGCGTCGATCCGGTCGCCTTCCGGCGCCTTTCGCGCGTCCCCGGAAGGGGTCCGGCGTCCCGGGCCCCTGCCGGGGACGCGGCCGGCACAGCGGCCTGCCGCACCAGCGGGGGGCCGTCGTCGGCGGCGTACACCGAGAGAAGGCATCGGCCTGGCCGCGGTCCTCCCGCCGTCCTGGGGGACAATCACGACCCACGTCCCGGCTCACTGGCCCGTGCGACCCGGCTGCAGCACCTTGCTGAACAGGACCGTGCCACCCTGCGCCCGCAGCCGGACCGTCAACTCCCCGCTGCCGCCGTCGATGTCGACCTCGCCGAAGAACTGCGGCGACTCCATCGGTGAGACGTTCGCGCGGTCGGGCGCCCGGACGAAGACCCGCTCGGGGCCGAAGGTGCCGTCGAGCGCGTTGGCCGGAAAGCCGCCCGCGGCCAGAGGCCCGGACACGAACTCCCAGAACGGTGCGAAGTCCTTGAAGGCCGCCCGCTCCGGCGCGTAGTGCTGAGCGGAGGTGTGGTGCACGTCGGCCGTCAGCCAGACGGTGCCGGTGATCCGCCGGTGCTTGATGTGCCGCAGCAGCTCGGCGATCTGCAGCTCCCGGCCCAGCGGCGCTCCCGGGTCCCCCTGGGCGACAGCCTCGAAATCCATGGCACCGTCCGGAACGACCAGTCCCAGGGGCATGTCGGCGGCGATCACCTTCCACACCGCACGCGACCGCGACAGTTCGCGCTTGAGCCAGTTCAGCTGCTCGGCGCCGAGGATGCCCGTCGTGTCGTCGGCCTGCCTGCCGGGGGAGTTGGCGTTGCGGAACGACCGCATGTCCAGGACGAACACATCGAGCAGCGGGCCGTGGCGCACGACGCGGTGCATGCGTCCGAGCCGTGAGGAGCCCGGCGACAGCGGGGGGCGCGGGGCCGACAGCCCCGAGACGGGGAAGTACTCACGGAACGCCCGCATCGATCGTCCGGCAAGGACGTCCACATCCTTCTCGGCGTAGCGGTCGTCGTCGAGGATCTGCCCCGGGTACCAGTTGTTGCGCACCTCGTGGTCGTCCCACTGGATGACCGAGGGCACCTGTGCGTTGAAGGCCCGCAGGTTGCCGTCGAGAAGGTTGTACCGGAAGTTCCCGCGGTACTCGTCGAGGGATTCGGCGACCTTGGACTTCTCGGGGGTCGTGATGTTCCGCCAGGTCCGCCCGTCGGGCAGCGTCACGCTGGGCTCGAGCACGCCGTCCGCGTAGATGTTGTCGCCGCTGCACAGGAAGAAGTCCGGGTCGCGCCGCCGCATCTCGTCGTACACCCGGTAACCGCCGATGTCGGGGTTGATGCCCCAGCCCTGGCCCGCGATGTCGCCGGACCACAGGAAGCGCACCCCGTCCCGGCGCCTGGCGGGGGCGGTACGGAAGGTTCCGTACACCGGCCTGCCGGTGCGGCGCGGGTCGTGCGGGTCGGCGAGCGTCACGCGGTAGTGCACCTGCTCGCCGGCCGGCAGGCCGTACAGCGGTGTCGTCCCGGTGAAGTCCGTGCCGGCGCCGATGAGGGGGCCGTGCCATGTGCGGGCCCGCCGGAAGGACTCGGTCGCGGACGTCTCGACCAGCATCCGGGCCGGACGGTCAGAGCGCACCCATACCAGCGCGGACGACGCCGTCACGTCGCCCACCTGGACGCCCCAGTCCGCGCTCGGTCGGCCCGAGAGTGCGAAAGCGGGCGCCGCGGTGAGAGCGGCGGGGAGAGCGGCCGCGGCCGGGACGAGGAGTGAGCCACGCAGTACGGTGCGGCGGCCGGGGACCGGTGTACGAGGTCCGTGTGACATCGGGTACGCCTCCAGAGGCGACAGAACTGGCGGGCCGCCGGAACGGCGGGGCAGTCGGTGCTGGTTGCCGGTACATGCCTAGTCCCCTCCGGCGGCCGGCACGCCAACCCCGGGTGAACAGCGGGGCCGCGCCCTCAGCCCGCAGTGACAGCCGCGGACAGCAGTGCGAGGCCCTGCCGGATGACGGCCGGGGTGAGATGCGCGTAGCCGAGGACCAGCGGGATCGTGTCGTCCTCGGGGCCGGCCGATCCGTAGTCGCTCAGCGGGCGCAACGCGATCCCGGCCCCGGCAGCCTTGCGCAGGAAGTCCGGCCGGGGACCGAACCGTCCCGGCAGGCGGGCGATGATGTGCAGGCCCGCCGCGATGCCGCTGACCTCCGCCCCGGGGAAGTGCTCGGTGAGCGCCGCCGTCATGGCGTCCCGGCGCTCCCGGTAGGCGCGCTGGCACCGCCGCAACTGGCGGTCGTACGCGCCCCGGGCGACGAAGTCCGCGAGCACGGCCTGATCGATGGAGGGGTTGCCGAGGTCCATCGTGCGCTTGCGCGCGACGAGGTCGTCCGTCATCGACGCCGGGGCGACCAGCCAGCCCAGCCGCAGACCGGGGGCGAGTGACTTGCTGACCGACCCGGTGTACACGACGTGCTCCGGGTCCAGCCCCTGCAGCGCTCCGACCGGGGCCCTGTCGTAGCGGAAGTCGCCGTCGTAGTCGTCCTCCAGGATCACACCCGAGGTGCTGCGGGCCCAGTCGAGCAGCGCTCCGCGCCGCTCGGCGGAGTAGGCGATACCGGTGGGGAACTGATGTGCGGGGGTCGTGACCGCGGCGCACGCGCCGGAGCGCAGCAGCGGCGCGACGGCCAGCCCCTCGTCGTCGAGCGGCAGTGGCGTCGTCGTCAGTCCCGTGGAGGCGAAGAGCGACGCGTGTTCGGGGCTGCCGGGGTCCTCCACGCCGACCACCGAACCACCACGACCCCGTAGGACGAAGCCGAGCAGCGTCGTCGCCTGCGCCACGCCCGAACACACCACCAGGCGCTCCGGATCGGCGACCACCCCGCGTCGCCTGGCCAGCAGAGCGGCCAGCGCTTCGCGGAGCTCCGGCAGACCGCGTGGATCCGGGTAGCCGAGTGAGCTGTGCGGAAGCCGGTCCAGGACCGCACGCTGGGTGGCCGACCAGGCGCTCCGCGGGAAGAGGGAGAGGTCCGGGGTGCCGGGCCGGAAGTCCACCCGCGCGCCGGGCGCGCGGGGTGCGAGGTCTCGCGCCCCCTGGGCGGCGGGCCGCACGGCACCGCTGACCCAGGTGCCCGAACCGCGGCCGGAGCGCAGGTAGCTCTCCGCCGTCAGCTGCTCGTACGCCTCGGTCACCAGGCCGCGCGAGACCCCCAGGTCGGCGGCGAGCTCGCGGCTGGCCGGAAGACGGGTCCCCGCCCGCAACCGGCCCGAGCGCACCGCGTCACGCAGCGCGGACTGCAGTGCCCGCCCACGCTGACGCGCCGGGACGGAGACGGAGGGCAGGAGCAGCTCCCAGGCTGCGGAGACGGGCGGGCGGTGCGCGTCCTCATTCCCGGCGTGCGGTGGATTGGTCCCCGAAGAGGTCATGGAAGTGGACCTTAATCCGGTCCACGCACCTGCCTAGCGTCGTTTCCATGAACGCCACCTCGCTCCGCGGAGCACTCCTCGCCGCCTTCGCCTGCATCCTGGTGGGCGCGTCCTTCACAGCGAACAGCGTCCTCGGCGACTATCCGTACGCGGGCGGCCAGGCGCTGAGGTACGGCCTCGCCGCACTGCTGCTCCTGCCGGTCCTCCGTCGGGGAGGCGGCCCGGGCCTGACTCCGCTGCGCACGTTGACGGGTGGGCAGTGGGGCCGCCTGGGCGCTCTCGCCGCCATCGGCATGCTGGGCTTCAACCTCGCCGTACTGGCGGCAGAGCGCTCGGCGGAACCGGCTGTCCCCGGGGTGTTCGTGGGCTGTGCGCCCATCGTGGTGAGCGTCGTCCTCCCCGTCATGGAGGGACGCCGTCCCTCCCGGGCGGTCCTGTACGCCGCCTGTCTCGTCGCCGCCGGTGCCTTCACCGTGCAGGGCTGGGGCCGGACCGATCCGGCGGGCATCCTCTTCTCCGTGGGAGCGCTCGCCGGCGAGGTCGGCTTCGCGGTACTGGCCGTGCCGGTGCTGCGCCCGCTCGGCCCGGCGCTGCTCTCGGCGACCGTCTGTGTGATCGCCGCGGTGGAGTCGGCACTGCTCGGCCTGATGGCCGACGGGGCGGGCTTCCTGCCGGCTCCCACCACGGAGGAGGCGCTGGCCCTGCTGTGGCAGGCAGCCGTGGTGACGGTGGTCGGCTTCGTCTGCTGGTACAGCGGGATGCGACGCATCGGTGCCGAGCGCGCCACACTCTTCTCCGGGCTGATCCCCGTCTCGGCCGCGCTCACGGCCCCCCTGGTCGGGGCCGGGACGTACGGAGTGGGGCAGGGTGCCGGGAGTCTTATGGTCGGGGCGGGGGTGGCCCTGGGCTCAGGCGTCCTGGGACGACGCGCGGGCGGCGCCGCCGGCCGCGTGCCCCGGAGGAAGGGGAGGAACGCCGCGGTCCTCGGAAGCGTGCCGGGTGAGCGGGAGCGGTGTGCTGCGGGCCGCGGCGCCTCAGCGACTGGTGTCGAGAATGATCCGCGCCACCGCCGCGGGGTCGTCGTTCATGGGGACGTGGCCGCAGCCGGGCAGACGCACGAGCCGGGCGTGCCGGATGACGCGCCCGGCCCGCAGGCCCTGCCGGCGCGGGAGCAGGCGGTCCTGGCTGCCCCAGGCGATGGTGACGGGAACACCCGGCACATCGTCGGTGAAGGCGGCCCCTCGACCGGCCGTCAGGGTCTGGTGGAAGCCGGTGGCTCCGCGCAGAGCAACGGTTTCCGCCACGACGGCCTCAGGTGAGCGCCGTCCGGGCCGTGTGTAGATGGTGCCGGTCAGCGCGGCCCGGCCGGGGGCGCTGCGCGCCAGCCGCTCGATCAGGGGCATCGGCAGGGTGAGCGCGGCCCCGCGCATCGCACGCAGCACTCCGAAGGCGTAACGGCGTTCGTGTCCGGTCCAGAAACCGGCGGGCGACAGCGCGGTGACGGAGCGTACGAGCCTGCCGCGGCCCAGCACCAGGGCGAGCAGGCCCCCGAGCGAATTCCCCGCCACGTGCGGGCGCACCACGCCGAGTGCGTCACAGAACGAGGCGAGCACCCGGGCCACGGCCGCCACGTCGTACGAGAGACCGCCCGACAGCCCCGGCGACGCACCGAATCCGGGCAGGTCCACGGCTATGACATCCCGCTCGGCGGCCAGGATCCCGAGCACGGGCCCCCACGCCTGGTGGTGGTGGCCGATGCCATGGAGCAGCAGCAACGGAGCGCCGGTGCCGCTCCGTTCGTACGCCAGGGAAACCGTGCGCCGGCCGACGGCCGAGTCGACCGCGAACGAGACCGTGGTGGCCATGCTGCTCCTCAGGACGAACCGGCCACCTCTACGGAGCCGGGTAGTAGACACTCCGTCAGCAATACCTACCGCCGGGTAGCCCGGAGTTCAAGGGGTGGGGTGATACCTGCTGGACATCGCACGGTGTCTCGGCTGGGATGGGGGAGTGACCGCCGACACCCTGACGGAACTCTTCGAGGAGCACCGACCCGTCCTCACCGGAGTTGCCTACCGCATGCTCGGGCGCGTCGCCGATGCCGAGGACGTGGTGCAGGAGGCGTGGTTGCGCTGGTCCACGGCGGATCGCGACGCCGTGCGCGAGCCCCGCGCGTTCCTGGTCCGGATCACCACCCGGCTGGCCATCGACCGTCTGCGCCATCTGCGGTCCAGGCATGAGACCTATGTGGGGCCCTGGCTGCCCGAGCCGGTGATCACCGATTTCGGGCCCTCCGTCCCCGACACCGCGGAACAGGCACTTCTGGCCGACTCCGTGTCCCTCGCCGTGCTGGTCGTCCTGGAATCCCTCTCCCCGCTGGAACGCGCGGTCTTCGTGCTGCGCGAGGCCTTCGGCTTCCCGTACGCGGAGATCGCCGCCACCCTGGATCGTTCCGAGGCGGCGGTACGGCAGCTCGCGGGCCGGGCCAAGCGGCATGTGGAAGAACGCAGGCCCCGGTTCGACGTGGATCCGGACGTACGCCGCAACCTCACCGAACGGTTCCTCGCTGCCTCGTCCGGCGGGGACCTCGGTGCGCTCCTCTCCCTCTTGGCCCCGGACGTGCGGCTGGTCAGCGACAGCGGCGGCAAGTCGAAGGCACCCCGCCGGATCATCGAGACCGCCGACAAGGTCGGCCGCTTCCTTCACGCCGTGGGAGGGAACCGGCACCCGGACATGGAATTCTCGATCGTGGAGCTCAACGGTGCTCCGGCCCTCCTGACGGTCGTCGGCGGGAAGCCCGACACGGTCTTCCAGCTGGAAGTCAGGGGAGGGCGCATTCAATGCGCCTATATCATCCGAAATCCTGACAAGTTCGCTGGACTGTCCCGAGGCTGAGGCACGGGCTGCCCTGAGCGGCGGCTCGAGGGCGGCGTGCAGGGCGCGACGCGGCGAGATGCTGCGGTCGTCGTCGGCGCACCTCGGTCCGTTTCCGGCCCGTTTCCCCCGGTGGTCCTCGAGGCCCTCACGATGCCGTCGGCTGCGCACGCCCGGGCAAGCCCGGCCGGACATGGGGCTTTCCGCTGTCGAGGGCCACCGCCATGCGAACGCCCTGTGAACGCTCTGCGCCAACGGCCCGTTCCCCTCCGTTACCGCGCGACGATTGGTCTTGACCAAGGTGGTACGCCGTCCTAAAGTCTGAGCGTTAAGGCAAGAACCTTTAATAAATAACGTGGCGGAAAAGCCGCTGGGCGATTGCGGAGGACAAGGGTGGGGACCACGCAGCTGGAATCGGTACAGGAGCCGAAGTACTGGCACCTCAAGACCGTGCTCAGTGAGGCGCTCGACTCGGACTTCGCGGTGGGCGAGGTCCTGCCCAACGAGCGGGACCTCGCGGCGCGTTTCGGTGTCGCAAGGGCCACGCTCCGCCAGGCGCTGGAGCAGCTCGAGCTCGAAGGCAGGCTGCAGCGGCGCCGCGGGGTGGGCACGACCGTCGCCCCGCCCCGTGTCGGGGTGGCCGTCTCCACGGCGCAGCAGGACTGGGCGGGCGGCGGAACGGACGAGGCATGGCAGCCCGTCGAGTGCACGACCGCGACCGCTCCTGCCTCGGTTTGCGCCGTCCTCGACGTCGACGCCGAGGAAGCGGTGCACGTGGTGCGCCGCATCCGGGTGAGCCACGGCCAGGCGGTGGCAGCCGAACTGCTCTACGTCCCGAAGTCGTCCGTGCCCGAGCTCTCGGCGATCGACGCCCCCTCCGGCTCGGCCCGGGCCCGAAGCGTCCTGCGCGAACTGCACCGGCTCGGTCTGGACGGGCAGGACCGTTCGGTCGAGCTCGGCTCCGCCCGAGCGGACGACGCGAAGGAGCTGGACCGCCTCCCGGGGGCGCCGGTGCTCGTGGTCACGACGCGGTACTTCGCCGCCTCGGGAACTGCGGCGGTATCCGTGGCCACATACCGGGCCGACACCTGCCGACTGACATTCGGGGACTCAGGGGACCTCGAGATCAGCCACGAGAGCCAGGAACAGCAGCGGCAGGCCTCCTGACCCGCCTCCGCGCCGGGACCGGAACGCAGGCCCGGAACGCGGGTCCGAAGCTCAGGCCCGGAGCGTGCCTGCGCCCTGAGTTCCCGGGCCCGGACCTCCCACTCCCGGGCCGGGGGCTCGGAACAGGACCTGGTGGGTGCGGTGTGCCGCCGTCACCGGCGGGCCGTCACCGTCCCGTCCACGGCGAAGAGCTGCTCCTCGACGTGGTCCAGCGCCAGGCGCAGGGCTCCGGTGGCGACGGCTGCCTCGCCCAACAGCGAGAGAGCCACCCGGGGCGGCCGCAGACAGTAGCGGGCCAGTTCGTCGCGGAGCGGACCGAGTACGCCGTCCAGGCCGGCGGCCCAGCCACCGATCACCACGAGTTCGGGATCAAGTGCAAGGACCAGAGCCGCGACATCGTGGACGAGCCGCTGGATGAACCGCTCGACCGCGGCCTGCGCCCCGGCATCACCGTGACGAGCCTTGGCGAACACGGCAGCGACGGCGCGCTCGTCCAGCGGGTCCAGCGGGGTGTCCGTCGTGGAGAGCAGGTGCTCCGGAGTGACATCGCGGCCGAGCAGGTGCAGGGCGCCGATCTCGCCCGCCGCACCGCCGAACCCCCGGTGCAGCCGCCCGCCGATGAGCGATCCCGCCCCCGGGCTCAGGCCTGCCAGGACGAAGACGATGTCATCGGACTCGGTCGCCGCCCCCTTCCAGTGCTCGGCCACAGCAGCGGCGTTGGCGTCGTTCTCCACCAGGACGGGACAGCGGAAGGAGCGCCGCAGCCTCTCGCCGAGCGCGAGGCCTGTCCAGTCCGGCAGCGCCGTACCGAGCCGCACGGTGCCGTCGGCCTCGACGATGCCGGGGCTGCCCACGCCGACCGCGCGCAGACTGCTGCGAGCCACACCGGTGCGGCGCAGTACCTCCGCTATGACCGTGCGGACCTGGTCGAGCCTGTCGTCGGCGCAGGCCGTTTCGGAGACCTCGCGTGAGCCGGCGCCGACGATGCGGCCGTCCAGCCCTGACAGCAGGGCGGACACCCGGTGCGAGCCGATCTCGACTCCCAGCAGGAAGCCTGCCTCGGCACGGAACCTGAACCGCCTGGCAGGACGGCCCTGGCGCCGTGCGGCGCTCTCGTCGGGCAGCGCTTCGACGACCAGGCCTGCCTCGAAGAGGCCCTCCACGACACCCTCGACCGTGGGGCGGGAAAGCCCCGTGATGCGGGTCAGATCCGTGAGCGTCGGCGATTGGGCCCCTCGCAGGGCGTGCAGCACCACCGCGGAATTGATCCGCCGCAGGAGAGACGGGTCTCCACCAGTCAGCCGGCCCACGGTGTGTCCTCCCAGGTCGTGCACGTGTCTGCCGGATCGTACTCGTTGGTCCGGGCTGCGACGACCGGCCCCCGGAGTCGGTATCGAGAGGTGACCTGAGCGAGCTCGGGGCAACCGATCCGGACTCGTAGGCAGCGATCACCGCTCGCGTGCGGTCCCGGGCACCCAGGTGGCCCGTGCCTCGCTGGTCCCGTACTCGGCGGCGAGTCGGCGGGCCGCAGCGGGGAACGGCGACGACTCGCCTTCCGCCACCGGCCGGACCGCGTGCACGATCTCTACCGGCCGGGCGCCGCCGCCACCCCGGAAAGCATCCCGCTCTCGAACTCAGCGGTGAGCGCGCCGCCTTGGAACAGTCCTACTTCGACCTCTCGGTGCACGAAGTGGAGTTCGGCACCACTGCCCTTCCCGCCGGTCGAGATCATGGGCCGGCACAGCCGTGCCCGCCGGCTGGTGGACGGTGCGGTGCGGAGCATGGACGCCTGACATGACTACCGGGAACGTGCAGCGTTCCGGCCGGCTTGTGCCAACGGTTCTCCGAAGGCGTGCGAGACCGTGAGGCCTGCCGTGGGAAGTCATGTGTCAGTGGGGGAAGGTTTACTGACGGTATGACCACCGCACACCACCTTCGCCTCATCGACGGTATGCGCGCCAGGGACTTCCCCTCGCAGCGTGTCGCATCGGGCTCGGGAGTCAGCGGCCCGGGCTTCCACACGGCGTACCTGCACGGGGAGGAGGAGCAGTGGGGCGAAGATCGCGGCGACGTCGGACAACGAGACGGCGACGAAGCGGAGCAGTTCGAGCGCCGGGCGCAGTGCCTGGCGGCACACGACGCCCTGCTCACGCTGCTCACGCTGCGCTGGGGTGCACCACAGGTCGTCAGTCTGTGGAGCGCGCAGGAGCGGATGACGGCAGGCGAGGTGATGGCGGAGCCGTGGGCCGAACTCGTGGCGAGCTGCGAGTATCTCCCGCTGTGGCGGGTCGAGGACCGTTGGATCGCCGTGGTCCTGCACATGGAGGACGAGGGGCCGGGCTGTGAGCTGAGTGTCCTGGTGACAGTTCTCGACCCGCCCTGAGACCCCGTCCCGCCGGCGGCCTTCACCCCTGCCGGACGGGCAGGTCGACGAAGGGCTGGGCGTAGGAGACCAGGACCGGGGCGGGGGGCACCGCGCCGGGGCGCGGTGACAGGTGCCGAGCGAGCGACATCGGGCATCCGGACCCAGCGAAGTGCGACCGCGGACATCCGACCCCGAGTCAGCACGGGTGGGCGTGGACCCGATGCGTTGGGCAGGGCGCCCGGCCCCGCGATGGCCCGAGTGCCTGGCCCCGCGGCCCGGTGCCGAGCGCCTGGCCCGGATGCGCCGCACGGGGACCGGAGCGCGGCATGGCGTAGCCGGCTCCGGGACAGGCGGTGAGCACATGAGCCTCACCAGGACACCGGGCACAGGGCACGGGACGCGATGAGGCTAAGGCGACGTGTGGGACCCCGCGGCTGCGCGCAGGCGGGCGTACTCCTCCGCCATCGTCCTCACGGTCCAGTGGGCGTTGAGGCCACTCGGGTTCGGCAGCGCCCAGACGCGGGCCCCACCGACGCGCCGCTCCTGCGGGCCGATGCGCGCCCGGCGGTCACCGAAGGCCGTGCGATAGGCGGTGACGCCGACCACGGCCAGCCACTGCGGGGCCAGCTCCTCCACCTTGGCCGAAAGCGCCCTTCCCCCCTCACGGAACTCCTCGGCGCCGATTTCGTCCGCCCGGGCGGTGGCCCGGGCCACCACATTGGTGATGCCCAGCCCGTAGCGTGGCAACTCGCCCTGCTCCGACGGCTTCAGCTGCCTCGGAGTGAAGCCCGACTGATGCAGCACCGGCCAGAACCGATTGCCGGGGTGAGCGAAGTGGTGACCCGTGGCGGCGGACATGAGGCCCGGGTTGATTCCGCAGAACAGTACGAGCAGGCCATCCGCGACCACGTCGGGCACGACGCGGTCGCGGGCGGCGAGAAGCTCCTCAGGCGTCATTGCGGGATACGGTGAAGCGCCGTCAGAGGATGGAGCCGGGGGCGTAGCCGGCGGCTTCCGGGTGCTTTTCGGTGATCTCCTGGATCCGGGAGACCAGCGCGGTGACCTGGTCCCCAGCCGCACCGGTGAACGAGAGCTTGTCCGCCATCAGGGCATCGAGCTGGCCACGGTCCAGCGGAATGCGGTCATCGGCCGCCAGTTTGTCCAGCAACTCGTTACGCTCGGCGCCTTGTTCCCGCATGGCAAGCGCCGAGGCGACCGCGTTCTCCTTGATGGCCTCGTGGGCGACCTCGCGGCCGACTCCCGCCCGCACCGCACCCATCAGCACCTTGGTCGTGGCGAGGAACGGCAGGTAGCGGTCCAGTTCACGCGCCACGACGGCGGGGAACGCGCCGAACTCGTCCAGCACGGTGAGGAAGGTCTCCAGCAGACCGTCGAACGCGAAGAAGGCGTCCGGCAGGGCGACCCGGCGGACCACGGAACAGGACACGTCGCCCTCGTTCCACTGGTCACCCGCCAGCTCACCCGTCATCGACGCGTAGCCGCGCAGGATCACCATCAGTCCGTTGACACGCTCGCAGGAGCGGGTGTTCATCTTGTGCGGCATCGCGGAGGAACCGACCTGACCCGGCTTGAAGCCCTCGGTCACCAGCTCGTGCCCGGCCATCAGGCGAATGGTCTTGGCCACCGACGAGGGCGCCGCGGCGAGCTGCACCAGCGCGGTCACCACGTCGTAGTCGAGCGACCGGGGGTAGACCTGGCCGACGGAGGTGAAGGCGTGCGCGAAGCCGAGATGTCCCGCGATCCGCTGTTCCAGGTCCGCGAGCTTCCCGGCGTCGCCGCCGAGCAGGTCCAGCATGTCCTGGGCCGTGCCCACGGGGCCCTTGATGCCGCGCAGGGGGTACCTGCCCAGCAGGTCCTCCAGCCGCCCGTACGCCACCAGCAGTTCGTCCGCGGCGGTCGCGAAGCGCTTGCCCAGCGTGGTCGCCTGGGCGGCGACATTGTGCGAGCGGCCCGCGAGGACCAGCTCACGGTATTCGGCCGCCAGCTTGCCGAGCCGGGCCAGAACCGCGACCGTACGGTCGCGCATCAGCTCCAGCGACAGCCGGATCTGCAGCTGCTCGACATTCTCGGTGAGGTCCCGGGACGTCATGCCCTTGTGGACCTGCTCATGGCCGGCGAGGGCGTTGAACTCCTCGATCCGCGCCTTCACGTCGTGGCGGGTGATCTTCTCGCGCTCGGCGATCGAGGCCAGGTCGACCTGGTCGATTACTCGCTCGTAGTCGGCCAGCGCCGCGTCAGGGACCTCGATCCCGAGGTCCTTCTGAGCGCGCAGCACCGCCAGCCACAGCTGACGTTCCAGCTTCACCTTCTGCTCGGGGGACCAGAGGACGGCCAGCTCCGTGGAGGCATAGCGGCCGGCCAGGACATTGGGGATGCGAGGCTTCGCAGACACAGCAGTCACGTGTCCGGATTCTACTGGCGGTTTCTGCAGGCCGGAGCCGCGGGCCGGTATGTGCGTTCCTACGAAGCCTGCCGGACTCTCGCGGCCGCCGCACCCCGCCGTGGGCGGGAGCAGCTGTCAGCCGTCCAGCCGGCGCCAGCCGGTCACCGGGCCGGGGGCCGCCCCGTCTCCGGGGGTGATCCAGAAAGCCTTCCCGAGTCCGGCGTCGAACTGGGCGCCGGCCCGCCCGTCCCCGGACGACCGGCCGGTGAGCCGGCGGCCTATCCACGGCATCAGGTGCTGCCGGGCGAACCGGACGTCGTCCACCCGCCGACGGGCCCAGCGGGCAGGCGGCGACACGGGCATCGGGATCTGCCAGTCACTCTCGGGCGGCAGGCCCAGGGTCTGCCACACCGCTTCCGCGACCCTGCGGTGCCCCTCGGCCGTGAGGTGCAGACGATCGACGTCCCACATCCGGGGATCACCGAGCGACGGAGCGCCGTACAGGTCGGTCACGAGCGCGCCGTGGCGCGCGGCGAGGTCGTCGACCAGGGCGAACAGTTCTTCCATGCGCGGGCGGAAGCGTTCCATCACCGGACCGTTGCGCCCGGGACTGCGCATGAGCACCAGCGCCTTGCAGGCCGGTGCGAGACGCTCCACCGCCTCCTCCAGCCGACCACGCACCATGCCCATGTCGCACTTGGGCCGCAGGGTGTCGTTGAGACCTCCGACGAGGGTGATCACGTCCGGCTGCAGCGCTGCGGCGACCTCGACCTGCTCATCGACGATCTGGCCGATGAGCTTCCCGCGCACGGCGAGGTTGGCGTACCGGAATCCCGGAGTGTGGGCAGCGAGCCGGGCGGCGAGGACATCGGCCCATCCGCGGTACGAGCCGTCGGGCAGCAGGTCCGACATGCCCTCGGTGAAGGAGTCGCCGACCGCGACAAGACTGGTGTATGGGGCATTCAGTTCCATGGCGATGCGATCGTACCCCGGGGCGGAAGTGCGCAGACCGCACAGCGTGGAAGGCGCCACGCGCACCTGGACCGCACCCGCACCGCAGACGGGAGACCCGGACGCGGAGGACGGGCGCGGGAGGCAGGGACGCCGGGGCGGGAGTCCCCCCCCGGGGCGCGGGGAACGTGGGGAAGGGGCGCGACCGGAGCCGCGCCCCTTCCCCCGCATCACCGGACTCCGGCGTCAGCGTGCCTGGGCCCTGCCCACCAGCTCACGCAGGACGTCCTCCATCGTGACCATGCCGGCCAGCCGGCCGTCCTCGTCCAGGACGGCTGCCAGATGCGTGCGGCTCCGGCGGAGCGCGGTGAGGACGTCGTCGAGCGGTGTCGCCGCCCGCACCCGGGCGATCGGCCGCAGTGCCGTCACAGGGAACGGGACGTCGCGGGGCGCGGCGTCCAGGGCGTCCTTCACATGCAGGTACCCGATGATCCGCTGTTCGCTGTCCATGACCGGGAAACGCGAGAAACCCGACGCTGCGGAGAGCCGCTCGAGCTCCTCCGGTGTCGTCCCGACCCTCGTGTACAGCACACGGTCGACAGGCAACAGCACGTCCCGGACCGGGCGACGGCCCAGCTCCAGGGCGTGACGCAGCCGCTCGGCCGAACGGTCGTCGACGAGTCCGGCCTCCCCGGCGTCCTGTACGAGCCGCGCCAGCTCGTCGTCCGAGAATGTCGCCGACACCTCGTTCTTGGTCTCCACCCTCAGGAGCTTGAGCAGGGCGTTGGCGAACGCGTTGATCGCGAAGATCACCGGCCGCAGAGCCCGTGCGAGCGTCACCAGCGGCGGCCCGAGCAGCAGCGCGGTGCGGGCGGGCTCCGCCAGTGCGATGTTCTTGGGCACCATCTCGCCCAGCAGCATGTGCAGGTACGTCGCCACGGACAGGGCGATGACGAAGGAGATCGGGTGCACCAGCCCGTGCGGCACGCCTACCGCGTCGAAGACGGGTTCCAGCAGGTGGGCGATGGCGGGTTCGGCGACGATACCCAGGACCAGCGTGCAGAGCGTGATGCCCAACTGCGCGGCTGCGAGCAGCGCCGACACGTGCTCGAGGCCCCAGATGACGCTCCGCGCCCGCCGGTTCCCGGCCTCCGCCTCCGGCTCGATCTGGCTGCGGCGTACCGAGATCAGGGCGAATTCGGCGCCGACGAAGAAGGCGTTGACGACCAGGGTCAGCAGGCCGATGAAGAGCTGGACGGCGATCATCGTTCGTCCTCCGTCGGCCCGTCGGTACCGGGCAGTGGTGCGTGGAGCAGAGCCCGCGCGGCGCGGTGGCCCGAGGCGTCCACCACGTCGATCCGCCAGCCGCTGAGCTCGACGGTGTCGCCGACCACCGGGATGCGGCCGACGCGCGTGGCCAGCAGCCCCGCCAGTGTCTCGTAGGGCCCGTCCGGCACACGCAGTCCGATGGTCCGGAGCTGGTCCGTGCGAGCCGCGCCGTCGGCGGACCAGAGTGTGCGCCCGTCCGCGTCCTCGCCGGCGGGCGCCAGGTCGGGCGTCTCGTGCGGGTCGTGCTCGTCGCGCACCTCGCCGACGACCTCCTCGACGATGTCCTCCAGGGTCACGACGCCTGCCGTGCCGCCGTACTCGTCGATGACGACGGCCATGGCCAGCTTGCCGGACAACCGGTCCAGCAGACGGTCCACAGTGAGGGTTTCCGGCACGAGCAAGGGCTCGCGCAGCATGTCCGACACCCGCTTGCGAGGCCGCTGCTCGG
Organism: Streptomyces sp. B1I3; assembly: GCF_030816615.1. Classification (NCBI taxonomy): domain Bacteria; kingdom Bacillati; phylum Actinomycetota; class Actinomycetes; order Kitasatosporales; family Streptomycetaceae; genus Streptomyces; species Streptomyces sp. B1I3. Next base: position 6,851,304 of record NZ_JAUSYD010000001.1, read on the forward strand.
CCGGAACGGCCAGCACGTCCTTGATGTGCGCGACTCCGACCACCGTGTCCAGATTGCCGCGGTACACGGGGAAGCGGGAGAGGCCGGTGGCCCGCGTGGCGTTCGCCACGTCCTCGGCGGTCGCCTGGACGTCGAGGGCGGTGACCTGGACCCGCGGAGTCATGACGTTCTCCGCCGTCAGCTCGGAGAGGTTGAGGGTGCGCACGAACAGTTCAGCCGTGTCGGCTTCGAGCGCCCCCTCCTTCGCGGAGTGGCGTGCCAGCGCCACCAGCTCCTGCGGGCTGCGCGCGGACGCGAGCTCCTCGGCCGGTTCGAGGCCGAAGCGGCGCACGATGCGGTTGGCCGTGTTGTTGAGGTGGCTGATGAACGGCCGGAAGACCGCCGTGAAGACGCGCTGCGGGGTGGCGACCGTCTTGGCGACGGCCAGCGGCGACGAGATGGCCCAGTTCTTCGGGACCAGCTCGCCCACCACCATCAGGACCACGGTCGACAAGGCGGTGCCGATCACGAGTGCCAGCGAGGAGGACGCCCCGGGTGACAACCCGGTCGCTTCCACCGGCCCCCGGATCAGCGCGGCGATGGACGGCTCGGAGAGCATGCCGACCACCAGGTTGGTGACGGTGATGCCGAGCTGCGCGCCGGAGAGCTGGAAGGTGAGGCTGCGTACGGCCTTGAGCGCTCCTGCCGCACCCCGCTCTCCCCGCTCGACGGCCCGTTCGAGCTCGCCGCGCTCCACCGTGGTCAGAGAGAACTCCGCCGCCACGAAAGCACCGCAGGCGAGGGAGAGCAGCACCGCCACGAGGAGCAGAAGCATTTCGGTCATCGGTTCACCTCCGTCCCATGGTCGGGCAGGGGCCGGAGGTTCGCTCGACGTCGGCGGTATCGACTACTGGGAGGCTCGCCCATGGGCGGACGCTCACACCTTTCAACGGGATGGACGGTTGCCGACCTATAGTAAAGGACCGGCAAAATGCGGGGCGTGCCGGTCGGCCCCGGTTCCCGCACTCGCCCCATGATCTCAGTACGCGTGCGAGGCGCCGCATCCCTGCGGCCGGGACGCACGCGCGGAGCGCATCACGTACCCGCCCAGAGCTGACCGCGCGGAGCGAAACACGTACCCGCGCAGAGCGAATCCACCCCTGCGGAGCGAAGAACCGTCCGCCGACCCCGATCCGCCGACATCGGGCGCGGCCCGCCGACGGCCGGCTGCGGCAGCGGTCGACGCTGCCGCTGGGGGCCGGCGCACGGCCCGTGCCCGCATACACCCGTGCCGTGTCCCGCGCCCACGTGCGTACGTGCCGAGCCTGTCCCTCACCGGGGGCGTGCAGCCGATCCCGGCCGGACGGACCGGCTGAGGTCCCGCAAGGGCTTGACCCAGCGCCTCCAGTGGTCCTCGCGGTGGTAGCCGGCCGACGCCCACGTGCGGTGCGCCCGGTCGTTCTCCTCGAGGACCATGGCGTCGACCCGGCGTCCGCCCAAGGCGACGAACCGCCGCTCCGCCGCTTCCATCAGGGCTGCGGCGACCCCCTGGCGGCGGAAGTCCGGATGGACTGCCAGCCGGTAGGCGGAGCACCGCCAGCCGTCGAAGCCGGCGATGACGCTTCCGGTGAGGACGCCGTCCCGCTCGGCGAGCAGCAGGGCTTCGGGGTCCCTGGAGATGAGCCGGGCCACTCCGTCGTGGTCGTCGCTGATGCTCGTTCCTTCTGCGGCTTCGCGCCAGAAGGCCAGCACGCGCTCGATGTCGGTGAGGCCGGCGCAACGGATCTCCAGATCGCCCATGGGATGAGCCAAGCAGAGCGCCGGCTCCGCGACCAGGCATTTTCCCGGGCTGCCCCAGGTGCCTCGCCGACGCACCCGTACGCTCCCGTGACGGGCGCACGACGGCGTTCCACCCACCCGCACGCAGCCCGTCACGCGTGTGTACGGCCCGTCATGCGTGTGTACGGGGCACGTCCCGCTCCCCTTGCCTCTGCTAGCGCGTAGGCGCTAGCGTGATGTCGTGCCCAAGACTCAGCTGAACGTTCGAGTGGACGAGGCCACCGCCGAGGCAGCGCGTCAACGCGCGCTGCAGCGGGGGATGAGCGTGAACCGCTACATAGAAGAGCTCGTCAAGCAGGATGCGGGCGAGGTGGGACACACCTTCGTCGAGGCCGCGGCCGACTTCATGAAGCAGTACGAGTCGGTGTTCGCCGAGGAGTTCGACCCGGAGCGCAAGGGCACCCGTTGAACCTCCGGATCGACCTCGCCTGGCTGCTCATGGTCGCCGAGCACAAGACGCCCGGCGATCCGCAGGTTGTCGACTGGGGTGCCCTCGTCGCCGCGGTCAGCCGCCACGAGGCGGAGATCTTCGGCAGCCCTGTCTACAGCGATCCGTACTCCCGCGCGGCGGCGCTTCTGCAACTGCTCCTCCATGTGCCCGCGCTCGAACACTCGAACGCCATGTTCGCGTCCGCCGTCGGCTACGGCTATCTCGTGGCCTCGGGACTGAAGGTCATCACCTCGCCCGAGCAGGTGCGTGACCTGGCCAGGCTGGTGAAGGAAGGCAAGGCCGACGTTCGGGCCATCGCCGACGAACTGCGCCAGTGGAGCCGGTGAGGGGCCGGGGAACGCCTCAGTCCTCCGCGAACGGCCGGTGGGCCACGCCGAGCACGCACGGTGAGGTCGGCAGCTGCACGCCCCTGTCCGGAATCCGCAGTCGGCGGTAGGCCACCGGCTCGAAGCCGGCCGCCTCGATCGCCGCGACGGTGTCCCGCGCGGTGTGACAGCCCCCGAACAGCAGCGGCCAGACGGTGCGGTCGGCCACCCGCTGAGTCACGGCAAGGGCGCGGCCGGGTGCGAGCGTGTGCTCGAAGAAACGCAGCTCGGCGCCCGGCCTCAGCACGCGCTTGATCTCGGCGAGCGCCCGTGGCAGGTCCCGTACGGTACACAGGACCAGCGAGGCGACCGCCGCGTCGAAGGCCTCGCTCTTCACCGGCAGCGCCTCGGCCGTCCCCGGCACCACGTCGACCGGGACCTCGGCACGCAGCCCGGCGCCGGCTGCCAGCCGGCGCAGGCCGCGCTCGGGTTCGATCGCGACGACCTCGGAGACGGACCCCGGGTAGTGCGCGAAGTTCAGACCGTTGCCCGCGCCGATCTCGATGACCCGGCCCGAGAGGCCGGACAGGAGTTCCTCGCGATGGGCGGCGATTCCGCCTTTGAGGTCGGCGGCCACGCTCATCCGGGCGTAGAAGCGGGAGAAGATCGGGTGGTGCACCGCGTCCGGCGGGATCTTCGTGCTGCGCAGACGCATGACGAACCTCCTTCGGGGGCAGGTACGACTACCTCGATTGTCCCCCGCGCGGGCCCGCTCAGCCGCTCGCCGGCCCATTCGGTGCCCGTCGGTTCCCGCCGAGCTCCGGCGCCAGCCAACTCGGTGCCCGCGTACGGAAGTCGGCGGGAGGCAGTGCACCCGCCCCGGCCGGAACCCAGCCCAGCAGCGGGGCACCGGCCGAGACCGGGAGGTCGTCGATGTTGCACCGGGCGGCCAGGTCGGGTTCGGCGGGCATACTGCCCACCACGACCCCGGGACATGTGAGACCGCGCGCCCGGAGCGCCTCCGTCGTCAGCGCCGTGGCGTTGAGAGTTCCCAGCCCGGCGGGTGCGACGACCAGCACGGGAGCGGCCATCAGGCGGGCGGCGTCGGCGAGCGTGGAACCTTCGCCGTCGAAGCGCACGAGCAGCCCGCCCGCGCCCTCGACCAGGACCAGATCGTGGTCGGCCGCCAGCTTCTGCGCCGCTTCGGCGATCTCGTACGGGCGTACGGGGGCGAGGCCGGCCCGGCGCGCGGCCGTCCCGGGAGCCAACGGTTCGGGGAAACGCGCCAGTTCGACGGCCGTCACATGACCGCCGGCCAGCCGGGCCACCTCGGCCGCGTCCCCCGGTGCCCCGGGGGCCAGGCCGGTCTGGGCAGGCTTGAGCACCGCCACCCGCCGGTCCCGGAACGCCGCGGCCACAGCCGCCGTCACGATCGTCTTGCCGATCTCGGTGCCCGTCCCGGACACCACCAGAATCGTCATCTCATCCTTCCCCGGCCGCCGCACACACGGCCCTGCAGATCCGCGCCACGTCTTCGTCGCCCGTCACGTACGGCGGCATCGTGTACACGAGGTCGCGGAAGGGCCGTAGCCACACTCCCTCGCGGACCGCGGCCCGCGTCGCGGCCTCCATGTCGATCTCGTGATCGAGCTGTACGACGCCGATGGCGCCCAGCACCCGTACATCCTGCACCCCTGGCACACCGGCCGCCTCGGCGAGACCCTGCCGGAGCCCGGCGCCGATCCGTTTCACCTCCTGCTCCCAGTCCTGGCCGAGCAGCACATCCAGGGACGCGCAGGCCACCGCCGCGGCCAGCGGGTTTCCCATGAACGTGGGCCCGTGCGCCAGCACCGGTACCTCTCCGCTCGAGATGCCTTCTGCCACGCGTGACGTGCACAGGGTCGCAGCCAGCGTCAGGTAACCGCCGGTCAGCGCTTTGCCGACACACATGACATCCGGGGACACCCCCGCGTGACCGGCTGCGAACAACTGCCCGGTGCGGCCGAATCCGGTCGCGATCTCGTCGAACACCAGCAGTACGTCGTTCGCGTCGCACGCCTCGCGCAGCACCCGCAGATAGGCGGGCGAATGGAACCGCATTCCACCCGCCCCCTGCACCACCGGCTCCACGATCACCGCGGCCAGCTCATCGGCATGATCCGCGACGAGCTCCCGCAGATGCCGTACGTACGCCTCGTCGGGCTCCGCGTCGAAGCCGTCGGGCGGTGCGTCCGCGAAGACCTGGCGGGGGAGGGCCCCCGACCACAGTTCGTGCATCCCGCCCTCGGGGTCGCACACCGACATCGGCTGCCAGGTGTCGCCGTGGTAGCCGCCCCGCCAGGTCAGCAGCCGGTGCTTGCCCGGCCGCCCGGCCGAGCGCCAGTACTGCAGGCACATCTTCACCGCGACCTCGACGGAGACCGAGCCCGAATCCGCGAGGAAGACGTGCTGCAGCGGCTCCGGAGTGATCTCCACCAGCCGGGTCACCAGCCGGACGGCGGGCTCGTGCGTGAGCCCGCCGAACATCACATGGCTCATCCGGTCCAGCTGGCTACGCGCCGCCTCGTTGAGCACGGGGTGGTTGTAACCGTGCACGGCCGACCACCAGGAGGACATCCCGTCCACCAACTCACTCTGCCCGTACGCGGGTTCGGCGAGCCGGAGTCGCACCCCGGAGGCCGACTCCACGACCAGCGGCTCCTGGCGGCCGGGCATCGGGCCGTAGGGGTGCCAGACGTGAGCCCGGTCCAGGGCGCGCAGTTCGGCGGGCGCGAGCGGATCAGGCATTGGGCGCGAGGTCCGTGCCGGCACCGCGACGGCGCACCGTCACGAGGTCCCTGCGCAGCGCCGACGGGGCCTCGGACGCATCGGCGGTGGCCGAGGCGGGGGCGTCGTCCGCCGTGTCCGGGACCGCCGCCTCCGGGACCCGGGCCTCGCCGCAGGGGGCGCACCCGTTCTCGTGGGAACCGCAGCTGCCGTTCACATCCGCCCGATGGCCGGGCAGCGTCGTCGTGCCCGCTCCCTCGACCTCGAACCCGGCGTCGGCGATCATGTCGAGATCGGTCCGGCCCGACTGGCCCTCGCTGGTCAGGTAGTCGCCCAGGAAGATGGAGTTGACCAGGTTCAGGGCGAGCGGCTGCATCGAGCGCAGGTGGACCTCGCGCCCGCCCGCGAGCCGCACCTCCACGTCCGGGCAGACGAAGCGCACCATCGCCAGGATGCGCAGGCACCGCTGCGGCGTGAGGTGCCACTCCTTGGCGAGCGGGGTCCCCTCCATGGGAATCAGGAAGTTCACCGGCACGGAGTCGGGATCCAGCTCACGCAGGGAGAAGACGACATCGACCAGGTCGGCGTCGCTCTCGCCCATCCCCGCGATCAGACCGGAGCACGCGGACAGCCCGGCGGCCTGCGCCTGCTGCACGGTGTCCACCCGGTCGGCGTACGTGTGGGTGGTCGTGATGTCCCCGTACGTCCCCTCCGAGGTGTTGAGGTTGTGGTTGTACGCGTCGGCCCCCGCCGACTTCAGGCGGTCGGCCTGGCCCTGGGACAGCAGTCCGAGGCAGGCGCACACCTCGACGTCCTCGTGCTGCTCCTTGATGGCCTCGATGGTCTGCGAGACCCGGTCGACGTCCCGGTCGGTCGGCCCCCTGCCGCTCGCCACCAGGCACACGCGCTTGGCCCCGCCGGCCACTCCCGCCGTGGCGGCCTTGGCCGCCTCCTCCGGTTTGAGCCAGGTGTACTTGAGGATGTCGGCCTTGGAGCCGAGCCGCTGGGAGCAGTACGAGCAGTCCTCGGGGCACAGCCCGGACTTCAGATTCACCAGATAGTTCAGCTTCACGCGCCGCCCGAACCACTGGCGGCGTACCTTTCCGGCCGCGGCCACCACATCGAGCAAGTCGTCGTCAGAGGTCGCCAGCACGGCGAGCGCTTCGTCCCGGGTCGGCAGTTCGCGCCGCAGTCCCTTGTCCACCAGCGTGTTCAGGAGGTCCATGGCCCTGATCCTGACGTACGGCACCGGCATCGGCCAAGGAGGAACCGGACAGGAGAGGAGGGTGAGGGTGTGTGTATTGCCACACCCTGACCTGCTGCGCACCCCGCTAGGGTCTGTGAGCTGCCTACAAAAGGGACCGCCCCATGCCCTACGCCCCCTTCGCCTGGATCGATGACGAGGCGCGCCGCCGCGAGGAGGCCGGACTCGTCCGGACCCTGCGCCCCCGGACCGCCGAACCCGCTCTGCTGGACCTCGCGAGCAACGACTACCTCGGCCTGTCCCGCCATCCCGCCGTGACCGAGGCGGCGGCCGAGGCGGCCCGGACGTGGGGTGGGGGCGCCACCGGCTCGCGGCTCGTCACCGGATCGACCGCCCTGCACGCCGAACTCGAGCGCGAGCTGGCGGACTTCTGCGGTTTCGAGGCCGCCCTGGTGCTCTCTTCCGGCTACGCCGCCAATCTCGCCGCCCTCACCGCGCTCAGCGGCCACGGCTCGCTGATCGTCTCCGACGCGCGCAACCACGCCTCGATCGTCGACGGCTGCCGGCTCTCCCGGGCCGAGACCGAAGTCGTGCCCCACGCGGACCCGGAGGCGGTGCGCAAGGCGATCCACGCGCACGGCGGGCGGGCGCTGGCCGTGACCGATTCGGTGTTCTCGGTGGACGGCGACGCCGCCCCACTGACCCGGCTCGCCGACGTGTGCAGAGAAGGCGGCGCGGCCCTGCTGGTGGACGACGCACACGGCCTGGGAGTCCTGGGCGAAGGCGGCCGGGGTGCGCTCGCGGCCGTCGGTCTCGCCGGAGACGACGGCATCGTCGCCACGCTCACCCTCTCCAAGTCCCTCGGCAGCCAGGGCGGCGCGGTCCTCGGCCCGGCCCGGGTCATCGACCACCTGGTCAACACGGCCCGTACGTTCATCTTCGACACCGGCCTCGCGCCCGCGGCCGTCGGTGCGGCCCTGGGTGCCCTGCGGCACCTGGGGCGCGAACCGGAGCGGGCGGGCAGGGCGCGTGCCGTCGCCCTCGAACTGTACGAACGGCTGACCGCGGCCGGCCTGACCGCCGTGCGCCCCGATGCCGCCGTCGTGTCCGTCCGCGCTCCGTCCGCCGGCATGGCGGTGCGCTGGGCGGCGGACTGCCGCACGGCCGGGCTGGCGGTCGGGTGCTTCCGCCCCCCGTCGGTGCCGGACGGGGTCTCCAGGCTGCGGCTGACCGCGCGTGCGGACCTGACGCGCGAGCAGATCGAGACCGCCGTGGCCACGGTGGTGGGTGCGGCGCCCTCCCGGTCCAGCTGACCCCCGCGGGCGCCGGGCTCGTCGAGGAAGGAAGCCCGGGCCGCCGCGGGGAGCGCAGTGGCGTCAGGCCCATGTCCGTCGAGTGCCGTCCGGCCGGACGGTCGCCGCCGAGCGGGGCGGCCTTCATGCAGGCGTTCATCACCGCTCGCGCGTAGCCGGCGGTGCGGCCGGCGGTCCGAAGGAGACCCGGGGCCACTGACGTCTCGCGCCCTGAGTTCGCGGCGGCGTGCCGCGGGGCCGTGCTGCGCCGGTCTCCTCCCACCGTGCGAGAAGCCCCTTCCTGCAGGTCGCCCGGTGTGAAAGGGGCCAGTGTGGCGCCCGTATCCGGCTCGCGGGGCGGAGTTCACCGGATTGGGCGACAGATATATGCATATCTTGGTGGATCGCCGTTACAGGCGACGGCATCGATGGCACTCTGGCGCGAAGCGCAATCCAGGCCGATCGTGCGTCGGTCCGGGCGGAAAGGGACGGCCTCGCCATGGCAGACCAGCAGGAAGCTACCGTCACTCTGCCGAGCGATCCGGTGTCGGTCTCCGCGGCCCGGAGATACGTGGCCCGCGTCCTCACCGAATGGGGCCTGCCGGACGACACCGAGATCGCCGACGCCATCCGGCTGGTCGTCTCCGAACTGGCCACCAACGCCGTCCAGCACACGTTCGGACAGTCACCCACCTTCACGGTGGACCTCCGTCTCGACCGGGACGTCGAGCTCTACCTGGGAGTCACGGACAGCCACCCCCGCTGGCCCCGGCGACTGCCCGCCGCGGTCCAGCAGGACAACGGCCGCGGCATGGTGATCATCCGCTGCCTGGCCAAGGAGTGCGGCGGCCGGATCGGCGTCAGCCCCACCCAGGACGGGGGCAAGACCGTGTCGGTCACGCTGCCCTGGGCCGTGCCCGCGCAGCCCTGACGTCACCCGGCGAGACACGGCCGTACACACCGGGCCGGCCGGGTCTCACTGCGCGGCGGCCCGGCCGAAGCCGCTGCGCAGCAGGGCCCGCAGCGTGGCCGCCGCGGCGGTGTTGCGATCTCCCCGGTGGGCGACGGAGATCGTCCTCCGGAACTCCGGGGGCTCCAGTCGCCGTACCGCGACCGGCGCCGGGGACATCGCCGCGACCATCTCCGGCACCACCGCCACGCCGAGACCCGCGCTGACCAGCGCGCACACCAGTGCGTAACCGGGGGACTCGCACACCACGGCCGGGGCGGCCCCCGCCTCGGCAAGCGCCCGCTCCACCCCGCGCCGCGGAGGATGGAGGGGCGCGCTGCTGATCAGGGGGCGGCCCGCGAGTTCGGACACGGGCAGCGGCCCGCTGCCCTCGGACAGCATCTGGCCTGCTGCCGTGATGAGCACGAGTTCCTCCACGAGGAGCGGCTCGACGGACACCCCGGCGGGCAGCGGATCGGCGACCGCGGGTTCGTACGCGTGCGTCAGCGCCAGATCGACATCGCCCGCCGCCACGGCTGCGACCCCACCGGGTGGCTCGTAGTCCGTGACGGTCAGCTCCACGTCCGGGTGGGCGCGGCGGAAGGCACTGAGCACCGGCGGCAGCAGGTGGATCCCGGCCGTGGTGAAGGTGCCGACCCGCAGCCGCCCTCCCGACAGGCCCGCCAGCCGGGACAGCTCGCGCCGTGCCTGGTCCATCTCGTCCAGGACCCGTCGGGCCCGCCCGGCCAGCAGCTCACCGGCGGCCGTCAGACGCGCCCCGCGATGGTGGCGCACCAGCAGCGCGGCGCCGGCCTCCCGCTCCAGTTTCGCCAGCTGCTGGGAGAGCGCGGGAGCGGTGTAGCCCAGCCGCCCGGCCGCCCGTGTGATCGAGCCCGCTTCGGCCACCGCCACCAGCGCCGCCAGCCGCGTCGGATCGAACATTAAGCGTTCCTTTTGGCAGACCCAGAAGATTGCAAGTACACGCTAAAGGGGTGCCCGGGTCAGGGTGTACCCATGGACGCACAACTGCTCGCTTTCGTGGCGGTGGCCGCGGGAATGGTCGCACTGCCCGGCGCCGACTTCACCGTGGTCGTTCGCAACGCGCTGGCGTCACGGCGCTCCGGGGTGGCCGCCGCGGCAGGAGTCGCGGGAGGACTCCTGGTGCACACCGCGCTCGCCGTGGCGGGACTCGCCGCCGTGCTCGTGACGATGCCCGCCCTCTTCCGCACGGTCCAGCTGCTGGGCGGCGCCTACGTGCTCTACCTGGGACTCACCGCCCTCCACGCGGTACGACGGCGGGGCGCCGCCGGGACCACGGGCCACGAGGACACCGGAGCCGGTGCGCCCACCGGGGTGGCAAGGCCGCTCCGCCAGGGCTTCCTGACCAACGTCCTGAACCCCAAGGCGCCCGTGCTCTTCCTCAGCCTGCTGCCCCAGTTCGTCCCCGACGGGCAGCCGCCCCTGCCCAGAACCCTGCTGCTCGCCGCCGTGGTCGTGCTGCTGGCGCTCGTCTGGTTCCCGGCCGTGGCCCTGCTGGTGGACCGCCTCGGCCGGTGGCTGCGCCGGCCGCGTACCGCCCGTGCGATCGAGGGCGGCAGTGGTGCGGCGCTCACCGCGCTGGGACTCGCACTGGTCACCGCGCCCCTGCTGCACTGACTCGGGCGCGGTGCGGTCCGGTGCGGCCGGGCGGCCCGTAGACGTCGGCGCGCGTCAGCGGCCGTACCGCCGGCGTGCCTCGGCGGACCCTCCCACGGGCGCGCGTCAGCGGACCCTCCCGTACCAGACGGTGTTCGACCAGATCTTCTCCAGCCTGACCACGGCCCCGGTCTTCGGCGAGTGCCAGATCTTGCCTCCGCCGGCGTAGATGCCGACGTGGTAGACGCTGCGCCCGGAATGGAAGAAGACCAGGTCGCCACGTTGCCGCTTCGACCTGGAGACATGGCGTGTGGAGTTGTACTGCTGCTGCGCCGTACGGGGGAGTTTCTTCCCCACCTTGCGGAAGGAGTAGAGCGTGAGGCCCGAGCAGTCGAACCGGTGGGGCCCTGCGGCGCCCCACCGGTAGGGCGCGCCCTTCTTCGACGCGGCGATCCTCAGCGCCTTCGTCGAGTTGGTCGCGGCCTCGGCATCGTCGACGATGCCGGGCGCCAGCATGGTGGTGCCGACGGCGAGCGTGAGAACCGAGGCCGTACCGACCCGGGCGAACAGAGACGGGACATGAACCTGCGCAGTCATGCGCAACCCTTCGTCAGCCGCCTGTGAAGGATGACCTGTCGGGTTCGGGCTGGCGAAGTTGCCCGGCCGCACATGGCGGCTTCACCCCGAGAGCCGTCCGGAACGGATGTCCGGGCGGCCCGTTGTGCTCGGGTCCTCCACTCCTGCCGATCCACTTCTGTCGACCAGGCATCCGGACGGCGGCAGGACTCGGCGTCCGCCCGGACCGCCCCGCCGCGGTGGCGGGGGCTTGTCGTCCCACGGATCTTTACTCACCCGGTGCCGGATTTCCGAGCTGAAAGGGCGTTATGTGAGAGTCGTCACGACTGAACTGTTCGGGTGGACGGGCCGATGACCGAGCCCCGGCACCGTTGCCGGACCAGCCGCGTACCAGCAGCGGAACGGCTTGTTCCGCTTGGTGTCCGCGCGCGTTGCGCAAGTTGAACTGTCCCTCGTGAGGGGGTTCGTCTGAGCCGAACGAGGGAGAAAGATTGCTCGCCTCGCCGGGCGTGTCGGGGCAATGGGGCCGAAAGGGCTAAAGAGCCCGGCAGTCGGGGGAGGGGGCGCTCAACTCGTGGCAGCCGGAGGCATGGTGACCCGCCCGGCGCGCCGCTCTCCGTCCAGCAGGCGCAGCGCGCGGGCCAGTGTCTCCGCGTGGATCTGCGTCTCGCCCCGCTCATGCATCAGAGCCAGCGCGTCGCGCAGGGCGACGGCCCCGGAGGCCAGCGCCTGTGCCGCCCGGAGCGCACTGTACGTATCGCTGCCGCGGGCCGGATTGATCCGGCCGATCTGGTCGAGTGCTTCGAGGTAACGGTCGATGAATTCGCCCTCGGCGCGGGTCAGTGCGGGAAGTGGCGGGAACTGAGGGGTGAGCATCGCGGGTCACCTCGTGGGGTGCGGCGGCTGGGACGGACGGCGGTTCTCCATGACGTGGTCCACCAGGCCGAACGCCCTGGTGGCCGGGGCGTCGAGGATGGTGTCACGCTCGATGGCGGCACTGACTGTCCCGCGCGGAACGTCCCGTGCGACGGGTCGGCATCACGGTGAGCATCTCGCGCCCACGCACCAACTCGCGCGCCTCGATCCCGAGGCCGGAGGGCTGTCCCTGCACCGGCTCGTCAGAGCGGGTCACTGCATGACTACCCGGGCGCCGGGCAGGGCATGTCGACGTCCGGGTGTGCCGGGCGCCGGCACCCGACTGTCCGAGGCGGAAGGAGGCCGCGGCCGATCGAGCAGCTGATCCGTTCCGTGTCCTCGATCGACCCCGTGCCCTCCGATCCTGGCGAACGCCGCCGCTTCGGGACCGCCGCGGAGCGCCCGCGAGCGCGGTCGCCGTGGCCCGGCCGTGCTCGCGGTGCTCCGCGGCGCGGCCACGGACCGGAACAAGCTCGCGTCCCGTCAGCGGTACGGGCACCAGGAGGCCGTGTACGGCGCGGTGGGCCGCCGGGTGCCCTGACCGGCGTACGCACCGCCGCCGTATACGACGCCGTCCTCGGGTCGAGGTGCGGGCCGCCTCCGCGCCGGCTCGCCTCGCGGGTGAGGGCCCGGACCTCATCCGATGACCGGTCGGGCGGAGCACCGGCGACGGCGCGGACACGCGTGCGGGCCGGACAGGCCCGTGGCCGCCCACCGGCCGGCCGGGTGTCACGGACGACGGCGTCGGCGCCGTGCGTCGCCGTCCGGACCGTGACCGCGCGGACCCGGCTCCGGGGTGCGGAAGGCGTTGTGCGGCGGACCGGGCCCCAGGCCCACCGGAGAGCGGCCTGCGCGGTCCGAAGTCCATGGAAGAGCAAAAGATCAGTTAACGCGCCGGAAAAACTTGCGCCCTAACGTGCAATACCTGGCCGCGGAATCCCCTTCATCGTTCAACAGAGTGTTGAAAGGCGGATAGGGTCCCGCTGCGCCCGGGGCCGGTACCGGGCGGAAGACGAAGAGGTGGAAGCGTGCAACTGACTCCGCACGAACAGGAACGCCTGCTCATCCACGTGGCGGCCGACGTCGCCGAAAAGCGCAGGGCCCGCGGGCTGCGGCTGAATCACCCCGAGGCGATCGCTCTGATCACCTCGCACCTCCTGGAAGGCGCCCGTGACGGCCGGACGGTCGCCGAACTGATGGCCTCCGGCAGGAAGGTGCTCACCCGGGACGACGTCATGGACGGCATCCCGGAGATGATCCACGACGTCCAGGTCGAGGCCACCTTCCCGGACGGCACCAAGCTCGTCACCGTCCACGAACCGATCGTCTGACGGGGGGACGCCCATGATTCCCGGAGAGATCCTGTACGCGAACGACCCGGTGCCCCTCAACGAGGGACGTCCCGTCACCCGCCTCACCGTCCTCAACGCCGCGGACCGACCCGTCCAGGTCGGCTCGCACTACCACTTCGCCGAGGCCAACCCCGGCCTCGACTTCGACCGCCCGGCCGCCCGCGGTCTGCGGCTCAACATCGCGGCGGGGACAGCCGTGCGGTTCGAGCCCGGTGTCCCGGTCGACGTCGAACTCGTCCCGCTCGCAGGCCTGCGCGTAGTTCCCGGACTGCGCGGCGACATCGGAGGCTCCCTAGATGCCTGAACTCAGCCGTGCCGTCTACGCCGATCTGTTCGGCCCCACCACCGGCGACCGCATCCGGCTCGCCGACACCGACCTCGTCGTCGAGATCGAGGAGGACCGCTGCGGCGGCCCCGGACTGGCCGGGGACGAAGCCGTGTTCGGTGGTGGCAAGGTGATCCGGGAGTCGATGGGCCAGGCGCGTACCACCCGGGCCGAGGGCGCACCCGACACCGTTGTCACCGGTGCCGTCATCATCGACCACTGGGGCATCGTCAAGGCCGACATCGGCATCCGCGACGGACGGATCACCGGTATCGGCAAGGCCGGCAACCCGGACACGATGAACGGTGTCCATCCCGAGCTGGTCATCGGTCCGGAGACCGAGATCATCGCCGGCAACGGCAAGTTCGTCACGGCGGGCGCCATCGACGCGCACGTCCACTTCATCTCACCGACCCTGGTCGACCAGGCGCTCGCCACCGGCATCACCACGCTCGTCGGGGGCGGTACCGGCCCGGCGGAGGGCAGCAAGGCCACCACCGTCACCCCCGGCCCGTGGCACCTGGCCCGGATGTTCGAGGCGCTGGAGGGGTATCCCGTCAACATCGGCCTGCTCGGCAAGGGCAACACGATGTCCCGTGAGGCCATGCACTCCCAACTGCGCGCCGGAGCCCTCGGATTCAAGATCCATGAGGACTGGGGGGCGACCCCCGCCGTCATCGACGCCTGTCTGAGCGTGTGCGAGGAGACGGGCGCCCAGCTCGCCATCCACACGGACACGCTCAACGAGGCCGGGTTCGTCGCCGACACGCTGGCGGCCATCGCGGGGCGGACCATCCACTCGTACCACACGGAAGGCGCGGGGGGTGGGCACGCCCCCGACATCATCACCGTGGTCTCGGAGCCGTACGTCCTTCCCAGCTCCACCAACCCCACGCGTCCGCACACCGTCAACACCATCGAGGAACACCTCGACATGCTGATGGTCTGCCACCACCTCAACCCCGCGGTCCCGGAGGACCTCGCCTTCGCCGAGTCGCGGATCCGTCCCTCGACCATCGCGGCCGAGGACATCCTCCACGACCTCGGCGCGATCTCGATCATCTCCTCCGACTCCCAGGCGATGGGGCGCATCGGCGAAGTGGTTCTGCGGACCTGGCAGACGGCCCACGTCATGAAGCGCCGACGCGGCTCCCTGCCCGGCGACGGCCCCGCCGACAACCACCGGGCACGTCGCTATGTCGCCAAATACACGATCAACCCGGCGGTGGCCCAAGGGCTGGACCGGGAGATCGGCTCGGTCGAGACCGGAAAACTCGCCGACCTGGTGCTGTGGGACCCGGCGTTCTTCGGCGTCAAGCCCCAGACGGTCATCAAGGGAGGCCAGATCGCCTACGCACAGATGGGAGACGCCAACGCCTCCATCCCCACACCCCAGCCCGTCCTGCCCCGTCCGATGTTCGGCGCCGTGGGACGTGCGCCCGCGGCCAACTCCGTCAACTTCGTCGCCGAAGCGGCAGTCGCGGACGGGCTGCCGCAGCGGCTGGGCCTCGGCAAACGGTTCGTGCCGATCACCAGCACCCGGGGAATCACCAAGGCGGACATGCGGGAGAACGACGCACTGCCGCGGGTCCACGTCGACCCCGACAGTTTCGCCGTCACCATCGACGGGGAACGGGTCGAGCCCGCACCGGCCGCCGAACTCCCGATGGCCCAGCGGTACTTCCTCTTCTGAGGGCGGGCAGGCATCCCATGACGACACGCGCCGCCCTCCTGATCCTCGCCGACGGCCGGTTCCCCGCCGGGGGCCACGCCCACTCCGGCGGGGCCGAACCGGCCGTCAAGGCGGGACACATCCGCGACGCCCGGGACCTGGCGGACTTCTGCCTGGGCCGGCTCCACACCACCGGACTCACCGCGGCGGCACTCGCCGCCGCGGCGGCCCGCGGACTCGACCCGCTCGCCCTCGACGAGGCCGCCGACGCCCGGACTCCGTCGCCCGCGCTGCGGACCGTGGCGCGCAAGCTCGGCCGCCAGCTCATGCGGGCCGCGCGGGCCACCTGGCCCAGCCCCGAGCTCGACGCGCTCGCGGCAGCCCGGCCCCGCGGCGCCCATCAGCCCGTCGTGCTCGGTCTCACCGCACGCGCGGCGGGCCTGGGCCCCGAGGACGTCGCACACTGCGCCGCGTACGAATCCGTCAGCGGCCCGGCCACCGCCGTGGTCCGGCTTCTCTCCCTGGACCCGTTCGAGGCCACCGCCGTCCTCGCCCGTCTCGCACCCGCACTCGACCGGGTCGCCGAACAGGCCGCCGCAGCCGCCCGGAAGGGCGTCGGCGCGCTGCCCGCCGCCTCCGCCCCGCTCCTCGACATCACCGCCGAGGCGCACGCGGCCTGGCCGGTACGCCTGTTCGCGTCCTGAATCCCCTGCCCATCCCCACCAGGAGCCGCACCCATGCACCTCGATCACACCCACCACGGCCCCGCAGCGGTCAGCGCCGACGCCGTACGCCCCGACGGAGCCCGGCGCGCCCTGCGCATCGGCCTCGGCGGACCCGTCGGATCCGGGAAGACCGCGACCGTCGCAGCCCTCTGCCGCGCCCTGCGCGACCGGCTGTCCATCGCCGTCGTCACCAACGACATCTACACCCAGGAGGACGCCGCCTTCCTGCTCCGCAACGCTGTGCTGCCACCCGAGCGCATCCAGGCCGTGGAGACCGGGGCCTGCCCCCACACCGCCATCCGCGACGACATCTCCGCCAACCTCGAAGCCGTCGAGGACCTGGAGGACTCCGTCGGCCCGCTCGACCTGATCCTCGTCGAGTCCGGCGGCGACAACCTCACCGCCACGTTCTCCAAGGGGCTCGTGGACGCCCAGATCTTCGTGATCGATGTCGCGGGTGGCGACGACATCCCGCGCAAGGGCGGCCCCGGCGTGACCACCGCCGACCTCCTCGTCATCAACAAGACCGACCTGGCCCCGTACGTCGGCTCCGACCTGGAGCGAATGGCTCTCGACGCCGCCGCCCAGCGGGGTGAACTCCCGGTCCTCTTCACCTCCCTGACCACCGTGGACGGCGTCGCGCCCGTGGCCGACTGGGTGCGGGCGCAGCTCGCCGCCTGGACCGCATGAGCGTCGAGGCCACCGCCCGGATCACCGCGGTCCCCGACGGCCGCGGCTCCACCGCTCTGCCCGTACTGGAGAGCGACGGGCCGCTCGCCGTGCGCCGCACCAGAGCCCTCGAGGCCGCGTTCGCGCGCGTCACCGTCGTCGGCGCGATGAGCGCGCCCCTCGGCGGGGACCGGCTGACCATCGAGGCGCGGGCCGACGCCGGGGCCCGGCTGCTGGTGGACTCCGCCGCAGCGACCGTGGCGCTCCCGGGCCCCGGGCCGGACGCGGGCCCCGCGTCGTACGACATGAGACTGAGCGTGGGGGAGGGGGCGGTGCTCCGCTGGCTTCCCGAGCAGCTCGTCTCCGCCCACGGCAGCGAGCTCGCCATGACCACACACGTCGAACTCGCCGCCGGGGCGAGTCTGGTGCTGCGGGAGGAGCAGATCCTGGGCCGGTACGGTGAGAACACGGGCAGCCTCTCCACCCGGCTGACGGTCCACCTGGCCGGACGGCCGCTGCTGGACCAGCAACTGGCGTACGGGCCCGCCGCACCCGGCGGCTGGGACGGCACGGCCGTTCTGGGCGGTCACCGGGCCGTCGGCCAACTCCTGCTCGTCGACCCCGCGTTCCAGGACAGACCTCCTGGTCCGCGACCTCTCGGCCCCAGTGCCGTGCTCACCCCGCTGGCCGGACCCGCCGTGCTGATGACGGCGCTCGCCGCCGACGCCCGGCTGCTGCGTGGCGTACTGGACGAGGCACTGCACGAGCTGTCCCACGGAGCGTGAACGGCCCGCCGGGTCCGGGCGGTGTCCGCGGAGCCCGCGAGCCCGCCGACGGCGCCCGGCGCGGCACCGCCCGGAGCGGGTGACACACCCCCACCATGCCGCCGGCACGGCGCTGCGGCGCCCTGCCGCGCCCGCACCGCACGCCGCGGGCCGGTCGGCCCTGCTGCCCATGGTTCGCTCAGCGGGACGCGGAGCACCGGTTATTGGTTCGGTAAAGAAACACGTGTACGCCCTGTTCTCAGCAACCCCACAGACGAAAGGATCCGCTGGACGCACGAACACCTGCGCCGCCGCGAGCGGCGCACCACCCAGGGGGAGGTTCCACTTGAGACGCACAGCAGTGCTCGGCTCGGCCGGCACTCTGATCGCGGGCACGCTCATAGCGGGCGCGATAGCCGCGCCCGCCGCAAGCGCCGACAGCCGTCACCACGGCAACCCGGAGGCGCGCGGCGTACAGCTCGCCGCAGCCCGGGCGGAGAGAGCCGGCATCGACTGGACGGACTGTCCGGCCGACTGGGCGATCTCCGCGCCCATCCAGTGCGGTTGGGTGACCGTGCCGCTCGACTACGCGAAGCCGAGCGGCAAGCAGATCCGACTCGCCGTCGACCGTCACGTCAGCACGGGCACGAAGGCCGAGCGTCAGGGGGCACTCCTCTACAACCCCGGGGGCCCCGGCGGCTCCGGCATGGCGTTCCCGAAGCGCATCGTCACCAAGAACCCGCTGTGGGCGAACACCGCGAAGGCATACGACTTCGTCGGCTTCGACCCGCGTGGTGTCGGCCACTCGGCACCGATCTCCTGTGTGGATCCGCAGGAGTTCGTCAAGGCGCCGAAGGCCGACCCGGTGCCCGACGACGAGGCCGACAAGCGGGCGCAGCGCAAGCTCGCCGCCGAGTACGCGGACGGCTGCGCCGAACGCAGCGGCGACATGCTGCCGCACATGACCACGCCCAACACCGCTCGCGACCTGGATGTCATCCGTGCCGCGCTCGGTGAGAGGAAGCTCAACTTCCTGGGCGTCTCCTACGGCACCTACCTGGGCGCGGTCTACGGCACCCTCTTCCCGGACCACGTACGCCGCATGGTCGTCGACAGCGTGGTGAACCCCGAGAAGAGCAACATCTGGTACGAGGCCAACCTCAACCAGGACATCGCCTTCCAGACCCGGTGGGACGACTGGAAGGCGTGGGTCGCAAAGAACGACGCCGCCTACCACATCGGCGACACCCCTGAGAAGGTCGAGCAGGCGTGGCTGACGCTGCGCGCGGCGGCCAAGAAGAACCCGATCGGGGGCCTCGTCGGACCCGCCGAGCTCATCGGCTTCTTCCAGAGCGCTCCGTACTACGACTCCGCCTGGGCGCCCGTCGCCCGGACGTGGAGCGAGTACCTGGGTGGCGACACCCAGGCGCTGATCGACGCGGCGGCGCCCGACCTGTCGGACGTCGCGGGCAACGCGTCCTCGGAGAACAGCAACGCCGTGTACACGGCGGTGGAGTGCGCGGACGCCAAGTGGCCCACCAGCTGGCGGAAGTGGGACCGCGACAACACCCGGCTGCACGAGGATCACCCGTTCATGACCTGGGCCAACGCCTGGATGAACCTCCCTTGTGCGACCTGGCCGTCCAGGCAGCAGACCCCGCTGGACGTCCGCACCGGCAAGGGACTGCCTCCGGTGCTGATCGTGCAGTCCACCCGTGACGCCGCCACTCCGTACGAGGGCGCCGTCGAACTGCACCAGCGCTTCAAGGGCTCCCGCCTCATCACCGAGAAGGGCGCCGGTTCCCACGGTGTCACCGGACTGGTCAACCCCTGCGTCAACGAGCGGGTGGACACCTATCTGCTCACCGGGAAGACCGACCGGCGCGACGTGACGTGCACCCCGCACGCCACCCCGAAGCCGTGACCGGCCGCTGACACCCCAGGGGCGGCCGGACCCAGGTCCGGCCGCCCTCACCGGCCCCGGCTCAGGCCGGTTCACCGGCTGCCTCCGGTCCGCCTCGCCGCCCTCGCTCCGCCCCGGCCTCACCGCTCCCCGAACCAGGCGTCCTCCGCGGCGTAGTCGAAGAGGTCGCCGTGCGGGTCGTACGCCGCGGCCATCGCGGGGAACGCGGCACGCCAGTCGTCGTCGTACCGCCGCAGCCGTCCGGTCAGCCACTCGACCGTCGCCGGCAGCGACTCGGCATAGCCCGTCACCGGCACGTATCCCAACTCCCGCTCGGCGGCCGACATGTCGTAGACGACCGGATGCTCCGCGGTCCAGGGGGTACGGCCCAGGCCCGCCTGCGGGGCGGCCGGCTCCAGCAGGACCGTCTCGCTCCGCCACCCCATGACCGCGTCGACCGCCTCGCCGATCTCGGCGACGGTCGGGGCGTAAGGATCCGCGGCGTTGAGCACCCGCGTGCCGGGCCGCAGAGCCGCGAGCCGCACCAGTTCGGCGATGTTGGAGACATGGGCCGGGCCGAACCTGCTCGTTCCACCATGGGCGAGCACCCGGCGACGACGGCCGTCGAGCACCCGCTTGACGAAGTACAGCTCGCGCGGCGTACGACCGTGCGGACCGTGGACAGCGCCCGCGCGCAACACGGTCACCGGCAGCCGGGCGGAGGCGGCTATGAGGGCCTGCTCCCATGCGATCTTGCGCGTGCCGTAGGTCGCCGGGCCGGGCGCGACCGTCGGACAGTCCTCGGGGATGGGCACCGGGTACTGCGGGAAGCCGCCGGGCTCGTCCTGCGTGTCGAAGCTGCGGCCCCGGCCGTCCGCGTACACGGCGCCGCTGGAGATGGCGACCGCCGAACCGATCCGGTCCGAGAGGCGCGTCAGCTGTGCGGCGTGCTCCTCGCCGAAGGCGATCATGTCGACCAGGACGTCACAGCCGTCGCCCAGTGCCGTGGCGAGCGCGCCCTTCTCACCGCGGTCGAGTAATGCGACGCGCACGTCCGCGTCCCAGGTGCTGTCGCGACGGCCCCCGCGCGAGGCGGCCGTCACCTCCCAGCCGTCCCGTGTCAGGGCGCGCACCGTGGCCCGCCCGATCTGCCCCGTGGCACCCAGTACGAACGCTCGTCCTCTGCTCATGCGGGAACGCTACGGCGATCGCGTCCCGCCCGGCCAGGGTGATCGGCCGACAGCAGATTCTTCGCTCAGCGTTGCCGGCGCGGGAACTTCCTGGGCTGCTCGGCAGTGTGCGCGGCCTTCACCTTGGACGCGTACTCATCGACGTACTCCTGGTCGGACAGGCCGAGGATGGCGTACATGATCTCGTCCGTGACCGCCCGGATCGCTGCCTTCTGGTCCTCCAGGCCGGCATAGCGGGAGAAGTCCAGCGGCTTCCCGAAGCGGATGGTGACCTGCTTGATCCGGGGCATGGTCTGCCCAGGCGGCTGGATCTCGAAGGTGCCGACCATCGCGCAGGGAATCACCGGGACCCCCGCCCTGATCGCCATGACCGCGACCCCGACCTTGCCCTTGTACAGCCGTCCGTCGTGGGAACGGGTGCCCTCCGGATAGATGCCGAGCAGTTCCCCCCTGCTCAGCACCCCCAGCCCTTCACGGATCGCCGCCTGTCCCGCCTCCTTGCCCGATCGGTCCACCGGAATCTGGCCGATGCTGTGGAAGAAGGCCGCAGTGAGCCGCCCCTTGATGCCGGGACCGGTGAAGTACTCGGCCTTGGCGAGGAAGGTGATCCGGCGCTTGATGATCGCGGGCATCAGGAAGTGGTCGGAGAACGACAGGTGATTGCCCGCGACGATGGCCGCCCCGTCCTCGGGAATGTGTTCCAGCCCTTCGATGCGGGGCCGGAACACCAGACGGAGCAGGGGCCCCAGGACGACGTACTTGAGCAGGTAGTAGAACACGATCTCTCCCCAAGTCTGCTGGATCGGGCCATGCGGTCGCGCTCTGTCAGGACACGGGAGACTCCTACGGCATCTCGGACCCGCCACCCGTCTCCGCCGATCGATCGTAGCCCGGTATCGGGCAGCTTCGACCGGGGATGCGTGCCACCGGCGACGGCGAAGGGCGGCTCGGCCATCCGAGGCCCTGGTCGCCCGGGGGCCGCGGCAAGACGCGCCGGAACGCGGCGACCGACCCGGACACCGGGGCAGAGGGAGAGCGGGGGAGGGCGGGGCAGACCCTCCCCGCCGAGCGGATCATGCGGGGCGGACCAGGGGAAGACGCGCGGACGGGCCAGGAGCAGGGTCTGCCGCAGCCGCAGCCGCAGCCGCAGCCGCAGCCGCACACCGCAGGGCCGTACGGTTCGCGCTCGACCGACGGCCGTGCCGGACAGCGCTCAGGTGGAAGAACCGACGAGTTCCGGAACGCCTCCTACGCGGCCGCCCTCGAGGCGAACCACCGCGGACCCCGGACGAGGCCGCCGGCAGCGGCCCCGTGCCGGTGCCGCTGCCGGAGCGCTCGGGCGCCGGCTCAGGTGTCCCGGGTGGCGAGCATGCCCAGGGTGGCCAGCCCCAGCACCACCCAGCCGAACCAGAGCCAGCCGTTGCTCCCCAGCGCCACCGTGTACGCCGTCACCGCGACGAGCGTTCCCACGGTGAGCACTCCCATGGTCTTCGTGGATCCGGGCATGAGCACACGCTCCTCACCGGCCGCACGGCCGTTGCAGCCATGGTCACCCCGCAGGCACCTTCGCCGCTACTGTCCGCGGGCCTGCAATGAGGCGAGATACGCGTTGTACGCGTTCAGCTCCTGGTCGCCGTCCCTGTCCGCCGCACGGTCGGAGCGCTTGGCCGTCCGCTGCTCGGAGCGGTACCACTGGAAGACCAGCGCGATCAGCACCAGGACGGACGGGATCTCGCTGAAGGCCCAGGCGATGCCCCCCGCCGCGGACTGGTCGCTCAGCGCGTCGACGCCGAGGGAGGCCGGGGGGTTCTCGTACGCCCGGACCATCGGCTGGCTGGCCATCATCAGCGCGATGCCGAAGAACGCGTGGAACGGCATACCGGCGAAGAGCTCCAGCATCCGCATCACGTACCCGGGCCGGTGCGGTCCGGGGTCGACGCCCATGATCGGCCAGAAGAACACCAGGCCGACCGCCAGGAAGTGCACCATCATCGCGATGTGGCCGGTCTTCGAGCCCATCAGGAAGTCGAAGAGGGGGGTGAAGTAGAGGCCGTACAGGCTCGCGATGAAGAGGGGGATCGTGAACACCGGATGGGTGATGACCTTCATGTAACGGCTGTGGAGCAGCTTGAGCAGCAGCTCGCGCGGACCGGTGCGGCCCCGCCCCGCCACCGGCAGCGCCCGCAGCGCCAGCGTCACCGGGGCGCCCAGGAGCAGCAGGATCGGCGAGACCATGCTGATGACCATGTGCTGCACCATGTGGACGCTGAACATGACCATGCCGTAGTCATTGAGCCGCGTGCACATGGCCAGGGCGATCGACAGCACGCCGAGCACGAAGAACACCAGCCGGTTGACCGGCCAGCCGTCGCCCCGCCTGCGCAGGCGCAGCACCCCGTAGCCGTAGAGGGCCAGCGCGGCGACGCAGCCGATCAGGAAGAACGGGTCCGCGGAGAATTCGAGCCCACGTCCCAGCGTGAACGGCGGCAGATCCATGTTCGTGCCGTGCCCGCTGTGCTCCATCTGTTCACTCCCGCTGGGGACGTCCCCGTTTCGTGCCGGTTGTCCGGTCCAGAGTAGAACTGCCCCCGGCCGCAGATGCGGCCGGGGGCAGTCCATGGAGCGCCGCGTCCGTCAGAGGACGACCTGTGCCTCGGCGTAACGCTCGGCCGGGACCGTCTTCAGGGTCTCCACGGCCGCGGCCAGGGGAACCATCCTGATGTCGGTACCGCGTAGCGCCGTCATCATGCCGAATTCGCCGCGGTGCGCCGCCTCCACCGCGTGCCAGCCGAAGCGGGTGGCGAGGACCCGGTCGTACGCGGTCGGGGTACCACCGCGCTGGACGTGGCCCAGTATCACCGGGCGGGCCTCCTTGCCGAGGCGCTGCTCGAGCTCGCCGGAGAGCTGCGTCGCGATGCCGGCGAAGCGCTCGTGACCGTAGATGTCCTTCTTGCCCTGGTCGAACTCCATGGAGCCCGCGCGCGGCTTGGCGCCCTCCGCGACGACGACGATCGCGAACTTCTTGCCGTCCGAGAAGCGCTGACCGACGAGGGCGGTCAGCTCGTCGATGTCGAAGGGCCGCTCGGGGACCACGATGGCGTGGGCGCCCGCCGCCATGCCCGAGTGCAGGGCGATCCAGCCGGTGTGCCGCCCCATGACCTCGACGATCAGCACCCGCTGGTGCGATTCGGCAGTCGTCTTCAAACGGTCGAGCGCCTCCGTCGCGACCCCTACGGCCGTGTCGAAGCCGAACGTCACATCGGTGGAGGCGATGTCGTTGTCGATGGTCTTGGGCACACCGACGATGGGCAGCCCCGCCTCGGAGAGCAGATTGGCCGCCTTCAGCGTGCCCTCGCCGCCGATGGGGATGATCGCGTCGAGGCCGAGGTCGGCGACGTGGCCCTTGGCCCGCTCCACGCCGTCACGCAGATGCGCGGGCTGGACCCGGGAGGAGCCGAGAATGGTGCCGCCCCGGGCGAGGATTCCGCCGACCGCGTCGAGGTCGAGCTTGCGGTAGTCGCACTCGAGGAGGCCCCTCCAGCCGTCGTGGAAGCCGATGACCTCGTCGCTGTGGTCGACCACTGCACGGTGCACGACGGAACGGATGACGGCGTTGAGGCCGGGGCAGTCGCCGCCGGAGGTGAGCACACCAATTCGCATTGCCCGGAGAACCTTTGCAACGTGGGCCGACGACCGGACCACGTCGTCCGGTTGGATCCCCGCCACCCTACCGGCGCAAGGGGGCGGGACCGAAACCACCGTCCGACTGCTGGACGTCCACCGGCCGTCCACAAGACCTCCCGGGCGTGCACGCCCTGTCGGCAAGAGGGCCACCCGGGAGGCTGACGGACGGCCGGTGGACGTCAGGCGGGCTGGGTCGCCGAGGCGATCCGCTCGGCACGCAGCGCCTCGTACCACCGGTCGTCGGTCGGCGGCAACGCGTTCACGTCGAGCGCCAGCTTCAGCAGGTGGTCCGCGATCAGCGGATTGCGCGCCAGCACGGGACCGTGCATGTACGTGCCGAAGACCGTGTCGTTGTACGCGCCCTCGGTACCGTCTCCCGTGCCGTTGCCCCGGCCGATACGCGTACGGGCGAAGGGCCTGGCGGTCGGGCCGAGGTGGGTGACGCCCTGGTGGTTCTCGAATCCGGTCAACGGCGGCAGCCCCAGGTTCGGGTCGATGTCGCCGAGCACGTCGCCGACACACCGCGCGCCCTCGCCCCGCGTGGAGACCACGTCGAGCAGGCCGAGGCCGGGCTCGCGCTCGCCGAGGTCGTTGATGAACTCGTGGCCGAGGATCTGGTAGCCCGCGCAGACCGAGAAGATGATCGCGCCGTTGGACGCGGCCCTGCTCAGTCCGCCGTCGCGGCGCAGCCGCTCCGCCGCCAGGCGCTGCGGCCGGTCCTCACCGCCACCGATCAGGTAGATGTCGCCCGAGGTCGGGATGGGCTGGTCGCTGCGTACGTCGACGCGCGCCACGTCGAGGCCGCGCTGCCGCGCCCGGCGCTCCACCACCAGGGCGTTGCCCTGGTCGCCGTAGGTGCTGAGGAGGTCGGGGTAGACCCACACCAGCCGCAGACCGTTGTTGCTCATGCTTCGTCCTCTCCGGGGGTGGCCCGCGCGGGGGTCAGTTGCCGACACGACGGCGCAGATCCTGGAAGGCGGTGTAGTTGGCGATGACCTCGATGCGGCCGGGCGGGGCCATCTGGACGGCCTCGTCCAGGGTCTCGCAGACGCGGAAGTCGAGTCCGGCGACCTCGAGGCGGACCGCGAGGTCCAGCTTGCGGTCACCGAGCACGAAGATCGGGTGGCCGTACAGCTGGGTGTAGTCGACGTCCCACAGCCAGGAGGTGTCCGTGCCGTCGGCGCCCCGGGCGTTCACCGAGAGGATCACCGGCGTGGGCGGCGGATCGATGAGGGAGAACGTCTCCAGCCAGCCCGCGGGGTTCTTCGCCAGCAGCAACCGCAGCTCACGGCCGAGGAAGGAGACCACGTCGTACCGGCCCGCCACGGCCTGCACCTGGTACATGCGCTCCAGCGCCACCTGCGGCGGCACGCCGAAGACGGCGGCCACGGCGGCCGAGCTGGTGGCGTTGGCCTTGTTGGCCCGGCCCGGCAGCTGCAGGTGGATCGGCCACGCCGAACCGTGCGGGTCCAGGACGTAGTCGCCGTTGAGCGCCCAGCTCGGGGCGGGGCGGCGGAAACCGCACTCGCCGCAGAACCAGTCGTCGCCGGGGCGCTGCATCACGCCGCCGCAGGACGGGCAGGACCAGGCGTCGTCCTTCCACGCCTGTCCCGCCGCGACCCACACGACGTTGGGCGAGGAGGAAGCCGCCCAGACGATCAGCGGGTCGTCCGCGTTGGCCACGATCACGGCCTTGGAGCCGGAGAGGCCCTCACGCCACTTCTCGGCCAGCATCCGGGTCTCGGCCGCCCGGTCCAGCTGGTCGCGGGAGAGGTTGAGCAGCGCGATCACCTTCGGGGTGGTGTCGCGGGCGACCCCGGCGAGGTACTTCTCGTCGACCTCGATCACGCCGTACTTCGCGTCCGAACCGCCCGCCAGCGCGGAAGTGATCCCCGCGGGCATGTTGGCGCCGAGCGCGTTCGACACGACGGGGCCCGCGGCGCGGAGCGCCTCGGCGATCAGCCGCGTGGTGGTGGTCTTTCCGTTCGTCGCGGACACGAGGATCACGTCCAGGTGCTGCGCCAGCCGCCCCAGCAGGTCGGGGTCGAGCTTGAGCGCCACCCGGCCGCCGATCACCGATCCGCTGCCGCGCCCCGCAGCGCGCGACACCGCCGCCGCGGCCTTGCCCGCCGTCACGGCGAGCTTGGCCCGCGGCGACAACGGCTCCGTGTTGCCTGCCATCGTCCTAGATCCTCCTTGCATCGGTCCGCGCCCAGCCTATCGATGTCCGGCGCCACGACCGCACCGCGGCACCACGCGGAACGTGGAGGTGACGTGGAACGTACGCTTCTGCCCATGCGAAACCGCCCGATCCCCGGCAGTTCCGGTCTCGTGCACGCCATGAGCCTGCTCGGCGACCCGGTGCTCCACAGCCCCTGCGAGGACGTCAGCGACTTCGGCCCCTCGCTGGCCCGGCTGGTCGAGGACATGTTCGCCACCATGTACGCCGCCCAGGGCGTCGGGCTCGCCGCCAACCAGATCGGCGTCCCGCTCAAGGTGTTCGTCTACGACTGCCCGGATGACGAGGAGGTGCGGCACCTGGGCCATGTCGTCAATCCCGTACTCGTCGAGGCGGACGGGATCACCGTACGCGGCCCGGAGGGATGTCTTTCACTTCCCGGCATCGAAGCCGGTACCCCGCGTTTCGACCGTGCGGTGGTCGAGGGCATGACCGTGACGGGGGAGCCCGTGCGGATCACGGGTACGGGCTGGTTCGCCCGCTGCCTCCAGCACGAGTGCGACCATCTGGACGGCCGCGTCTACACGGACCGGCTGACCGGGCTGCGCCGCGCCAGGGCACTGCGTGCGGCCCGCCGTGCGCCGTGGGGGCGGGCCGGCTGACGCCGGCCGTCGCTTCAGAAGCCCGGGCCGCCCGGCAGGTCGCCCGCGTCGGCCAGCCTGCCCCAGATGAGGTCGGCGAGGCTGCGTACCAACTGCTCGCGGGAACACGGGCGGTCGCCCAGCCACCAGTCCCCGGCCGCGTGCATCATGCCGACGATGCCGTGGCCCCAGATGCGGGCCATCTGCTCGCTGTCCGGGCCGAGGTCGATCCGTTCGACGATCACCTTGCCCAGCTCCTCGCCGAGGCGGCGCAGCAGGGGGGCGGAGTGCCGGCCGACGTCGAATCCCTGTTCAGGTGCGGGGGCCGCGTCGTCGGCCGGGTGCATGAGGAACCGGTAGACCTGCGGGCGCGCCTCGATCGCGGCGAGGTAGGTGTCCAGCGTCGCCTCGACGCGCGCGCGCCGCTCCGCGGGGGCGTCGAGCGCGGCCCGCAGGGCACTCAGCAGGGCGTCGGTGTGGCGCTTGGCGAGTGCGCGGTACAGCCCGCCCTTGTCGCCGAAGTGGCGGTAGAGGATGGGTTTGGTGATCCCGGCCTCCGCGGCGATCGCGTTCATCGACGCCTGCGGGCCGTCCCTGAGCACCACCCGGTCCGCGGCCTCGAGCAGCTCCCGGCGGCGGCGCTCGGCCGCGGTCCGCTGCCGTTCGGCCCCTCGTGTGGTCTCCATCGTGTCTCTCCCCGCCCCGGCCGGCTGTCCTGCGTGCGCTCCTGGCGCCCGGGAAACGTAACACCCCGCCCCGCTGCGCGCGGATCCGCGGCTGACCGGTTGACAGTGGCTACTTGTCGGTAACAGACTGTTGTTACCGCGAGTAACGTACGGTTGATCCGGAAGTGCATGGAGGGAACATGGCCGAGTTCACGCTCGAGCTCAACGATGACCAGAAGCAGGTCCGTGACTGGCTTCACGGCTTCGCCGCCGACGTGATCCGCCCGGCCGCCTCGGAGTGGGACGAGCGTGAGGAAACGCCCTGGCCCGTCATCCAGGAGGCGGCCAAGGTGGGCATCTACTCCCTCGACTTCTATGCCCAGCAGTTCTTCGACCCTACGGGTCTCGGCATCCCCGTGGCTATGGAAGAGCTCTTCTGGGGTGACGCGGGTATCGCCCTGTCGATCGTCGGGACGGGCCTGGCCGCCGTCGGCGTCCTCGCCAACGGCACCGAGGAGCAGATCGGCACCTGGATCCCCCAGATGTACGGGGACGCGGACGACGTGAAGGTCGCCGCCTTCTGTTCCTCCGAACCTGACGCGGGCTCGGACGTCGGCTCGATGCGCACCCGCGCGGTGTACGACGCCGCCAAGGACGAATGGGTCCTCAACGGGACGAAGACGTGGGCGACCAACGGCGGCATCGCCAATGTCCATGTCGTCGTCGCGGTCGTCGACCCGGAGCTCGGGTCGAAGGGGCACGCCTCCTTCATCGTCCCGCCGGCCACGCCGGGCCTCTCCCAGGGGCAGAAGTTCAAGAAGCACGGCATCCGCGCCTCCCACACCGCCGAGGTCGTCCTCGAGGACGTCCGGGTGCCCGGACACTGCCTGCTCGGCGGCAAGGAGAAGCTCGACGAGCGCCTGGCCCGCGCCCGCGAGCGCGCCGCGGCCGGCGGCGAGCGGGTCAAGAACGCGGCGATGGCGACGTTCGAGGCCTCCCGCCCGGCCGTCGGCGCGATGGCCGTCGGTACGGCCCGCGCCGCCTACGAGGTCGCCCTCGACTACGCGAAGACCCGGACCCAGTTCGGCCGCCCCATCATCGACAACCAGGGCATCGCCTTCCAGCTGGCCGACATGCGTACGCAGATCGACGCCGCCCGGCTGCTGGTCTGGCGCGCGTCCTGGATGGCGAGCGCCGGCAAGCCGTTCACCTCGGCGGAGGGGTCGATGTCGAAGCTCTACGCGAGCGAGACGGCGAAGTCCGTCACGGCCCAGGCCGTGCAGATCCTCGGTGGCAACGGCTACACCCGGGAATACCCCGTGGAGCGCATGCACCGGGACGCGGCGATCTACACCATCTTCGAGGGCACGAGCGAGATCCAGCGCCTGGTGATCGCCCGGACCCTGTCGGGGATGCCCATCCGCTAGCGCGGCGCAAGGGCCGGACCGGATGCCGGTCCGGCCCTTGCGCGTTTCGTCACCGCTGCGGCAGCTGCGCCTCGATGGCCGCGACGACCTCGGGAGCCTCCGGCTCGGTCCGCGGGCGGATGCGGGCCACCGGCTCACCGGCCGGGGAGATCAGGAACTTCTCGAAGTTCCACTGGACGTCACCGGCCGCACCCTCGGCGTCCGCGAGCTTCGTCAGCTCGGTGTACAGGGGGTGCCGCTCCTCGCCGTTGACGTCGGTCTTCTCCAGGAGCGGGAAGCTGACCCCGTACGTCGTGGAGCAGAAGGTCTGGATGTCCTCGGCGGTGCCGGGTTCCTGGCCCGCGAACTGGTTGCAGGGAACCCCGAGCACGGTGAAGCCACGGTCCCCGTACTCCTTCTGCAGCCGCTCCAGCCCCGCGTACTGCGGGGTGAGGCCGCACCGGGAGGCGACGTTGACCAGCAGGACCGCCGAGCCCTTGTAGGCGCCCAGGGTGGTCGGCTCGCCGGTGAGGGTGCGGAGCTGGATGTCGTGCAGGGACATGGGTGTTCTCCTCGTTAGCGTGACGTCACTGCTCATTGTGCGGGTCGCGGACCCAGGGGGCCGACGGTCTTGTAGTAGAACGTGGTCGACCTGAGGACCCCTTCGGGGTCGCCCGCGTACGCCGGGACGGACCCGCATTCCGTCCAGCCCGACGAGCGGTACAGCTTCTCGGCCGGGCTTCCGGTCTCGGTGTCCAGGATCAGCAGCGTCAGTCCCTCGTCGGCGGCCGACCGCTCCACCGCCGCGAGCAGGGAGCGGCCGATGCCGTGTCCGCGGGCCGACGGGCGAACCATCAGCTTGGCGACCTCGGCCCGATGGCGGGCGTTGGGCAGAGCCGGTTTGACCAGGCCGATCGAGCCGACCACCCGCTCGCCGTCCCGGGCGATCCACACCTGGTGGTGTCCGGCGTCGACGGAGGCGGCGCGTTCCCGCCACCAGGTGGCGGCGGTGCCCCGGTCGAGCGGTGCCAGAAAGCCCACCGAGGAACCGCCTTCCACGGTCTCGATCAGCAGAGCGGCCAGTTCGTCGGCATAGGTGACGAGTTCGGGTCCGGAGACGGGGACGATCTCGGTCATGGAGCGGACCTTTCGTGTTCACGGCCGGCGCCATGCCGGCCGGTGACGAGCCGGCGGGGCGACGTCACGGCAGGACGATCATCAGGGCGTAGCGGACCCGTTCCGGGCCGGGGCAGCGGAACCGGGAGGGCCCGCGCAGACGGAAGCGCAGACAGTCCCCGGGACGCAGGGTGTGCACGGTGGCGTCCACGGTGATCTCGACCGTGCCCTCGAGTACCCAGATGTGCTGCTCCACACCGGGAACGGGCGCGTTCTCGTACGAGACGACGGAGCCCGCGTCGAGCGTGCCCTCGACGAGCTCCGCGCGCAGCCCCGCGTGCGGAGGCGAGACGGAGCGGCGCACGAACCCGGACCGCTCGTCCCGCCACACCAGCTGCTGCGCGGCCCGCACCACCTGGGGGGGTTCCGCCTCGACCTCCATCAGCAGGCGCGACATCGTCCGCCCGTACACCGTGCAGAGCTGACCGAGCACGGCGGCCGTGGGACTCAGCTCGCCGCGCTCCAGGCGCGACAGGGTCGAGCGGCTCACCCCGGCCCGGCCCGACAGCTCCTCCAGGGACCAGCCGCGTTCGGTGCGCAGCTCTCCCAGCCGGGCCGCGAGCCGGGTGTCGACCGACTCCGGTGCGGGCTCTTCTCTCATATCCGGGATCATATCCCTGGGTGGAGACGAAAGGGGAGCCGTCCGCATGCCGATCGGGTGATGGCGTGTCAGCCTGATAAGGGGCGTATGAGCCGCAAAACGGCACGCCCGTGCCGCGCATCGGCTGCACATCTAGGAGGACGACATGGCTGGAAGCATGAGTGGGTCACGAACGGGTCACGACTCGACGGGAACGCGCAAAGCCGCCACGTCCGGCTGGACCGTCTTCGCGGCGGTGATGATGATCTTCGGCGGAGCCATGGCCGTCTTCGAGGGGATCGCCGCCATCGCCAAGGACGACCTGTTCGTCTCGACGCGCAACTACGTGTTCCAGTTCAGCCTGACGGGCTGGGGCTGGGTGCATCTCATCCTGGGAATCGTCGTCGTCCTCGCCGGATGCGCACTCTTCAGCGGTGCCCTCTGGGCGCGCGCCGTCGGTGTCCTGCTCGCGGGACTCCTGGCCGTCGCCAACTTCCTGTGGCTCCCGTACTACCCGTTCTGGTCCATCGTCCTCATCGCGATCAACGTCTTCGTCATCTGGGCGCTGTGCGCGGGGCCGCAGAGGGACGCTCGAGCCTGAGCACGAGGACGTAGGAGACCACGACGGCGACGATCACGAGCGGCATCGCGGTGACGCCCTCGGATCCCAGCAGCAGCGTCGCCAGCAGCACCGACGTCATCGGCAGCCTGAGCATCGCCACGCACATGGCACCGATGCCCATCGCGAAACCCGGCACGGCGTCGAGTCCGGGCAGGTGGGACAGTGCCAGCCCGCCCGCCGCTCCGAGGAACATCGAAGGGAAGATGGGGCCGCCCCTGAAGGCGCTCAGCGACGCGGAGTACGCGAGCGCCTTGCAGACGATCAGCACGAGGAGTGTCCCCACGGTGTACGTGGCGTCCTCGGCGAGCAGACCGCCGAGGGCGTCCTGGCCCGAGTACAGCACCTCGGACGCGTTCCTCCCCGTGCTCTCGGCGTAGAGGAGCGCGAGTACACCGACGGTCAGGCCCATCACCACGGTCGCGATCATCCGCCGCTGCGCGACCCGTTCCCGCAGGGCGAGGGAGAGTCTCCTGATGCCCGTGCCCGTGACGGCCGCGGCGACTCCGAGGGCGACGGCCCAGGCGAACTCGGCGACGGTGGGCTGCGAGGTGTGCGGCACGTGGGGGAGAGCCAGGGAGTACGTCCCCAGCCCGGTCCACGACCCGAGGCCGATGAAGATGAGCGAGCCGATGCCCGAGGCGAGGAGCCCCGGCACGAGCACGAGGCCGAGCGTCATCCCGGCGAGACCGGATGCCTCCATCAGCAGGAACGCGCCGAGAAGCGGTGATCCCAGCAGGGCGCTGACGGCGGCGAAACTCCCTGCCGCCGCCACCATGGCGCCGGCGCTCGGCTGGATGCCGGGTTTGAGCAGGCGCACCGCGTACGCGGCCAGCCCACCGCCGAGGGCGATGAGGGGGGCCTCCGGGCCGAGGACCGCACCGAGGCCGAGGCTCGCCAGGGCGGCGAGCGCGACCCCCGGGAGTTCCGCGGCCGTCGGTGCACCGGTGTTCACGAAACCGTGGGCCGGTTCGTGTCCGCCCGTCCCCGGGAGGTGGCGGACGGCCGCTCCCGTCAGCAGGCCGGCCACGGCGAGCAGGGGCACCGGCCACCACGACGGCGTGCCGTCGAAGCCCAGCGCGCGGGGGAGGTCCTCGTAGGTCAGGGACTGGAGCTCGTGGACGAGCGCCAGGAAGCCGAACGCCGCGGCGGAGACGGGGATTCCGAGGGCGGCCACCATGAGCAGGAGTACCGCGTACCCCCGGCTGCGGACCACCGTGAGCGGATCCGGGGCCTCCGCGCCGGGTGCTCCGACCGGTTGGGCCGACATGGCCATGGTCTCCTCGGTCTCGGGTCCCGGCAGGGCCGTACTGCCCGCCGGGTCCCCACGGTGATACCACGATGTCCCCTCATATCCGCTATGCACCCGCTGTCGAGGGGAGGTGAATCAGGGGCGGCCACGTCACACCGTCCCCGGCTGCGGGGAGGCGACCCGCGGCCACCACATCGACCGGCGCCCGGTGGTCCCGCCCGTCCGGGCGGAGTACCGCTCGGGACACGATTCCGGTGGCCGGGCGGGATCCGGCCACCCGGATCGGCGAGGGTCCGGCGGGCCCGCGGCCTCAGCCCCGGCCGCCGTCCCGGGTCCGGCCCACCCTCCGCCAGATCGCCCGCTGGCACCTGAGAGCGGCCGCGCCCACCACGATCAGCACCGTGATGTTGACCAGGAGCTGGATGAGCGAGCCCCGTGCCTCCGACCAGCTGGCGAATGCGGTGGAGACGCTGATGGCCGCGGCGGCCGGGATGGTCGTCACGGAGATGAACACCCCGAGCAGGGCGCTCGTGCGGGCCTCCGTGAGGGAGACGATGCCCACGACGCCGGCCAGGGCCGCGACGGCGAAGGAGAAGAAGTTGGGGGTGTTGATCAGGTCCGAGACCGGACGCAGTCCCAGGTCGAAGGCGTCCGACTGAAGACCGAACGCGCGGATGAGCAGGCTGAAGAGGAGGGTGACCGCGATCGTCAGGAGGAGGCCCCCGCACAGGGCGGACAGCCCGGTGCGGACCATGGCGCGGTTCCTCCTGTCGATGCCCAGGGCCACGGCGACGATCGCCCCGTACTCGGGGCCGACGACCATCGCCGCGACGATCAGGATCTGGGAGTTGGTCACGATGCCGACCGAACCGATGAGGCCCGCGATGACCAGGTAGAAGTAGAAGCTCGGTGCGTACCTTCCCTCGGACCGGATGCGCGCCTCCACCTGGTCCCAGACCGGCGCGTTGGCGAGCGCCCCCAGCCCGCGTGTCGCGCTTTCCGAGGCCCGCCCGGAGAAAGCCATGTCCACCGGCTCGATGACGAGAGATCCGCGCAGGTCGACCTGGAGCTCCCGCAGGCCGCGCAGGACTTCGTTCGCGGCCCCCGTCAGCACGTCGCACGCGACGGAGTCGCCGTCGGGGTTGCGTACGGCGCCCCGCTGCACGATCAGGTTGAGCACGTACGGGTCCCGCGCGAGCAGCTCCTCGACCCGGTCGGTGAGGTCCACGGGGCTGACGGCGCGGACGTGGATCATGTCCACGCCGCACCGCCGCGAGGCCGGGGGAACACTCCGGGTACGGCTGTCGGGCAGTGGCCGGCGCGAGGGTACGCCTGATATTCGACGGTCATGCGCCGATACCCTCCCATAGTGGGGCACGGTCCGGTGGTCGACCTGCAGACGCGTGCGCCGGTTTCGCGCGGGGCGTCGTCGACCGGTTCGCCGCACCCGGCCCGGCTTGCCGAGCGACTTCGCCACGCTGCCCGACTGCGAGCGCGGGGGCTCCGTGCGACTGCCACCCGACGGTCGCGGGCCGTACCCGCGATCAGCTCCACCATCCGCACCGCCGTGCCCGCCACGCGGTTCATACCGGCCGACGGAGCCGGCGAGGTGCTCGGCCGGCGGCGGGGCCGGCCGTCACTCCTTCTTGTCGTCCCACTCCCGGCCGAGCAGCCAGCTGTCGAACGTGCGCAGCACGGCCACGAGCGCCGCCCCCAGACGCCAGTCGTATCCGGGCGCGTGCAGGTGCAGCGCGTCGCCCTTCGACCTGAACTCCAGCGGCACCTCCCCGCCCGCACGCCACACGATGCGACGCGGCCCACGCGCCGCGTCGCCGTCACCGCTGAACAGGCTTAGTACAATGATCAACGTCTGGAGCGGGGAAAGCAGCCACCACACGAACCACCAGAAGGTCCGGCCCTTGAAGCCCACCGCGTCCACGCCGCCCGCCGGCGTCACCGTCCAGCGGGTACGCAGGCCCCTGCCTCGCAGTGCCTTCTCGCGGACGATCGTGCCGATGGGCTCGCCGTGCGCGCCGAGCACCTGATACGTCGCGACACCGCTCCCGGCCGACACGGTCACCAGGGTGGCCAGCCGCTGCCGGCGGTGCTCGTCCGCCCACAGCACGAAGGAGCGCGCACCGCTGCCCCGTGCTGCCCGGTACGCGGGTATCCCGCCCGGCGGCAGTTCGCGCTCCACGTACGCCACCACACGCTCCGGCCCCGAGCCGTCCGCGCACAGCACCAGCTGCACCGCCGGAGCAGGCGCGCCGGCCTCGGCCACCGCCCCCGCGCCGCGTGGCACGGGCCCCGTCCTCAGTACCCTGCTCACCGCTGTGCCTCTCCGTGATGTGTCGTACCCGCCTGAGAGGATCCGTAGGTGGAATCCCCCGAACCCCTGCCCGCCCTCTTCCCCGGACCGCAGCCGGAAGCCCGCCGCCGCGAGGCCCCCCGCCCGGTGCGCTGCGCCCTGTGCGGGCGCCCCCTCACCGGCACGGAGTCACGCCGCACCGGCCTGGGCCCGGCCTGCGACGCCAAGCTGCACCCCGCCGGGCCGGACATCCGCACCCGACGGCACGGGGTGGACCAGGACCCGCTGCCCGGCACCTGATCCGCACCGAGCAAGCACCGCTAGGGCGTGTTTCGAAAGTCCCGCCTGCCCTTCGGGCAGACGACGCTACTTTCGAAACCCGCCCTAGGCGTCGCCGAGCCGCCGGAAGAGCCCCTCCTGCACCACGGACACCAGCAATTGTCCCTGGCGGTCGTAGATACGACCTCGCGCCAGACCCCGGCCGCCCGTCGCGATCGGCGACTCCTGGTCGTACAGGAACCATTCGTCCGCACGGAACGGCCGGTGGAACCACATGGCGTGGTCCAGCGACGCCATGTCGAAGCCCCGCGGCCCCCACAGCGGCTCGACCGGGATCCGGACGGCGTCCAGCAGCGTCATGTCGCTCGCGTACGTCAGCGCGCAGGTGTGCACCAGTGGGTCGTCCCCCAGCGGGCCGACCGCGCGCATCCACACGGCGCTGCGCGGGTCGGCGTCCTCGGTCTCCTCCCGTGTCCAGCGCAGCCGGTCGACGTAGCGGATGTCGAAGGGCTGCCGACGGGCCATCCGCTCCAGTGCCTCCGGCAGTGCGCCCAGGTGCTCGCGCACCTCGTCGGCGACCGTCGGCAGCTCCTCCGGGCCGGGGACCGTGCGGGCGGGCGGCAGCTGGTGTTCGAAGCCCGCCTCCTCGGGGCGGTGGAACGACGCCGTGAGGTTGAAGATCGTCCGGCCCTGCTGCACGGCCGTCACCCGCCGGGTGGTGAAGGACCGGCCGTCCCGCACCCGCTCGACGTCGTACACGATGGGCACGCCCGGGCGGCCGGGCCGCAGGAAGTAGGCGTGCAGCGAGTGGACGGGGCGGTCCCCGTCGGTCGTGCGGCCGGCCGCGACCAGCGCCTGCCCCGCGACCTGCCCCCCGAAGACCCGCTGCAGGGACTCCTCGGGGCTGCGGCCACGGAAGATGTTGACCTCGATCCGCTCCAGGTCGAGCAGGTCGACCAGGCGCTCGGCGGGGTTCGTCATGCGGTGCGTCTCCTCTTCGCCTGATCGGTGCCCGGTCACAGCTGACCCACGGCCGTGACCCGGACGACCGCCCGGCCCTCCTGGTCGGAGGCCGCCAGATCGACCTCCGCGCCAATGCCCCAGTCGTGGTCGCCGGCCGGGTCGGCGAAGGCCTGCCACACCCGCCACAGACCGTGCTCCGGGTCCTCGTCGATCTTCAGCAGCTTCGGGCCACGCGCGTCCGGACCGGTACCGAGGTCGTCGTGCGCGTCCCAGTAGCCGTCCATCGCCTCGCCCCAGGCGTCCTCGTCCCAGCCCGAATCGGCGTCCAGCTCGCCCAGTTCGCGGACGCGGTCCAGTGCGGCCAGCTCCACCCTGCGGAACATCGCGTTGCGCACCAGGACCCGGAAGGCGCGGGCGTTGGCCGTGACCGGCTTGACCTCGTCGGCCCGTTCCTGCGCCTGCTCGGCGGTCTCCACGTCCGGGTTGGCCAGCTGCTCCCACTCGTCCAGCAGACTGGAGTCCACCTGACGCACCATCTCGCCGAGCCAGGCGATCAGGTCCTCCAGGTCCTCGGACTTCAGGTCGTCCGGGATGGTGTGCTCGAGTGCCTTGTACGCGCTCGCCAGATAGCGCAGCACGATTCCCTCGGTACGGGCCAGCTCGTAGTTCGACGTGAACTCCGTGAAGGTCATGGCCCGCTCGAACATGTCCCGGATCACCGACTTCGGCGACACCGGGTGGTCGCTCACCCACGGGTGGCTCGTGCGGTACACGTCGTACGCGTGCCAGAGCAGCTCGCTCAGCGGCTTCGGGTACGTGACCTCCTGGAGCCGCTCCATCCGCTCCTCGTACTCGATTCCGTCCGCCTTCATCTGCCCGACGGCCTCGCCCCGTGCCTTGTTCTGCTGGGCGGCGAGGATCTGCCGCGGGTCGTCGAGCGTCGACTCGACGACGGAGACCATGTCCAGGGCGTACGAGGGGGATTCGGCGTCCAGCAGGTCGAAGGCGGCCAGGGCGAAGGTGGACAGCGGCTGGTTGAGCGCGAAGTCCTGCTGCAGATCGACGGTGAGCCGTACGATCCGGCCCTCGGCGTCCGGCGTGGCGAGCTGCTCCACCACACCGCCGTCGAGCAGCGACCGGTAGATGGCGATGGCCCGCCGGATGTGCCGCAGCTGCGCCCTGCGGGGCTCGTGGTTGTCCTCCAGCAGGTGACGCATCGCATCGAAGGCGTTCCCCGGGCGGGCGATCACCGAGAGCAGCATCGTGTGCGTGACCCGGAAGCGCGAGGTCAGCGGCTCCGGATCGGACTGGATCAGCTTGTCGAAGGTGGTCTCCGACCAGGCGATGAAGCCCTCGGGCGCCTTCTTGCGGACCACCTTGCGCTTCTTCTTGGGGTCGTCGCCCGCCTTCTTGACGGCCTTCTCGTTCTCGATGACGTGCTCGGGGGCCTGTGCGACGACGAAGCCGGCGGTGTCGAACCCGGCCCGGCCGGCGCGGCCGGCGATCTGGTGGAACTCCCGCGCGCGCAGCGTACGCACCCGGGTGCCGTCGTACTTGGTGAGAGCGGTGAAGAGCACGGTGCGGATCGGTACGTTGACGCCGACGCCCAGGGTGTCCGTACCGCAGATCACCTTCAGCAGGCCCGCCTGCGCCAGCTTCTCGACCAGGCGGCGGTACTTGGGGAGCATCCCCGCGTGGTGCACTCCGATCCCGTGGCGGACATAACGGGACAGGTTCTGGCCGAACTTGGTGGTGAAGCGGAAGTTGCCGATCAGGTCGGCGATCTTCTCCTTCTCCTCCTTCGAGCACATGTTGATGCTCATCAGCGACTGGGCGCGCTCGACGGCCGCGGCCTGGGTGAAGTGCACGATGTAGACGGGCGACTGCCGGGTGTCCAGCAGTTCGGTGAGCGTCTCCGTGATCGGGGTCAGCCGGTACTCGTAGCTCAGCGGAACCGGCCGCGTCGCGGAACGCACCACGGAGGTCGGCCGCCCGGTCCGGCGGGTCAGGTCCTGCTCGAACATCGAGACGTCGCCGAGCGTCGCCGACATCAGCACGAACTGTGCCTGCGGAAGCTCCAGCAGCGGGATCTGCCAGGCCCAGCCCCGGTCCGGCTCCGCGTAGAAGTGGAACTCGTCCATCACCACCTGGCCGATGTCGGCGTACTTGCCGTCACGCAGCGCGATGGAGGCGAGCACCTCCGCGGTGCAGCAGATGACCGGGGCGTCGGCGTTGACCGAGGCGTCGCCGGTCAGCATGCCGACGTTCTCCGTACCGAAGAGCTTGCAGAGGTCGAAGAACTTCTCCGAGACCAGGGCCTTGATCGGGGCCGTGTAGAACGTCACCTTGTCCTGGGCCAGCGCGGTGAAGTGGGCGCCGGCCGCCACCAGGCTCTTCCCGGAGCCGGTGGGGGTCGAAAGGATCACGTTCGCGCCGGAGACCACCTCGATCAGTGCCTCCTCCTGAGCCGGATAGAGGGTGATGCCCTGCGATTCGGTCCATGACGAGAA